>NZ_JBHRXJ010000001.1:0-487428 GCF_042648425.1 Paracoccus mangrovi | reverse complement strand
CATGAAACGCGCCCCTCGCAGCCGTCAACGCCATGATTTATATGCGAAATATCACGATTACGACAGCGAAATCAGCGACTTACTTGGAGAATGTGGGTTAATGAAAGCTTGAGATAGTTCCCCACCAGGTCAAGGTGGAAGACGAGATGCAGCATGCATTTTCTGATTTCCTCCGTTCAGGCGGGGAGGGTGAGTTTGTTCTTTCCCGTTCTTCCATGGGAGTTGTCGGAAGGCGAACTGGGTGGGCCGTCAAGAACACATTCCCGAACTATTAAGATCTGAGAGCGGATTTCGCCACTCGCCTGAATGACGTTCTCGTGAAAACGCACATGCGCTGATCGAGACCTATTCTGAACTTTTGGAGGGGCCGGTCTCACCAGATAACCTTCCCGATGTTTCGGATGCGGTGGAACAGACGCTTGATGAGTGGGCCAGTCGGCTCACCGTCATTTGGGCTGAATGGAACAGTCATCCTCAGCGGCTTCGCCCTATTCGGCAATCCATGGAAGAACGCCTTCTCCGCGGCTTTACTGGGCTTATCGGGGAGTTGCGCCAACGCGCTCTCGCTGTCGAGTTCTATGTCTGGCGGTCCGAAGATGATGAAAAAGTGCGCCGAGCGCATGCCGTCTATGATGATCAGGTATTCCGCTGGGATGATCCACCCGAAGACGGCCATCCCGGTCAGGCGATTAACTGTCGATGCCGCGCCGAACCCTTCATTCCGGGGTTCACTCAGAACGTTGTCGGCGCAACCGCAGAAATTTGGGATGGATTCGCATTTCGTCACCCAAATGACGACCGACTTCAGGAATTTCGCAATGCCGCCGCCGAGATGCGTGCCCTGCGACCAGCAATTGAAGCGCTAGCCGCGGATACAAATAAAACCGATGTTCAGGAAGTCGAGCAACAGCTTTTGGCTCGGGCATTTCGCGAGGCCGCGTTTCGATATGCCTTGGCGGCTCCTCTGCCGAATGCCCTTGCATCGAGCGATCTGTTGTTCGGGCCTCTATTCGAGCAGGAAAAACTCCTGGCGGAAACAGAGGCGTTTCGCCAAGGCATGCGCGATCTTGCGCGCGGCGTGGGGCAAAACCCGTTCTTCGACGGCACCACGCCGGGTGATGCTTTAGAAGAACTGCGCACTGCCGCGCCGGAAAATGCCGCACGATACCTCGATGCGATTGCACTGTTGGCGGGCGTGGAACACCTGCCACAATCCGTGCTTTCCGGAGATGAACGGCGGGCAGCGCTCCGCAACTTGGGCCGTGGCCTGGTTGCAGCCGCACGTGGTGTGGAGGAGGAACGTTGGGGCGGGCGCCCGTTTCTTCGTAATCGAGGTGAACTTGCTCAATGGGATGTGCTGCATGAAGAGCTTCAGCGTATCGCTGGTCTCGGCGTTTCGGATGCTGATGGCCGCGCTGTCCGCGCAGGCATGCGCGAGGAAACAGGGCGTCGGTTCTATCCTGAGGCACTTGCACTGGTCTCTGGCGGTCTCCTTGGTGCGGTTGGCCGCGCCGCGCCGCGACCCATTCGGATCACACCCGACATGCTGGACGACGGTGGCCGTTTCCTAGGTCAACGCAATGCTGGTCCTCAGGCACCCCGGTTTGGCCGCTGGCTGGAAAACTCGGACAATGTTGTGGAGATCATGCCCGGTGGGCAGGTACGATACACGACACGTATCAGCGATGTGGGTTCTTCTCTGAACGGACGACGTGTTTCGGTATCCTATACCGATGGCGTGCCGGATTTTTCGCAGATTGGTCTCGCCCGCGTCGATATTCCGAACCCAATCGGACGGGGCACGAGCATCAGTGGCAATGCCGATTTGCGTTCCGCGAGCCGTGCGTTGTGGCAAGAGATTGAAGCTGGGCGAGTTCCGCGATCGTTGTTCACACAAAGACAATTGGGCCAGTTGGCCAGGGGAAGGGCAAATCCTGATGGTTTAACTTGGCATCATGATGGTTTGCAGTTGAATCCAAATGGTACAGGGCCAATGCTTCTTTTGGATGCAACAGCGCACAGTTTGTTTAAGCATATTGGCTGGGCCAGTAGGGTAAATAGGTGACCAAAATGTCGAACCACTACGTATGGACAAGCGATTCCTCTGATCCCGATCCAGGTGCAACGCCCGTTGAAATTGAACAGATGGAGCAGCGCTTTGGGGTCACTTTCCCACGCAGCCTAAAAGATGGATACCTTGTTTCTAACACCGCTTCCATCTTCAAAGATGGTAAGCTATGCGATGAAGCGATCTCAGGTCCTAGGGCCGCCGGTGGAGAATATAAGGGCTTTTTCCAAGACCTCGATCCTCTCGAAAGCCTGCCGCGTGAGCAGAAGGGCCTCCAAGACTGGGTTGATGATGTTTTTGAACGAAGCATCGACGATGTGATTCCTTTCGCATCACTCGGTGGTGGTGGGTGGACGTGTTTGAACTACCAAAACGACCCTACGCGAGCGAACCCAGAAATCTGGCAATTCGACCAAAATGGAACATCCTTCGAAGACTGCTTTACAAAGGTCGCCGACAATTTCGACCATCTCATCGAGATGTTGGTTTCAGAAGATGATCTGGAACGATTAGGGTTCGGCTGAGACCCCCGAACGTATCTGTGCGCCAAAATCGGTTGGTTTTGCCATGTTTTTGACCGCCCTATGGAGCGCTGACATTCGTGCCCGTCGCAGCATTTAGCAAACCGGGCTCAATGTTGCCCCGCACTCTCCGCCCAATGCAAAAACGGCAGTACCCGCCCATTCCTGCGGCTCTCGGCCACCAAATCCAGATCAACCTCGGCCTTGACCCAACCGGGCGCATCCATCCCCCCCTCGGCTACCACACCGCTTTCCGGCCAGAACCCGTCGGGGGGCGCATAAATCCCCGCCGCGCCGCGGTTTTCGTCAATCGCCGGGGACCAGTCCACATTCCCGACCGTGGGCGATTGCACCACCACGCATTGGCTTTCCAGCGCCCTTGCCATCGCCCCGATCCGCACCCGGTTATAGCCCGCCACTGTGTCCGTGCAGGACGGGACAAGGATGATCTCGACCCCGGCTTCGGCCAGCGTGCGGCCCAGCAGCGGGAATTCCGCGTCATAACAGATCAGCACCCCCAGCCGGCCAAGGCTCGTGTCGAACACCCGCAGGCCGGGGGTGGGGGCGACGTTCCAGTCCTCGCGCTCGAACCGGGTCATGATCTGCTTGTCCTGATGGCCGATGCGGCCCTTGGGGCCGTAAAGCACGGCGCGGTTCACCGGGCGCGGGTTGCCAGATTGGGTGGCGTCGAAATGCGGGCCGGATGCGGCCAGGATATGCACGCCATGCGCCGCCGCAAGTTCGGTGTGCAGCGCGTCGCGGGCGGCCTCGTGCCGGGCGACCTCGTGCAGGGATGCCTCAAGATCACCGGCGATGGCTGGGCCGCCAAGCGAGGCCAGCTCCATCGCGCCATATTCGGGAAAGACCAGCAGGTCGCAATCGGCGGCACCCGCGACCCAGGCCCCGATCTTGGCGCGATAGGCGTCGAAACTATCAAGCCAGTCAAAGGGATAGGCGGCGGCGGCGATCCTGATCAGGCGAGTCACAGCGATTTCATCCAGAACTGCAGGGATTTGCGGGTCTGCGCCGCCTCGCCGATATCCTTCCAGTCGAACCCGGCAATGACGCCCGGCAGCGGTGCATAGCCGCGCTTGCGCCAGAACCCGTCCAGCGGCCGGTATTCGGCCGGGCGCAGCGGGTGATCGGCGGGTCGGATCACGCTGCAAAATGCGCTATAGCGGCGTCCCAGGGTGCGGGCCTGCGCGTCGCGCCCGTCGAAAAAGGCGTGGCCCAGCCCGTGCCCGCGATATTCCGGCAAAAGCACCGATTCCGCGCAGTAATAGATCTGATCCAGAGGCTCGGCGCGGGTGGCGAAGGCGGCGGCAAAATCGCCCGCGTGATGCTCCATCGGGGCGCCGGTCGCGGCGCCGACCATGCGCGCGCCGTCATAGGCCGCGACGACCACCGCGCCCGGCGACTGATAGGCGGTCAGGTAATCGCGCTCGTAATCCACGTCGCCATCGTAAAGATAGGGCCAGTCGCGAAAGACGGCGATGCGCAGCCGCGCCAGATCATCCAGCGCCCCGGCCACGGCATCGCCGGTCAGGATGCGGGTGGCGATCATGCGGAAACCTGTCGCATCCAATCGGCGAGGTTGTAATAGGTGGTCACCCGCGCGATCTTGCCGTCGCGGATGGTGAAAAATGCCCCGGCGGGCAGGATATAGGTCTGGCCCCGCGCCTCGGGCAGGCCCTCGTCGGTGGCAAGATAGGTGCCATTGACCACGAATTCCGCCGCCGCCCGGTCGCCCGTCTCATTGGCGAAAATCACCATATCGGTCAGGGTTTCTTTATAGCTTCTGGTCATATGGGCGTTGAATTCGGCGAATTTTTCTTTGCCACGCCGGATTCCGCCTTCGTTGACGTGATGTTCGATCCCGTCATGCAGATAGCTCAACATCTCGTCGGTACGCCCGGCGTTGAATGCGGCGTAATAGGCGGCGATCAGGGCCTTGGTATCCATCGGCGTCTCCTTGCTTTGGTCCGGTCTAGCGCGGGGTGGGGGGCGCGTCACCTCGGTCATTGGATGTAGGATTAACCCTTCTTCAATCCTGACGCATTATTCCCATCCCATGGACGGTGGTGTAGCCAAGGGGGATGATCAGGGAAGAAAGGCGATGACCATGCCCGACCAGATGCCGCCGCGACAGATCGACTGTTTCAAGGCCTATGACGTGCGCGGTCGGCTGGGCAGTGAACTGGATACCGATGTGGCCTATCGCATCGGCCGGGCCTTTGCGCAGGTGCTGGGCGCGCGCGACGTGATCGTGGGGCGGGATACGCGCGAAACCTCGCCGGAACTGGCGGCATCGCTGATCCGGGGGCTGAACGATGCGGGTGCCAATGTCCGCGACCTCGGCCTTGCCGGTACCGAAGAGATGTATTTCGCGACCGCCCATTTCGGTGCCGATGGCGGGATCGAGGTGACGGCCTCGCATAACCCCATCGACTATAACGGCATGAAGCTGGTCGGACGCGGCGCCGCACCGCTGGACCCCGAGGGGGATTTTGCCCGGCTGGCAGATCTGGCGCGGTCGGGACGTTTCGCCGCGTCCGAGCGGCGGGGCGAAACCCGCGATTTTCCCGAAGCGCGCGCCGCCTATGCCCGCGCCATTGCCGATTTCGTCGATGTCTCGGCGCTGCGCCCGCTGACCGTGCTGGTCAATGCCGGCAATGGCACGGCGGGGCCGACCTTTGATGCCATCGCCGCGGAACTGGCCGGGCGCGGCGCGCCGCTGCGGTTCATCCGCATCAACCATGACCCGGATTCCAGCTTTCCGAACGGCATTCCAAACCCGCTTTTGCCCGAAAATCAGCCGATGACGGCGGATGCGGTGCGTGCGCATGGCGCCGATCTTGGCGTGGCCTGGGATGGCGATTTCGACCGCTGCTTTTTCTTTGACGAGCATGGCGGCTTTATCCCCGGCGAATATATCGTCGGCCTGCTGGCCACGGCGTTTCTGGAAAAGCATCCGGGTGAAAAGATCGTCCATGACCCCCGTGTGGTGCTGAACACGCGCGACATGATTGCACGGGCGGGCGGACAGGCGGTGCAGGCGCGCACCGGGCACGCCTATCTCAAGCGGGCGATGCGCGAAGAGAATGCGATCTATGGCGGCGAAATGTCGGCTCATCACTATTTCCGCGACTTCCATTTTGCCGATAGCGGCATGGTGCCCTGGCTTCTGGTGGCCGAACTGATGGGGCGTCAGGGGACCAGTCTGGGCGCGCTTCTGGCCGAACGGATGCGGGCCTTTCCGTCCTCGGGCGAGATCAATTTCCGCCTTGACGATCCCGGCGCCGCGATCGATCGCGTGGTCGCGCGCTTTGAACCCATTGCGGTGGCGCGCGACGATACCGATGGGATCAGCCTGGAATTCGGGGATTGGCGTTTCAACCTGCGCCGCTCGAATACCGAGCCGGTGGTGCGGCTGAACGTGGAATCGCGCGGCGATGCCGGGCTGGTCGCCACCCGGCGCGCCGAGATCGAGGCCCTGCTGACCGCCCCCGCCTAGCCGTCGCCGGGCACGGCCGGGGGAACGCGCAGCACCGCCTCGTGATAGGCGATGGCCTCGTCGAGATCGTCGAAAAGGCTCAGATGGCCGCGATCCAGAACGGCGCCCATGTCGCACATGTTGCGGATCATCTGCATCGAGTGGCTGACCACGACGGCGCCGGAATTGGCCATGCGGTCGCTGAACACGCGCTGCGACTTGGCCCGGAAATCGGCGTCGCCCACGCTGGTCACCTCATCGACCAGATAGGTGTCGAAATGGATGCCCATGCTGGTGCCCATGGCCAGCCGCGACCGCATCCCTGAAGAATAGCTTGAAAACGGCTGGTGGTAATGCTGGCCCAGCTCGGCGAAATCGCCGACGTAATCGACCAGCTCGTCGCTGTCGACGCCATAGATGCGGGCGACGAAACGCACATTCTGCGCGCCGGTCAGTTCCGGGTGAAAGCTGCCGGCGAAGCCGACCGGCCATGAAATCGTGCCATCCGACAGGATCCGCCCCGAGGTCGGTCGGATCGTGCCGGCGATCATTTTCAGCAGCGTGGTCTTGCCCGCGCCGTTTCGTCCCAGCAAAGCCACCGACGCCCCGGTCGGAAACACGGCGTTCAGCCGGTCCGCGACAACCGTCCTTCGGCCTTTCAGCCGATAGGTCTTGGTCAGGTTTTCCAGCACGATCATGACTTATTGGCGGTCGCGGATGCTGTAATAGACGAGGATCAGGATCGACCAGCCGGCCAAGAGCATGCCCATCACCATGAACAAAAGCCAGGGGCGGTCCGGTTCGGTCGAGCTTTGCGCCACCTTGGGTTCGATATGGGCGGCGAGATAGCGCGATTTGCGCTGCGCCTCGGCCAGCGCGGCCTCATAGGCGATGCGTGCGCCGCGATAGGCGCCCTCGGCAAATTCGCGATCCACCGCCAGCTTTTCGTACTCCGCCATCAGCTGCGCATAGCTTTCGCCGGCGGGGCCCTGGCCTTCGGCGCCGAATTTGCCGCGTTCCGTGTCGATCAGACGGCGCAGCGCGTCGATCTTTTGTTGCGACTGGGTGACGCGGTGGTCGGTGGGGCGGGCATTGTCCAGCAACAGGTCATGGGCCACCAGCGCCTCGGCCAGCTGGGCCTGAAGACCGCTGAGCACGCCCATCTGGCCGGCCAGATCGGCCTCGGGGTCGACGATCTGCGATTTCATGCGGAACGCGGTCATGGCCTGCCGGGTCTTGGTCAGCTCACCCCGGGCCTTGTCCAGCTCTTCCTTGGTCAGCCGGGTGGTGTCATCGCGGGCAATGGCCGACAGCTCGTTGATCTTGTTCGAGCTTTCTTCGAACACGGCGGCCGCGATCTGTTGCGCGTCCTCGGGGGTGAAGGCGCTGACCCGCAGCGTGATCAGGCCGCTGGTGGTGTCGTTAAGCACCTTGACCTGACTTTGCCAGTAATCGGTCAGATCCTCGATATGGTCCTCGGGATTGGCGGCAAAGATGAAATCGCGCGGCCATTCGCGCGCGAACATGGCCTTGATGTTCAGCCGGGCGTCGATCCGTTCGACCATGTCCTGGCTGCGGATATATTCGTAAAGGATATCCGTGTCCGAGGCGCCGCCCGTCCCGCCGGCCAGCCCGCCAAGCCCGCCAAGCAGGTCGATCGAGGGGGTCGATTCCTCTTTGCGGACCGAAAAGCCGACGCTCGAGACATATTGATCGCTGGCCCGCGCCCAGAGATACCAGGCCCAAAGCAGGGTCGGCAGCACCACCAGCAACAGGAACGACCCGAGCATCAGCCAGTGTCGGCGCCGGGGATGTGCGACGCTGACGGTCGGGCGGACCGGAATTTCGGGCGGCGGCGGATTCGCGGGAATCGGGCGCGCCGCAGGCTGGGCGACGGCCGGCTGTGTCATCGGCCGGACCGGTATCGGCTGGGCCTGTGCGCGCGGCGCCGGCGCGGGTGCCGGATTGGCCTGCGCCGGAGCTGCCGGGGCAGGGGTGGGTTTCAAGGCCGGCGTGGCAACCTGTGCCTGTGCCTGTGCCTGTGCCGGCTTGGGCTGAACGGGCTGCGGCTTGGCCGCGGGGGCGGCCGTCGGCGGCATGGTGGTCGCAAGTCCCGGGCTGCCCTGAAACGGGCGATTCGTCCCGCTTGGCGCATTGGCATCGGCGGGGTGGGGCGTCGGTCTGGCATCGGCCAGGTCTTGCACGCCGGGCTTTTGCTGGGCCTGATCTGCGGCCTTGCTGCCGGTCGGTTGTGAAGGAGTGCTCACCGCAGTCGCGCTTTCGCTGGTTTACCTTTTCGGCGCAGTTGTTACATATTGCCGGGCGCCAAGACCAGCATTTGCGTTCACATGTCCGATATCAACCTAGCACGACGCGCCCCGCAACGGCCCTATCGCAACGGACCACGCTTTCGCATGGCCCGGACGGTGGTCGCATTGATGCTGCGCGAGATCGCCACGACCTATGGCCGTTCGGCCGGGGGCTATGTCTGGGCCTTGCTGGAACCGATTCTGGGTGTCGCCCTGTTGTCGATCATTTTCAGCATGGCGTTCCGCGAACCCAGCCTGGGGACGAACTTTCCGCTCTTTTATGCGACGGGCTTCCTGCCCTTTGCGATGTTCAACGATCTGACCAACAAGGTCGCGGCCTCGGTGCGCTATTCGCGCCCATTTCTGGCCTATCCCAGCGTCACGTTCATGGACGCCATGCTGGCGCGGGTCATTCTGAACGCGCTGACGCATACCACGGTGATCGCGATCGTGCTGTCGGGGATCTTTATCATTTTCCAGCTGCCGGTCGTGGTCGACATGATGTCGATCTTTGAATGCCTGGTCATGACGACGATCCTTGCGGTCGGGGTCGGAACCTGCAACTGCTATCTGATGACGGCCTTTCCGCTTTATGAACGCGCCTGGGGCATTGCCACGCGGCCGCTGTTCCTGATGTCGGGCGTGTTCTTTCTTTACGACCAGATGCCGGCAAAAGCACAGGATTTTCTGTGGTATAACCCGATCCTGCATTGTGTGGGGCTGATGCGGCGGGGGATCTATCCCACCTATGACGCGACCTATGTCAGCCCGGGCTATGTCTTTGGCATTTCGATCGTTCTGATCGTCTTTGGTCTGTTGATGCTGGTGCGGAACTATCGCAACCTGATGGAACGCTAAAGCAGCAGGTCGCGCTCGCTGATCTGTCCGATCGATCCCAGCCGCAGGGTCAGGTCGACATGACCCGTCCCATGCAGATCGACCTCGAGCACCCAGGCGGTTTCGCGGGTCCAATAGGCGCGCACCTCGCCACCTTCGCCATCGGCCGAGAATTGCGCGCCGCGAATGAAGCTGAGGCCCAATTCGCGCATGTCCAGCACATCCTCGCCCAGCCGGAAATCGAGAATCGAATCAAAGCCGCCGTCGAAATTCTCGGCGGCGCGGAACAGAAATGTATCGACCCCCGCGCCACCGGCCAGCCGATCATTGCCGGCCCCGCCGTCGATGATGTCATCGCCATCGTCGCCGCGCAGGACGTCATCCCCCGTGCTGCCGCGCAGATAGTCGTTGCCAAGGCCCCCGAGCAGGCTGTCATTGCCCGCCTCGCCGTTCAGCGTGTCATTGCCGGTGCCGCCATAAAGCATGTCGTCGCCGGTGCCGGCCTGCAACACGTCATCGCCGGCATCGCCGAAAAGCGAATCATTGCCGCCAAAGCCCAGGATGGTGTCGTGGCCTTCCCCGCCCAGAAGGATGTCCTGACCGGCGAGGTCCCAGACGGTATCGTTGCCGTCGCCGGCGGTTACCGTGTCGTTGCCCGCCCCGGGAACCATGAAATCGTTGCCGGGACCGCCATCGATCCGGTCATTGCCGGTGCCGCCCCAGATCGAATCATTGCCCGTCTCGCCATAAATGCTGTCGTTGCCGTCATCGCCCAGAATCGAATCGTTGCCGTTCCCGCCCTGGATCGAATCGTTGCCGCCGCCGCCAAGGATGCTGTCATCGCCGTCCTGGCCCATGAGGGTGTCGCGGCCCGATTCGCCCGTCATGAGGTCATTGCCGGCGCCGCCGCGGACATGATCGTCACCGAGATGCCCCGACAGGGTGTCGTGGCCATTGCCGCCATCCACCGTGTCATTGCCGTCGCCGCCGCTCATACGGTCGTTGCCGTCGCCGCCGTCCATTCGGTCACGCTGGCCGCCGCCATCCATCACGTCGTCGTCATAGCTGCCATACATGGTGTCGTTGCCGTCACCGCCGCTCAGCGTGTCATTGCCGCGACCGCCATGCAGCATGTCCGTCCCGGTGCCGGTGCCCAAGCGGTCGTTGCCGTTCCCGCCCCACAGCGTGTTGTTGCCGGAATAGTCCAGCATCTCGTCGTCGCCGTCTTCGCCGATCAGCAGGTCGTCCCCGTTCTTGCCGTGCAGCGTGTCGTTGCCGGTATCGCCCCTGAGTTCGTCGCGGCCGTCGCCGCCGCGCAGGAAATCGTTGCCCGCCCCGCCATGCAGAATGTCGGTGTCGCGGTCCCCTTCGAGGAGGTCGTCGCCATCGCCGCCAAACAGCGTGTTTTTGCCCGCGCCGCCATACATGGTGTCGTTGCCGGTGCCGCCATGCAGGAAATCGTTACCCTTGCCGGCATTCAGAAGATCGTTGCCGCCATCGCCGTAAAGCGTGTCATGGCCGATGCCCGAATAGATGGTGTCATGATCGCTGCCACCATAAAGCTTGTCATGACCCATGTCGGTGCGCATCAGATCCCTGCCGCCGCCGCCCCACAGGGTGTTGTCGCCGGCAAAATCCAGCATCTCGTCGTCGCCGGCCTCACCGACCAGAATGTCGTTGCCGTTCTTGCCGTGGATCGTGTCATTGCCGATCCCGCCGTTCATATAGTCGTTGCCATCGCCGCCGCGCAGAAAATCCCGGCCCGCGCCGCCGCGCAGCACGTCGTTATCGGCGTCCCCCTCCATCGTGTCATTGCCGTCGGCGCCGTGGATGGTGTCGTTGCCATCGCCGCCGCGCAGATAATCGCCGCGCTCGCCCCCCAAGAGCAGGTCGCGCCCCCCCCGCGCCACGACGGTCGAGCCATAGCGCCCCGCGCTCAGGGTGTCGTTGCCTTCGGACCCCATGATGTTGGTCCACATGTTGGGGGGATTGTAATGGGCGATGGGAAACAGCGAATTGTCGAAATTTCCGGCCTGAAGCGTGCTGCCGTCATGGGTGTAAATCCAGATGACGCTATTGCCGTAAAAGATCTTGATGCCGTCGGCCTGTGGCCGAAAGGTCAGCTGGCCGGTGCTGCGGATCATGCCCAGAAGCGACAGATCCAGCCGGTCCACGCCCAGTTCGAAATCGTTGATGATGATCCGGCCGTTGACTTCGCGCGCCACAAAGGTGTCGGCGCCGTCGCCGCCGCTCATCTGCACGGGCGAATTGCTGGCGACCAGCACGTCATCGCCCGCGCCGCCCATCATGCCGGTGGTTTCGGCGCCCGCCTGCATGACATCGTTGCCGGTGGTGCCGTGTTGCCAGCGTTCGCCGACGATCTGGGTCAGGCCGACCTGACCGGGATCAAAGACGAACTGGGTGATCCCCTGTTCGGTCTGCGAGCCGACAAACAGCACGATCCGTCCATCGATGACGCGCGCCGACAGGCTTGAGACATCCGCCATCGCATAGTCGAGCGTGTCCGCCAGACTGGTCAGATGCATCAGCCGGCCGTCGGGCAAAAGCGTGAAGACGCTGATCCCGTCATCGCCGCCACCGGCAAAGATGAAGGCCCGCCCGTCCACCGTCACCGCGTCCAGCGCGGTCGTTCCCCGGAATCGGGTCGTCAATTCGTCGATGATATGATCCGAAGGCAGCAATTCCCCGGCATAGTTCAGCCGCAGTGTGGTCAGGGACGAACTTTGCGACGAGGCGACGACGACATAGGTGACGCCGTTCATCTCGATCGTGGCGAGGTGGCTGGGCTGGTTCAGGCCCAGACCGCGATCCGCCCAGAGCATCTGGGCGCCGCCGATCGACCCGTCCGCGCGGATCATCTGTGCGGCGATGTAATTCCCCAGCGCCGAGGTCGAAATGATAAAGCTACGATCCCCGACAGAGGCCAGTTGCAGGTCGCTGATCTCGGTCCCCTGCATGCCCGGTCCCCAGGGCAGCGAGGAACGCTCGACAAAGCTGATGCCGCCATTCTCGCCCACGCGCCAGACATCGAATGCGGTGCGGCCGTCGCGCACGGTATAGATGAAATTGCCCAGCGGGGTTTCGAACTGACCGAGCAGGCTATAGGCGCCCGAATCCTGAAGCTGGGCGGCCGCGCCAAAGCGGCCATCCGCCTGCAACAGACGTCCCATTCCGGTCTCATTGGTCAGCCCGATCCCGAAGACCGAGGCCCCATCCGCCAGATCGACGATGGCGACCTTGGGCTGCCCGCCATAGCCCACCGAGGGGGAATAGGCCCAATTGTCGATCATCTGAATCGGCTGGTCGGGCGAAGTGATCTGATAGGCGGCAAGGCCGCCGCCGATATGGGTCACGCTGTAAAGCGTGTAACCCGCTTGTCCGGCAAAGGTTTGCAGGTCGGTGATGTTGGTCACAAAGCTGGCCGATGGCCCAATATATGTTGCGACGTGACGATAAGTTAACATCCGAAACGGCCTAATTATTCCTGTTGCACGTTTCAGGGTTACGCTTGGCCTCTTAAAAATAGCCTTAAGATGGCTGGCCCGACATGACTTTCCCCGGGGCATTTTAACTATCGGCGGCTTGCCCCCCGCCTTTGACGCGAAGCTTGTGCAGCCTGCCGAGTTCCTTCATATGCAGTCTCCGTGAAGCAATCCGGTTGATGCAGATGCAAATTCAAAAGACCTCGTTGCCGGGCGTCCTGACCCTTTTGCCGCGACGGTTCGGCGACGACCGGGGGTTCTTCGCCGAAAGCTGGAACCGCAAGACCCTGCGCGATGCCGGGCTGGAACTGCCCGAATTCGTGCAGGACAATCATTCGATGTCGGGCGCGGTCGGCACGCTGCGCGGGCTGCATTTCCAGGCGCCGCCGCATGCCCAGGGCAAGCTGGTGCGTTGCGGGCGGGGCCGGCTCTTTGATGTCGCGGTCGACATCCGCAAGGGCAGCCCCAGCTATGGCCAATGGTTCGGCGCCGAGCTCAGCTTTGAAAACGGCCTGCAATTGTGGATCCCGGCCGGTTTCCTGCATGGTTTCGTGACCCGCGTGCCGGATACGGAAATCATCTACAAATGCACCGACCATTATGCGCCGGAATGCGATGGCAGCGTGGCATGGGACAGCATCGGCATCGACTGGGCCCTGCAAGGGGCGCCGGTGCTGTCGGGCAAGGATGCCGCCGCGCCGGGGCTGGCCGATTTCGACAGCCCCTTCACCTATGACGGCCCCTTTGAATACGAGGCACGGCTATGAAGATCCTTGTGACCGGCGGCGCGGGCTTTATCGGCTCGGCGGTGGTGCGGCTGGCGGTGCGTCGCGGGCATGAGGTGGTGAACCTCGATTCGCTGACCTATGCGGCCAATCTGGACAATGTGGCCCCGGTGTCGAACAGCCCCCTTTACAGCTTTGTCGAGGCCGATCTGCGGGACCGCGCATCGCTGGACCGCGCGCTGGACAGTCACAAGCCCGATGCGATCATGCATCTGGCCGCCGAAAGCCATGTCGACCGCTCGATCGACGGGCCGGGCGATTTCATCGAGACCAATATTACCGGCACCTATAACCTGCTCGAGGCCGCGCGCGCCTATTGGACGCGTCAGGGCCGCCCCGAGGGGTTCCGCTTTCACCACATTTCGACCGACGAGGTGTTCGGCTCGCTGGGCGAGACGGGCCAGTTCACCGAGGAAACCCCCTACGATCCGCGCAGCCCCTATTCGGCCAGCAAGGCGGCTTCGGACCATCTGGTGCGGGCATGGCATGAAACCTATGGTTTGCCTGTGGTTCTGACCAATTGCTCGAACAATTACGGGCCTTATCACTTTCCCGAAAAGCTGGTGCCGGTGGTGATCCTGAACGCGCTGCATGGCCAGCCGATCCCGGTCTATGGCGATGGCGGCAATGTCCGCGACTGGCTCTATGTCGAGGATCATGCCGACGCCCTGCTTCTGGTGCTGGAAAAGGGCGAACTGGGTCGCAGCTACAATATCGGCGGCGAGAACGAGGCCAGGAATATCGACCTTGTGCGCACCATCTGCGCCGAGATGGACCGCCTGCGCCCCGAGAATGCCCCGCATGACCGGCTGATCACCTTTGTCACCGACCGGCCCGGTCATGACCGCCGCTATGCGATCGACCCGACCCGGATCCGCACCGAACTGGGCTGGCGGCCCTCGGTCACCGTCGAAGAGGGGCTGCGCCGCACCGTCGAATGGTATCTGGACAATCAGGCATGGTGGCAGCCATTGCTGTCGCGTCAGGGTGTCGGCGAAAGGCTGGGCAAGGCATGAACGGGCTTCTGGTCTTTGGGCGCAGCGGGCAGGTGGCGACCGAGCTTGCGCGGCTTGCGCCCGAGGCGCGCTTTCTGGGCCGCGACGCGGCCGATCTGACCGATCCCGAGGCCTGTGCCCGCGCCATTCGCGACAGCGGTTGTGCGATGGTCATCAACGCCGCCGCCTATACGGCCGTGGACCGCGCCGAAACCGATGCGGACATCGCCCGCGCGGTGAATGCGGATGCGCCGGCCGCGATGGCGCGCGCCGCAGCCGCGCTCGGGGTGCCGTTCCTGCATATTTCGACCGACTATGTCTTTGACGGCTCGGGCACGCAGCCCTGGGTGGAAACCGATCCGACCGGCCCGCTTGGCGTCTATGGCGCGACCAAGCTGGCGGGAGAACGGGACATTGCCGCCGCCGGCGGACAATGGGCCGTCATGCGCACCTCATGGGTGTTTTCGGCCCATGGCGCGAATTTCGTCAAGACCATGCTGCGGCTTGGCGCGGAACGCGATGAGCTGCGCGTCGTCGCCGATCAGCATGGCGGCCCGACGCCCGCAGCCGATATAGCGCAGGCCTGTCTGACCATGGCAGAGGCCATGCGGGCCGATGCGTCGCGGGGCGGCATTTATCATTTCTCCGGCGCGCCGGACACCAGCTGGGCCGGTTTTGCGTGTGAAATCATGGCGCAGGCCGGGCTGTCCTGTCATATTGTTGATATTTCGACCTCGGACTATCCGACCCCGGCCCGGCGGCCGGCCAATTCGCGTCTGAACTGTGCCGCCATCTCGCGCGATTTCGGCATTGCGCGCCCGGATTGGCGCGCTGGCCTTGCGAAGGTCCTGCAGGAGCTGAACCAATGACCAATCCCGTCACCCCCGTCGTCAGCGCAACCGGACGCAAGGGGATCATTCTGGCCGGTGGATCGGGCACGCGGCTTTACCCGATCACCATGGGCGTGTCCAAGCAGCTTTTGCCGATCTATGACAAGCCGATGATCTATTATCCGATTTCGGTGCTGATGCTGGCCGGGATCCGCGAAATCGCGATCATCACCACCCCCGAGGATCAGGACCAGTTCCGCCGCCTGCTGGGCGATGGCGGGCAATGGGGGTTGCGGTTCGAATATATCGTGCAGCCGTCACCGGACGGGCTGGCCCAGGCCTATATCCTGGCCGAGGATTTTCTGGCCGGCAGCCCGTCTGCCATGGTGCTGGGCGACAATATCTTTTTCGGCCACGGCCTGCCCCAGCTGCTTGACGCGGCGGATCGGCGGCTTGAGGGAGGCACCGTGTTCGGATACCGGGTCGCCGATCCCGAACGCTATGGCGTGGTCGCCTTTGACGGGCAGGGGCGCGTCAGCTCGATCATCGAAAAGCCCGATGTGCCGCCTTCGGATTATGCGGTCACCGGGCTTTATTTTCTGGATGGCGATGCGCCGCGGCGGGCGCGTCAGGTCGCGCCCTCACCGCGCGGCGAGCTGGAAATCACCAGCCTTTTGGAATCCTATCTGCACGATGGCCAGCTGACCGTCGAACGGATGGGGCGCGGCTTTGCCTGGCTGGATACGGGGACCCATGCCAGCCTGCTGGATGCGGGGAATTTCGTGCGGACCCTGGAGCAGCGTCAGGGATTGCAGACGGGCTGCCCGGACGAGATCGCCTTCAATCAGGGCTGGATCGACGCCAACGCGCTGCGCGAGCGCGCCAAGAAATTCTCGAAAAACCAATACGGTCGCTATCTGTCGCGGTTGCTGGGATAACCAGGTCCCGACGCGGGTCCGGTCGGGGATGCGGCCTTCATCCCGCCACGATCCCGTAACCGCCCCATGAGCGCCGCAGCGAGAACGACCGCGGTGCCCTTGCGGGTTTGCCGGTAAAGCCGCATCGCCAGAACCTCGCGCAACGCCAAAGGTCCCGACGCATTCAAGACCTTGCCAAAGCGCTGCAACAGGGCCGCATTTTCCGGCAGCAACAGATGCGCGACCGGCATCAGCGCGGCCTGATTGCGCGCCAGCCAGCCCGCATAGCTGCCGCCAAACAGCATCGACAGGCGCGAGGCTATCGCCCGTGTGGTGTCATTGCGGCCGACCATATTGTCGGGATGCTGACGATAGAGCAGCACCTGCGCCCGGTCGCGCATGATGGCCGCGCCTGCGCCCGACAGCAATTGATAGGCCCACCAGTCATGCGAAACGACCCCAGCGGCAATGGCCGCAGGGGCGGCGGCTTGCAACAGCTCTACCGCGAAATGGTTGGCAAGAATGGTGTTTCCGGGAAGACAGGCCTGGATCAGCGCGTTGCGAAACCTGAACGGTCCGTGGAAATGCGGGGAAGGGGCAAGCGGTTTCAGTTGCTCGTCGCAAACGGTTGTTCGCCCTGCATAGATCGCGGCTCCACGTTGGCGCGACAGAAACTCGACACCTCGTGCCAGCCGGTCGGGATGCCAGACATCGTCCTGATCGGAAAAGGCCAGCCAACCCTTGCAATCTGCCTGTTGCGCAAGATGCAGAAAGTTTCGGGTCGAACCCTGGCGGGGCCCTTCGATCAAGCGCACCTGTCCGGGCGGGCGGGATCGGGCAAAATCCTGCACGATCCTTTGGGTGCCGTCGGTCGATCCGTCATCCGATACGATCAGCTGCCAGTAGGTGACGCTTTGCGCGGCAAAACTGTCAAGCTGTTCGCGGATGAACCTTGCGCCGTTATAGCTGGCCAGGGCGATCGTGATGGGTGGGTGCAACGCAGTCTCCTTCCGGCCCCGCGCAACTATACCCTTTACGTCCGCCCGGCCAGAGGGCCTTATTGGTCTTGCCGGCCAATATCTTCGATGAGGATGCGCTGAACTGCCGGCCCTCCTGCCTTCTGGCCTGCGGCCAGAAGTGAATTGCGCAGCCGCTGCAAGCTGGGCTCCGAGGTGAAGTTGCCATCAAAGCCGCCGGTATTGGCCTCGATCATCAGCGCCGCCAGCAGCGCGTCGCGCAGGCGGTTTTCCTGCGCCTCGATTTCGGGCCGGGCCGCGGCGGGCATTTCGATGCTGAGCGTCAGAACCATGATTGCGGTGGGTGCGCCATTGCGGATGATCGGAACGAAGAACTGGTTGGGAAATTTGAACCAATCCAGTTCGCCCCCCTCACCGCCCTCTGCCTTGGCCGTTTCGGATCCGGCGGATCCATGATCGGTGGCGCCAGCTTCCGCTGCATGCTTGTCCTCGGCCGCCGCATCTGCTCCTTCGGCGACGGCATGCGAGTCTGCCGACTGGACTTCACCCGCCGTCTTTTTGGCATGCAGCATATCGCCGCCTATGGCCCCGCCGACAAAACCAATCAGCGGGATAATCAACATCAGGATTTTCTTGATCATTTCCCGACCTCAATAGGGAAGAAGGATGTCTGCGACCTGCTGACCATAGCGCGGCTGCTGCACGTCGCTGATCTGTCCACGGCCGCCATAGGAAATGCGGGCGCCTGCAATCCGGTCATAGGCGATTTCGTTCCGCCGCCCGATATCCGAGGGACGGACAAAGCCGCTGACTGTCAGGACGCGTACCTCATAGTTGATGCGCACCTCTTGTGTCCCCTCGATGCGCAACACGCCATTCGGCAGGCGTTCGACCACCGTGGCCGCAACCCTTAAGGTTACCTTGTCCCGGCGCGAGATATTGCCGCTGCCTTTGAAGGTCGAGGAACCTTTGGCCTCTGCCAGATCGTCCATGCTCGCCCCTTCGGGAAGTATGTCATTGATCCGTTGCGGCAGCCCGGCCATTTGTGGGATATTGACCTTGTCCGAGGCACTGCGCGTTCTGCCCGAAGTGTTCTGCATTTCGGCACGGTCGTTGATTTCGATCACGACGGTGAGAATGTCCCCGCGGCTCGAGGCCCGCCGATCCGCAACCAGCGAGTTCTGCGCCGTCGACCAAAGCGATGCCGCGCTGTCAGGGCGATCGGGCAATTCTGACGCGCCATAGCCGGAAGAGGTCATGGCCTGATATTCCACGCCGGTTTCGGGCGTGGTCATGTCCGGGACCTGGCCAATCTGCGATACCCGTCCGCATGCAGACATAAGCAGCATGACGGAAATCGTACCAACGGCGCGACAGGAGCGGGAGTTCAAGAGGCGGATCATGTGATGTCCTTCAGAATTGTTCGACGACAACCGTGCCATCTGCCGCGATACGTCCCGATACCGTTACGCGCGATGCGCTGTTCATGACGCGGATCACCTCGCCGATGCTGCCGGCACCCAGGGCGCGACCCTCGGCCTCGATCCGAAGCGCGGCTTTCTCATATGCAAGCGTGACGATCTGATTGCGCTTGACCGCCGTCGGTGCGGTCAGGTGGGCGGCTTCGATCCGGCGGCCTTCGTAAACCATATTGCGAAGCTGCTGGCCGACCACATGCGAGATCTGGTTCGGGCCGGCCGGATTGTTGTCCTCCGACAGGGTGACATCTTCGGGCATGATGATGGTCCCTGCGGGCAATGTCCGCGATGCCACGACTGACCCGGCCTGGGCCAGATCCGGCAACAAAAGCAAAGCGATCAGGATGGTTTTCATCAGCGCACCTGTACCGTCGTGCCCAGCATCTGGTCGGCTGCGGTGATGACCTTGGAGTTCAACTCGTAACCCCGTTGCGCCTTGATCAGTTCGGCGATCTCGCGCACGGGATCGACCGAGCTTTCCTCCAGAAAGCCTGCACGAATGGTGCCGAGGCCCTCTTCGCCGGGGGCCGCGACCTGTGGGGCGCCGGAAGCCGTGCTTTCAAGGAAAAGATTCGAGCCGATTGCCTCGAGGCCCTTTTCGTTGACAAAATTGGCGAGCGTGATCTGGCCGAGGTTTTCGGGCTCCACCCGGTCGTTGAAATAGGCGTAGACTTCCCCGTTGGCGTTGATCGCGATCGAACGCGCATCCTCGGGAATGGTGATGTCCGGGACGATCGGATAGCCATCCGAGGTCACGACCTGTCCTTCGGCTGAGCGCTTCAAGCTGCCATCGCGGGTATAGGCCGAAATGCCCGACGGCATCGTGACCTCGAGATAGCCATTGCCATCGATTGCGACATCCAGATCGCCGTTGGTTTGGCTCAGAGAACCCTGACCCAGCATGACGGTGACTGCCGCGGGCCGCACGCCCAAGCCAAGCTGTACACCAGCCGGAACCATGGCGCCATTCGTGGCGGTGATCGTGCCAGGGCGGGTGGCCTGTTGATATTGCAGATCGGCAAACTCGGCGCGGCGTGGGTTGTAGCCGGTTGTCGACATGTTCGCGAGGTTGTTCGAGATGACCTCGACGCGCATTTGCTGCGCGCTCATCCCGGTCGCTGCGATTTGAAGTGCTCTCATGTTCCTGTCCCCATTTACCGGGTGAGTGACGTGATGGTCATACGGATGCGTTGATCTTCTTGGTCGAGAAAGCTCTGGCCCAGTTCATAGGCCCGCTGAACTTCGACCATGCGAGAGATTTCGAGCACCGGATCGACGTTGGATTCCTCAAGAAAACCTTGGCGGATCGTGCCCTCATCCAAGGGTTCGACCGCGCCGCCGGGATCGAAGAGCGTTCCCGCCTCATGACGCAGGTCGGATGGGTCGGGTTCGGCAAAGATGCCGATCTGGCCAATGGGATTGCCATTGGCCGAGACGGTGCCGTCGGTTCCGATACCGACGCTGCGGGCATCCGCGGGAATGACAATCGGGGCTTGGCCGTCATCCAACAGCTGATAGCCATCGGGGTTGACCAGCTCGCCCTCGGCGTTGGGCATGAAGGCCCCGGCACGGGTCAGGCGGTTGCCCTGTGGGGTCTGGACCATAAGGAAACCTTCGCCATCAATGGCGACGTCATATTTGCCGTTGGTCTGGGTCAGCCCACCCTGTTCCAGATCGACCATGCGACCGCGGCCATTTGCCATAGAAAGGGTTTCACCGCGCCGATCCAGCGGCACCATGTATTCCGAGAAAACGACACCTTCGCGGCGGAACCCGGTGGTGTTCGCGTTTGCGATGTTGTTGGCGATGGTGCGCATTTCGCGCATCAGGCCGGATTGACGCGTCAACGCGGCATAGATTGCGTTATCCATGGATCATGACCCCGCGATGCGTGGCAGGACCTGATCAATGAAGAACCCTGCCAGAGTTGCGGTCATGAAGCTCATGCTGACCCAGAAGACGACCAGCATCAGCCCGATCTTCGGGACAAAGGTCAGCGTCATTTCCTGGACCGAGGTCAATGCCTGAAACAGGCCGATGACCACGCCGGCCACCAGCGCGACGATCAACAATGGCGCCGACATCTTGACGGCGATCCAGAGCGCCTGTCGCGTCATGTCGAAGATCAGGTTCTCATCCATGGGCTTTGCCTTAGACCGGCATCCGCAGGATTTCCTGATAGGCCTCGACCACCTTGTCACGGATGGCCACGGCCGTTTCCAACGCGACCTCGGCCTGGGCGATGCTCTGCACCAGTTCGTGGGTGTCGCTTTTTCCGGTCATGGCGCCGGTCGCGGCGATATCGACCTGGTCCATGACCTTGCTGAAATCGGCGGCGGCGGTGGTCACACCCTGGGGCAATCCCTCGGCGGGGGCGACGGCCTGGCGGGCGCGGTCATAGGCGCTGGCGGCGATGCTTGAGGTAATCATGTATGTTCCCTTTAGCGGCGGATCAGATCGAGCAGCGAGCTGCTCATCTGACGGGATTGTTCAAAGACGCGCAGATTGGCCTCATAGCTGCGGCTGGCTTCTTTCGCGTCGGCGATTTCGACGACCAGATCGACGTTCGAGCCGTCGTAGTATCCGTCCTCGCCGGCCATCGGATGGGCGGGGTCGAAGACGCGCGGCAATTCGCGATCGTCATAGCGGGTGGGGCCGGGCGCGACGGCGCCGGTACGGCGGCCGAAGTCCAGTTCCTCCTGGAATGCGACCGTCTTGCGGCGATAGCCCGGCGTATCGGCATTGGCGATGTTTTCCGAGATATGGCGCAGGCGCACCGATTGCGAGCGCATGCCCGAGGTGGCCATATCGGCTGCGGACAGGTTGTCGGTCATGTCATGCCTCCTTAACTGCGGCGCCCGATGCTGGTGCGGATCATGGTCATCGCCGAGCGTGTCACCGCCAGCGAGAGTTCGAATTCACGTCGCGCCGAGGCGGTCCGAAAGATTTCCTCTTCGAGCGAGACGGTGTTTCCGTTGGGCGCGGGCTCACCGCCGGCATCCTGAATTCGTTGTGCGCCGCCCCAGCTGATACCGGTCAGGTGTCCGGGTCGTGTGGCCCGCATTTCGGCCGAGACCTGCGAACGATAGGTGCTGGCGAAATCCGAAAGGTCACGCGCCTTGAAATCCGGCGTGTCCGCGTTGGCGACGTTCTGCGCGATCAGCTTCTGGCGCTGGACAGCATGATCCGTCAGCGCCTGTGCCATCTGCATCGTTCCGATTCGGTCAAACATCGAGGTTCTCCTCAGTTCCGATAAACCCGGTCTTAACCCCAATAGGTTTAGAAACCCTTTCGAGGCACAGGCGTGCGGCGAAACGGGAAAGTCGGAATGGATAAAATGCAGTCAATCGCGGCCCGTATGCGGCAAGTGCGCATGGCGCGACACTTTGGCCGGGTCTGCGCCATCAAGGCGGGCACGATATGGGCCGAGGGGCTGAACAGTCACGCGTCCCTTGGTGATCGTGTTTTATTTTCAATGGGTTCCGAAAACGATTTGACCGGGGAGGTCGTGGCGCTTCATGCCAAAGAGGCGATCATCCTGCCCGAAGGGCCGATGGATGGCCTGTCGATCGGCACCCAGGTTGAGCTGATTTTCGCGCCTTCGCTTGCGCCTTCGACCTCATGGATCGGGCGAATCATCGACCCGTTCGGCCGGCCGCTCGATGGACGTCCGCTGCTTGCCGGCGGCGAAGAACGGGGATTTCGGCCACCGCCACCGCCGGCGGCCGGGCGCAACCGGCTGGGCGCGCGCCTGAATACGGGGCTTGCCGTGTTCGACACGCTTTTGCCTTTGGTGCGCGGCCAGCGGATGGGGCTCTTTGCGGGGTCGGGGGTTGGCAAGTCGACCCTGCTGTCATTGCTTGCGCGCGGGGTCAGCGCGGATGTCGTGGTGATCGGCCTGATCGGGGAACGCGGGCGCGAGCTGCGCGAATTTGTCGAAGAGGTGCTGGGCGAAGAGGGGATGGCGCGTTCGGTCGTGGTGGCCGCGACCTCGGACCAGTCGCCGCTGACGCGCCGCCGCTGTGCATGGGCCGCGATGACCGTGGCCGAATATTTCCGCGATCAGGGCAAGCATGTGCTGTTTCTGGCCGATTCGATCACCCGCTTTGCCGAGGCGCATCGCGAAATCGCGTTGTCGGCCGGGGAAAGTCCAAGCTATCGCGGCTTTCCGCCCTCGACCTCGCAAATGATCATGTCGCTGGCTGAACGTTCTGGGCCGGGCGCGATTGGCAGCGGCGATATCACCGCGATTTTCAGCGTTCTGGTGGCAGGTTCGGATATGGAAGAGCCAGTCGCGGACATTCTGCGCGGCGTGCTGGACGGGCATGTGGTGCTGGACCGCGCGATTGCCGAGCGCGGGCGTTTTCCGGCGGTGGATGTGCTGCGTTCGGTTTCGCGATCACTGCCGAATGCCGCCAGTGCCGCCGAGAATGAGCAGATCGCGCGCGCGCGTTCGCTTCTGGGCACCTATGCCGAATCGGAGCTGATGATCCGCGCCGGGCTTTACGCGCCGGGATCGGATCAGCGTCTGGACGAGGCCGTGCGCATCTATCCGGCGCTTGATGCCTTTTTTGCCCGCAGCAGTCCGAATGCGCGACAAAGCTTTGCTCTTTTGGCCGAGGCGCTGGGCCCGTCCCCCATGCGTGCGCCGATTGTGTGAGGCCGGAAACATGTGGGTGGGCGCGCCGCCAGAGGGGCCGGGACGCGATAGGGGCGCCTTATTGGCAAAGCCGCCAGCCGCCCTTGCGGGCCTTGATATCCAGATGCAGGTGATCGTCATGGGCGGCATTGGCGCCGGGGCCAAGAACCGTGGTGAAATGCAGGCAGGCCGAGGCGCGGGCGGCCCGCTGGAACGCTTCGAAGAGATCGCCGCTGTCCTGTCGCGGCTCGATGCCCACACGGGTGCCATCGTCAAAGCGAAAGGCGGCGATGTCGAAGGCGTTGCCAAAGGCATGCTCTGACATTTTCTCGCCCCTGTCGCCGATGGTGGCGCGGCATTGATAGGTCGATCCGGGTTCCAGCGCGGTCAGGCGCGGCTGGTCGGGCAGCATGCTGGCGGCGGGACGCACGAAATCGCGCAGCCAATGCGCCAGATGCCGGGCCGTGTCACAGCG
This sequence comes from Paracoccus mangrovi, assembly GCF_042648425.1. NCBI lineage: Bacteria > Pseudomonadati > Pseudomonadota > Alphaproteobacteria > Rhodobacterales > Paracoccaceae > Paracoccus > Paracoccus mangrovi. The sequence continues at coordinate 463,601 of NZ_JBHRXJ010000001.1, read as the reverse complement.
CATCCGGGCGCCGCCGTCGATTTCGATCGCCGGCAGCGGACGGCGCAAAAGAATCGGACGCGCAATCCCGCAATCGGGGTCCGCAGGGTCGGCAACCGGGGCGATTTCGTCAAAATCCGCCCCCAGAAGCGTCAATTCCAGCAAGCAGGCGGCATGATCGAAATCGCTTTCGCGCAGCATTTCGGGGATGGGGGGCGGTGCGGGATCGAGTTTTGGACCTTGAACCGGGGCGGATACCGGCGGGTCATTCCGACCGACCGGCGGGGCCGGGGCATCCATGGCCGCGCCATCGGCGGGCTGGGGATTGTCTTCTAAAGTTGGCTCCGGATGTGCCGGGGGGCGCGGTGCGGGGCGTGCCTCGGCTTTCGTTTCGGGACGCGCGGCGGGGGCCGCCTCCTGAGCCAGCGCCGCGAAAGGAAGCGTTGCAAAAATCGCCAGCACCAGCGCCCGCATGGCCCTATCTGCCGCTTTGCGGAAAGGGTGCCGCCGCCGGTTGCGTCCCGGGCAGGGGCGCGGTCGGGTGCAGTTCCGCGTCCGAGGGGTATTCGGGTTCCTCGCCCTCGACCATAGGGGCCTGGGCGGGGACCAGCGGTTCGGTCGAGACGGGCGTCGCGGCCGGAACCGTGCTGGCCGTCACCCCCGCTTCGGCCAGCGAGGCCGCAAGGGCGTCGACGGGTGCGGTCGCCGGAACCGGTGTGCCCGGCGCCGCGATCGCCACCTGCGGCGGCACACGATCCCCGCGCGCCGGGGGGCGCGTCGCCCCGATCGCCGCGCTGCGCGCCGTGCCGGTGACGGTGGCCGCAACCGTGACGCCGGTCACATCAGCGATGCTGACGCCCGGATCCAGAAACTCGACCGTGGTGACCTTGGCCTTGACCATATGGGCCAGTTCAGAGGCGTCCCAATTGGTCAGCCGCACACAGCCATGCGACTGGCTGAGAAACAGTTTCGAGGGGGTCGCGGTGCCGTGGATGCCATAGGTCGGCTCGCTCAGGTCGATCCAGACATTGCCGACCGGGCCATTGGGGCCGGGGGGAATGGTCAGCACGCGATCATTCTCTCCCTGCTTGAAATTGCGTTTGGGATTATAGGTATAGGTGGGATTCAGCGCGACCGCATCGACCACATGATTGCCATGCGGCGAGGGCGTGTCGGCCGATCCGACCGTCGCGGGATAATCGGCCACCAGCCGGCCCTTGGTGTCATAGGCGGCGACGCGGCGGGTTTCCTTGTCGACGATGATTCGCGTGACCGTGGCGCGGATCGGCTTTGCCGGAAGGGTGACGTGAATGGTCTCGCCGGGCAGAAAGCTTTTCCCCGGGTTCAGCCGGGTCAGGAATTTGTCATCCATGTGAAAGCGCTCGCCCAGCTTTTCCAGAATGCTGGTATATCCCTGCGAGGTCATGCGCGCCTTGTCCGCGTAATCGGCGGGGATATTGTCGACCAGGCCATAGGCGTCGTCTTCGGTGATCGTGTATTCCGAAATCAGCGGCGCCCCCGCATAGCCGTGCAAAAGGTCCCAGACGGCGTGATCCATCCGCCCCGTCATCGGCAGTCCGGCGCGGCGCTGAAACGCCTTGATCGCGCTTTCGCTCATGCCGCCGCGCCAGCCATCGACCACACCCGGCGAAATCCCCGAGCGATCCAGCAGGATCTGAACCTTGGCCGTCAGCGCCGATTGCCCGGGCGGCAGATCGCCGTCGCGATATTCGGCGCTTTCGATGGCGGCCGGGGTGATCGCGGCCGCCGGTTTTTGCGCCGCAGAGGCCGGGGCGGCCGGATCCGTCTGCGCCCAGCCGGGGGTCGCAAGAAATAGCGGCGCCAGATTCAGCGTCAGGGCGGTTGCCGCCATGGTCAGGCAAGAGGGCACGCTGGCGCGCGGACAGGTCGGGAACATGCTCGGGTCGTTTCTTGTGATCGGTTATATGCGCAGAATTGACCCCTTGCGGGCGGCAAGGCAAGCAATCTGCGGTCAACTCGTGTTGAGATGGGCTATAGCTCGGCCGAAAAACGGTGTCCGTGCGGGAAATAACGTCGCGACAGCGAGACGGGCATATTGTCCACCCAGTCCAGCCGTTCGGCCACCAGCACCGGTTCATCCGGGGTCACCGCCAGCGACCGGGCGATAAAGCCGTCCCCGGCAATCGCCGCGCCCATCGACAGGCTGGCGCGATTGACCGGGATATGGCCCAAAAGCCATTCGCAGGGGCTGATCTGTTCGAATTCCTTCGGATTCAGGCCGGGCGTGGCATAGGTGTTGATCCAGCGTTCTTCGCAGCAATAGGGCCGGTCATCGGCGCGAAACAATGCGCGGATGCGCAACAAAGGTTCATCCGGGCGCAAAAGCATGGCCTGCGCGACCTCGGCCGGGGCGGGGCCTTCGTGATGTTCCAAAAGCCGATAGCCATAGCGATGGCCCGAATTCTCGATCTCGCGCCGCAAAAGATAGCGCACGGCCTGAACATTGGGATGTTCGGTAACCCGAGTCCCGACCTTGCGCCGCCGTTCCAGAACGCCGCTATTGGCCAGATATTGCAGCGCGCGGTTGACCGTTGCGCGCGCGCAGCCGAATTCCGTCGCCAATGTGGTTTCGGTCGGAATCAGCTCGCCCGCGGGCCATTCATTGCTTTGGATGCGTGACAGTACCTCTTCCTGCACGGCCTGCCAGGTCATGTGACGACGCTTCCGCGACTGTTTTTGTGCGGAGATGGCGTTGGCGACTTGTGCAGGAATTTCAATCATCAGTTCTGACGCGATGCGGTAGGATTGCAGAGGAACAGCTGAAAACAGATAGGATGCGGTAAGCGGGGGTCTGAGCCCGTTGATCGCATGCAAGTAAACTTTACGGTTCAGTTTTGGGCGCGAATGGTGGTTCGCGTCAAGGGGTTGTGTCACAGAGTGCTGCGGCAGAGTTGACATTCCTGTGGCCGGGCCGGACAACATGCCTGTTCAAACGGGGTATGCATCGTGTCGCACGCGTCGACTTTTCGCGGGCAAGGCGCCTCCGCCACGGCCTGGACCGTGCTGGTCGCGATCAGCCTGTGCCATATGATCAACGACATCATGCAATCCATGCTGGCCGCGATCTATCCGCTGCTGCGACAGGAATTCGCACTGTCATATTGGCAGATCGGGTTGATGACATTCGCTTTTCAGGTCACGGCATCCTTGTTGCAACCGGTGATCGGGGCGGTGACAGACCGCAAGCCGATGCCGAAATCGCTGTCCATCGGCATGGGGTCGACCTTTTTCGGGGTGCTGCTTCTGGCGCTGGCGCATGAATATTGGGTGCTGCTGGCTGGGGCCATGCTGATCGGGATCGGTTCGGCGATATTTCATCCCGAAAGTTCGCGCGTGGCGCGCATCGCCTCGGGGGGGCGGTTCGGTACGGCGCAGTCGCTGTTTCAGCTGGGCGGGAATTTCGGGACCGCGCTGGGCCCGTTGCTTGCGGCCTTTATCGTGGTGCCGCTGGGGCGACCATCGGTCGCACTGTTTTCGGCGGCGGCGATGCTGGGGTCGTTCATCCTTTGGCGGGTTGGAAACTGGGCCGAGGGGCGTCGGCGGGCCGGCGGGCCGCGGGCCGAGACGGCGCTGAAGCTGTCGCGGCAGCGGGTGATCTGGGCCATCGTCGTGCTGGCGCTGCTGACATTCACCAAGAATATCTACACGGCCAGCATTTCCAGCTATTACACCTTCTTCCTGATCGAGAAATTCGCGCTTACGACGCAACAGGCGCAGTTGATGCTGTTCCTGTTTCTGGGCGGCATGGCCGGGGGGGTCATGCTGGGCGGGCTGGTCGGAGACAAGGTCGGGCCGCTGAAGGTGATCTGGTTTTCGATCCTTGGGATCCTGCCCTTCACGCTGGCGCTGCCGCATGTCGGGCTGGCGGCCACCGGGGGTCTGACGGTGATCATCGGGTTGATTCTGGCCTCGGCCTTTCCGGCGATCGTGGTCTTTGCCCAGGAGCTTGTGCCGGGGCGGACCGGGCTGATTGCCGGGATCTTTTTCGGCTTTGCCTTCGGGATGGGCGGGATCGCGGCGGCGGTGCTGGGCGTTGTCGCGGATGCGAAGGGTATCGAATTCGTCTATCAGATCTGTTCCTATCTGCCGCTGATGGGGTTGTTGACGATATTCCTGCCCCGGATCGCGCGGGGTTAGGATGGCCCCGGGGCGCTGCCCCGGACCCCGGGATATTTGGACATGAAAGAGGGTGGGAGATGAAAGTCAGGCCGATCACGGCAGAGGCGTTCGCGCCGTTCGGTGAGCTGTTGATGCCGCGCGCACAGCCGACGAAGATGATCAATGCCGGGCGTTGCGAGCGCCATCATGCATTGGCCACGGTCGAACGTGGTGATGGCGAGGCGATCATCTCGATCTTTCGGTCCGAGCCGGTGCGCCTGCCTTATGAATGCGCATTGCTGGAACGGCATCCCTTGGGGTCGCAGGCATTCATGCCATTGGGGCCCGATCCCTGGTTGTCGGTCGTGGCGCCAGATGAGGGCGGGCGGCCGGGGGCGCCGCTGGCCTTTCTGGTTCCGGCCGGGGTCGGGGTGAATCTGCGTGCCGGGGTCTGGCATGGGGTGTTGACGCCTCTGGATCGGGCGGCGGATTTTCTGGTCGTGGATCGGGCGGGCGAGGGCAACAATCTTGAGGAGGTTGCCATATCGCCGGTGATCATCGAGCCATGAGCGAGCCCGATCTGACGCTGGAAGAGGCGGCATGGCGTGCCGGTGCGCGTATCGTGGCCGGGGTCGATGAGGTGGGTCGCGGTCCCCTGGCGGGGCCGGTGACCGCCGCCGCCGTGGTGTTGACCGAAGGTGTCGATCTTTCCGGATTGAACGATTCCAAGAAGTTGCCGCGAAAACGTCGGGAAATTCTTGCTTTGCGGATTATGGAAGCCTGCGATTGGGCGGTTGGCCATGCCAGCGTCGAAGAGATCGAAGAGCTGAATATCCTGCGGGCTTCGCATCTGGCGATGTGCCGGGCGGTGTCCGGGTTGCGCAAGCCGCCCTGTCTTGCCCTGATCGACGGCAATATGTTGCCGCGCGATCTGGCCGTGCCGGGGCAGGCGGTCGTGGGCGGGGATGGGCGTTCGCTGTCTATCGCGGCGGCATCGGTGGTGGCCAAGCTGTTGCGGGATCGCATCATGGAGGATTTGGCGCAACAGCATCCCGGATATGGCTGGGAGGCGAACGCCGGATACCCCACCAAGGCGCATCGTCAGGCGCTGCTAGATTTGGGCGTGACCCCACATCATAGGCGCGGCTTTGGTCCCGTCCACAAGATATTGTGTAAAGATAGAACCGCAACTTCTTGATTCAAAAAAGAATTTGACGGCGATTCGGGTCTGAATCATCATTGGGTCAAATCAAATCGGCAACCAAATAGCCGAAACCCGAGGCAGTGATGACCAAGCTAGACACGAATTCCCGCGCTGCTGCGCGAACGCTTCCGCTTAACCAGATCCTTGCGGGCGATTGCATCGAGATCATGAACGCGCTGCCTGAAAACAGTGTCGATCTGATCTTTGCTGATCCGCCCTATAACCTGCAATTGAGGGGTGACCTGCACCGGCCGGACAATTCCAAGGTCGATGCGGTGGACGATCATTGGGACCAGTTTTCAGGCTTCGCGGCCTATGACCGGTTCACCCGCGACTGGCTGGCGGCGGCGCGGCGGATCCTGAAGCCGAACGGGGCGATCTGGGTCATCGGCTCGTATCACAATATCTTTCGTGTCGGCGCCGAATTGCAGAACCAGGGGTTCTGGATCCTGAACGATGTGGTCTGGCGCAAGGCCAATCCGATGCCGAATTTCCGCGGCAAGCGTCTGACCAATGCCCATGAGACGATGATCTGGGCCAGCAAGTCCGAAGGTGGCAAATACACCTTTAACTATGAGGCGCTGAAATCGCTGAATGAGGGCGTGCAGATGCGCAGCGATTGGGTGCTGCCGATCTGTACCGGTGGCGAGCGGCTGAAGGACGCGGAAGGTGCCAAGGCGCATCCGACCCAGAAGCCCGAGGCGCTGTTGCACCGGGTTCTGATCGGTTCGACCAATCCGGGTGACGTCGTGCTGGACCCGTTCTTCGGCACCGGGACCACGGGGGCCGTGGCCAAGATGCTGGGCCGCGACTTCATCGGTATCGAGCGTGAGGCCGCCTATCGCGAGGTTGCCGAGAAGCGCATCGCCCGCATCCGCAAGTTCGACAGCGAATCCATCGCCACCACCAAGGCCAAGCGCGCCGAGCCGCGCGTCCCCTTTGGTCAGGTGATCGAACGCGGCATGCTGCGTCCGGGCGAAGAGCTGTTTTCGATGAACAACCGCTACAAGGCCAAGGTCCGCGCCGATGGCAGCCTGATCGGCAATGACGTCAAGGGCTCGATCCATCAGGTCGGCGCCGCGCTGGAAGGCGCGCCCAGCTGCAACGGCTGGACCTATTGGCATTTTCGGCGCGAGGGGCGGATGGTGCCCATCGATATCCTGCGTCAGCAGATCCGCGCCGAGATGCAGGCCGATGAGGGCCGCCCCAACTGAGTTTCGCCAGGTTCCGGCCTGATGCGAGCTCTGGCGCGGCCGGGACCGCCTTGCCCCGTTCTGCGGTTCGACCGCAGGGCGGGGCCTTTTCATGTCCGGGGGGATATGGGATGACGGGGTCATGACGCATCCCTATTCAGATCTGGCCGCGACGGCATTCTGGCGCAGCGGTGTGGCCGAGGCCGATCCCGCGGCGCCCGTCGACCTTTACCGGCCGAAATTCGTGCTTGATGCCGATGCGGCCATCGCCACCGCCGGCAGTTGCTTTGCCCAGCATGTCGGCCGCGCGTTGCGCGGGGCGGGAATGCAGGTCCAGGATGCCGAACCGCGCCCGCGCGGCTGCCCGCCGGTCGTCGCCCGGGCCTATGGTTACGGCGTCTATTCCGCGCGATACGGCAATATCTATACGGTGCGGCAGCTGGTGCAGCTCATTGGCGATGCGGTGGCCGAACGGGTCGATCCGATCGATATCTGGGCGCATGAGGGGCGGTTTTACGATGCGATGCGCCCGACGATCGAGCCGGGCGGCTTTGCCACGCTGGACGAGGCGATGGCGCTGCGGCTTTCGCATCTGCGGGCGGTGCGGGGGCTTTTTTCGGAAACCGCATGCCTGATTTTCACGCTGGGCCTGACCGAATGCTGGTCCGATCGCGACACGGGTCGGGTCTTTCCGACCTGTCCCGGCATCGTGGCCGGCAGTTTCGATCCGGCGCGCCATGTCTTTTTGAACCTGCGCCATGCCGAAGTTCTGGCCGATCTCGAGGCGGCGCGGCGGATGTTGCACGCGTTGAACCCCGGGATGCGGATGGTTCTGACGGTGTCGCCGGTGCCTTTGACGGCGACGGCGGCGGGTGGGCATGTGCTGGCGGCGACCATGCGTTCCAAGGCGGTGCTGCGGGCGGCGGCGGATGAATTTGCCGCGATGCATGAGGATGTGGATTATTTCCCCTCATACGAGATCGTCACCAATCCGGCGGCCCGGGGGCGGTTTTTCCGCCCCAATCTGCGCGAGGTCACGCCCGAGGGGGTCGAGGCGGTGATGAGCTGTTTTCTGGCGGCGCATGGTCTGGCCATTCAGCCACGGCCACGCCCGGCGGCGGTCGCGGCCAGCGCCTCGGAACAGGCCGAGGATGTGATCTGTGAAGAGATCCTGCTTGAGGCGTCGCGCAAATGACGCCGCGCAACGTGCTGTTTCTGGGCAATTCGCATACCGCAGCGCCCCGGATCGCGCTGCGTGACGATCCCGACCGGTGGCCGGGATTCGCGCCCGATGTATTTGCCATGCCGGGGCACAGCCTGATCGCGCTTGAACTTGATGGCCGCACATTGGTGACCCCCGATGACGAGGCGCGGCGCAAGATGGTCTATTACAACGGCGTGCCGGATCTGCCGGTTTCGGGCTATGACGCCTTTGTGGTGATCGGCGGGCTGGCCTTTCATCAGCAGGCGATCCTTCAGGAAACCCATCGCAGTCTGGATTTCCCCTCGGCCCGGCGGGACGGGAATTTCATCCCGGTTTCGACCGGCTTTGTTGACGCGCTTTTGCGCCATCAACTTGAACATTCGCCGGCCCTGCGCATGGCGCGCATGCTAGCCGGGCTGGATCAGGGGCCGGTCCTGTTTCTGGATCAGGTTCTGCCCTCGACCGAATGCCGCCAGGATCCCGATCAATATGGGGCCTATGTCGCGCTGGCCGAACGGGGCGACGCGGCCGATTATCGCGCCCGCTATCTGCGTATTCTGGAACCGCTGCTCGCGGGGGGGGCGATCCATCTGCCGCAGCCGGCATCGACGATGGTCGCGGATGCCTTTACCGCGCCGGAATGGATGCGCGGCTCGATCAGAATGCAGCCGCGCCGCGACGTCCCGCATGAGGCCAGCGATTATGGCCACGCCAATCCGGCCTATGGCCGCATTCAGGTCGATCAGATCACCGAGGCCCTAGCCCGGTTATAGCGAACCGCGCGGCATCGGATTTTCGCCGCGGTTATAGGGTTTCCAATCCTCGATCTCGGGATAGAAGCGGTTGCGCCAGGCGCGGACGCGCGGGTTCATCCGCCGCCGCCACAGCGGCGGGACCATTGCAAGCGTGGCCATGACCGGATAGCCGGCGGGAAGCTGCGGCGCCTCATCCTCGGCATAGGTTTGCAACAGGGGGAAACGCCGGTCGGGCTTGTAATGGTGGTCCGAATGGCGTTGCAGGTTGATCATCAGCCAATTGGTCACGGTATGGCTGGAATTCCAGCTGTGGCATGGCCGGACATGTTCATATCGCCCATCGCCAAGATGCTTTCGGGTCAGGCCGTAATGTTCGACGTAATTGGTCAGCTCCAGCTGCCAGACGGCGACCAGCGCCTGCCAGCAGAAAAGCGCGACCCCGTGCCAGCCGCCGATGGCAAAGGCCAGCACCAGCATTGCCAGTTGCAGCGCGGCGAAACGCCAAAAGGGGTTGCGCCGGTCCCATGGCTTGCGGCCGGCCCGCGCCAGCCGGCGCGTTTCGGCATGCCAGGCGCTGCCGGGGCCGTGGATCAGAACGCGCAGGAAATAGCGCCAGAACCCCTGATTATAGCGCGCGGAGACCAGATCGCGCGGGGTCGCGACCCAGCTGTGATGGACCAGCAGATGTTCGGACCTGAAATGCCCGTAAAGCGCCATGGTCATCAAAAGATCGCCCAGCCAGCGTTCCAGCGCGTTCTTTTGGTGCATCAATTCATGGGCATAGACGATCCCGATCGTGCCCGAGGCGATGCCGATCCCCCAGAACAGGCCCAGCTGTTCGCCCACGGAATAATCGCCCCGCGTGACATGCCAGATCGCCCAGAAAACCAGCACGGCCTGTATCGGAAACCACAGGATGGTGATCAGCCGGTACCAGAACAGCTGATTTTCGGGGGTTTCGGGATCGGGATTTTTCTCGTTCAGGCCGACCAGAAGATCCAGCAGAGTGGTCATGTACCACGCATATGAAGGGATCAGGATGAACCACCAGCCGCCCCAGAGGGTGGCCAGGACCGCGACCGGCACCATGCCCAGCGAAAGCCAGAAGGGCAGTGCATTGATCAGGCGGGCAGGAAACGGGGTCTGCATGGTGGCGGTGCCGTCCGGTGGCTGGGTCCGATCCGACTATGGCGGAACGGAAATGAATAAGACACTAACAATTGCAAAAGAATCTGCATCGGATCGCCCTGTGCCGTCCTGGCGACCAAATGTCGCGGCGGCGGATCACGGCTGTCGGGCCAGGTTCCAGGCCTTGCGCATCAACCCCGGCAGCGCGTCGGGCCGGAAGTCCCGCAGCGCCATCAGCCGGCCGCGCGTCGCCGGTCCGGTCAGAGGCGCGGTCATCACCGTCAGATCCAGCGCGAAATGGGTAAAGACATGGCGCACCATGCCGATGTCGCGCCATTCGGCGGGTGCGGGGGGTGGCAGATCGGATCCGTCCCAGCCCGTCGAGGGAAAGGCCAGCGTGCCGCCCAGCAGCCCCTTGGGCGGGCGGGTCTCGACCAGAACGGCGGCTTCGGCAAGACCGATCCAGACCGTGCCCAGGCGCAGGGGTTTGGGCTTTTTCAATGCCTTGCGGGGTAATTCTGCGGCGATGCCCTGTGCGCGGGCGGCGCAATCTTCCAGCAGCGGACAGATTCCGCAGGCGGGACTGCGCGGGGTGCAGATCGTCGCACCCAGATCCATCATCGCCTGTGCGTGATCGCCGGGCCGCCGCATCGGGGTCAGGGTTTCGGCCAGCGCGATCAGCTCGGCCTTGGCCGCCGGCAGCGGTGTCTGGACCGCGAAAAGCCGTGCCACGACCCGTTCGACATTGCCGTCGACCACGGTTTCGGAGCGGTCAAAGGCGATGGCCGCGATCGCGGCCGAGGTATAGGGGCCGATCCCGGGCAGCGCGGCCAGATCCCGGCGCGTATCCGGGAACCCGCCCATGGCCGCGACCGCCCGCGCACAGGCCAAAAGATTGCGCGCGCGTGCGTAATAGCCAAGCCCCGCCCATTCGGCCATGACTTGCGCGTCGCTCGCTGCGGCAAGATCGTCAACGCTAGGCCAAAGTTCGGTAAACCGTTGGAAATAGGACTTTACCGCCGCGACCGTGGTCTGTTGCAGCATGATTTCAGACAGCCAGACGCGATAGGGATCGGCTGCGTGCCCCGCATGCGGCGGCACCCGCCAGGGCAGGATGCGGGCATGGCGGTCATACCACGCGCGCAGCTTTTCCGGGATCACCTTCGGGTCACGCAATTTTCAGCCTCATCTCTCTGGTGTCTGGCGGCGGGGCGGTCCAGACTGCATCGAACCGCAACCAGACGCGACAAGATGGCCCAGAACACTGTCGATCCTCAAGCCCGGCGCCGGATGCGCGGTTTCGAAACCGCCGCGCAGCTTGTGGCGCAACGCGTCCGGGCCGCCGGCGAAAGCCGGGGTTTCGCCGTGGCGCGTCTGTTGACCCATTGGGAAGAGGTCGTCGGCCCCGAAATCGCGGCCCATGCCCGCCCGGTCAAGATCGCCCATGGCAAGGGCTTTGGCGCGACGCTGACCCTGTTGGTTGCCGGTGCCCGCGCGCCGCTGATCGAGATGCAGCTGCCGCGCATCCGCGACAAGGTGAACGCTTGCTATGGGTTCAACGCGGTGGCACGGATCGTTCTGACCCAGACCGCGCCGGTGGGCTTTGCCGAAGGGCAGACGCCCTTTACCGGCGGGCCGCGCCGCGCGCCGACCGCCGATCCCGCGCAGACCGCGCGCCTGCGCGGACAGGCCGAGGACATTGCCTCGGGCTTCGACAATCCAGCGCTGTCGGCCGCGATGCGACAGCTTGCGCTGAACATCCTGTCCCGCCGGGACATCAACGACCGAAAGGCCAATCCATGAAGTTTCAACGCCGCACCCTGATCGCCGCAGCCATGGCCGCGATGACCGCCTCGGCCATTCCCGCATTCGCGCAAGAGGCCAAGCCCGCAGAACCCGCGCAGGCCGCCGAGCAGATGCCGGAAGGCAAGGTTCTGCCCGATATCGCCTTGGGTCAGGAAAGCGCCCCGGTCACCGTCATCGAATATGCCAGCTTTACCTGTAGCCATTGCGCGGCCTTCCACGACGAGAACCTGCCCAAGCTCAAGGCCGAATATATCGATACCGGCAAGGTCAAGTTCATTCAGCGCGACGTCTATTTCGACGCGGTCGGGCTGTGGGCCGGGATTCTGGCGCGCTGTGGGGGCGATGACAAATATTACGCCGTCTCGGACATGATCATGGGCGAACAGAAGACCTGGCTTGCCGCCAGCGATGGCGACGGCATCGCCGCCAATCTGCGCAAGATCGGCGCCAAGGCCGGCATGACCGCCGAACAGATGGACGCCTGCTGGAACGACAAGCAGAAGGTGGCCGATCTGATCGCGACCTTCCAGAAGAACGCCACCGCCGACGCGATCGAGGGGACGCCGACCTTTATCATCGCCGGCGAAAAGGTTCAGAACCAGCCTTGGGAAGATCTGAAAAAGATCATCGACGCCAAGATCGCCGAGGCCGAAAAGAAGGGCTGATCCCAGACCCTCGCTGCAAAGCGCAAAACCCCGGCCATGGCCGGGGTTTTCGTTTTCGGATGAGGGCATTAAAGGCCAAGCGCGCTCAGGCGTTCATCGAGCGGTGCGGCATCCTCCAGCATTAGCCGCACCGGCAGCGCCAGCACCTTGGACCGAAAGCCGCGCGGCATCCGGGCCGCGTCCTTTTCGGTCGTCACCATCTGGGCGCCGGCCAGCCGGGCCTCGGTTTCCAGCCGGGTCAGCAGCTGCGGGGTAAAGGGCTGATGATCCTCGAGCGCCTCGGCGCGCAGCAGCTCGGCGCCCAGCCCGCGCAGCGTGGCGAAGAATTTCTCGGGATGGCCGATGCCCGCAAAGGCCATGACGCGCAGACCCTGCCAGTCCATGCCGGTCTGCAACGGCTCAAGCCGCCCGCGCAGATGCGGCAGGGACAGGTTCGTCCCCCAGCTTTGGGCGAATTGCGCCTGTGCGGCAGGCGCGCCGATCGACAGCAAAAGATCGGCCCGGGCCAGCCCCTGTTCGACCGGTTCGCGCAGGGGACCGGCGGGCAGGCACAGCCCGTTGCCAAAGCCGCGCGCTGCATCGACCACCACTAATGACAGGTCATGGGTCAGCGCCGGATCCTGAAATCCGTCATCCAGCAGGATCGCCTGGGCGCCCGCCGCCACCGCCGCCCGCGCACCCGCGACACGGTCATCGGCGACCCAGACCGGCGCGAATGCCGCCATCAAAAGCGGCTCGTCCCCGACCTCGGCGGCGCTGTGGCGGGCCTCGCTGACCTGCAACGGGCCCTTTTCGCGCCCCCCATACCCGCGTGAGACGATCTGCACCGCGACCCCGCGCGCCTGCAACATCTGCGCCAGCATGATGACGGTCGGGGTCTTGCCGGTGCCGCCGGCATTGATATTGCCGACACAGATCACCGGCACGCCAACCTTGGCGCGGCTGCCACGGGCCAGCCTGCGCGCGGTGGCGGCGGCGTAAAGCGCGCCCAGCGGCGCCAGAAGCCGGGCCTTGAGCCCGGGCGGGCGGAACCAGAAATCCGGGGCGCGGCGGCTCATGCGCGGTTCTCCATCGCGTCGATCACGGCATCGGCGATGCGGCGCAGCACGGCGGCGCCGCCGGTGCTGACTGACCAGGCATTGCCGGCCAGCATCGCCGCCTGATCGGGGGCGGACAGATCGACCACGGCGCGCCGCAGGGTCGTTGCATCGACCACCGCCCTTGCCGCCGATGCGCCGTCCAGCTGGGTCCATTCGGCGGCATGCGCCTGGGTCAGCGGGCCGTGGATGATCGCCGATCCCAGCGCCGCCGCCTCAAAGGGGTGGCGGGGGGCGTTGCCCGGCCCGGGCAACAGCGTGCCGCCCATGAAACAGACCGGCGCCAGCCGGTACCACAGCCCCATCTCATCCGCCTCATCGGCGATCAGGACGTGATCGTCGGGTTCGGGATCGCTGTCTTCCGAGCGCAGCACCGCCGCCAGATCCAGCGCCGCGATCTCTTGTTGCAGCGGCTCCAGCATCGCGGGCGGCAGGTCGGCGATGATCAACAGGGCGCGGTGATTGTGATGCAACGCGGCCTGATGCGCGGCCAGCACCGCGCGGGCCTCGGGCAGGGTGGGGGCGGCGGCCAGCCAGACATGCCGCCCGCCGAGGATCTGGGCCAGGGCCTGCCGCTCGGCCTCATTGGCGGACAGGGGCGGCAGGGTCGCGGTGATCGGGCCGGTCAGTTCGATCCGGTCGGGCAGGGCGCCCAGCTGTCGCGCCGCCGCGCCCGCGGTCAGATCCGGGGCCAGCACGCGGGTGATCCGGCTCATCAGCCCGCGATTGATCGCCCCGCGCCAAAGGCCGCGCCCCGAATAGGCGCTGAGCCGGGCCTCGGACAGGATGACCGGCAGACCGGCCTCGTTCATCCCCGAAATCAGCGCCGCCGGCAGCTGATCGCCCATCAGCAACAGCAGGCGCGGCGCGGTCGCGGCGATCAGTTCGCGCATGGCGGCCGGATCGCGGGGCAGCGGCATCCGGGTCCAGCGCAGATCGGCGGGGATCGATGCCGGGTCGGGGACCGCACCCGTAAAGGCGATGCGCATCCCCGGCCGGCGCGCCAGCATCGCGCGGATCAATGCCCCCAGCTGCGAAGGCTCGTCGCCGCGCTCGGACAGATGGATCAGCACCAGCGGCCCCTCGCCCTCGGGTGGGGCGAAACCCTGATCCTGCCCGTGCCCAAAGGCCGCGCGGCGGCGCAGATGCAGCCAAAGCGCCAGGGATGAGGTCGCGTCTGCCGGCGCCATCTTGGCCAGACGGCGTTAGCCGCCCAGTTCCTCGGTCGGGCTGACCTCGCGTTCCTCGTCGCGCAGGCGATGCAGATGCGCGATGAAATAGCGGGTATGGGCGCTGTCCACCGTCCGCTGTGCCTCGGCTTTCCAGGCGGCATGGGCGGATTTGTAATCCGGGTAGATGCCGACGACATGAATATTGTCGGTATCCCGGAACTCCGTCCGCGACGGGTCGATCAGCTCACCGCCAAAAACCAGGTGAAGGCGCTGCGTCATCATATTCTCCTGCATATCGCAATCCGGCGGGAACCTAGCCGAGTGGCGGCGGCGAACCAAGGTGAATTGTTTAAAAACCGCAGAGCATCGCGTTTGCGGCGAATCACCGGCCAGAGTAAGCAGGAATCGCCGACAGAAAGATGATCCCGACCGGCCCGAACGTGGTGGTAACGGCCGGCCGGGTGGCAGGAAGGGGACGAACCGGTGCGCCCTTTCTTGCCGGTTTTCTGCGATCGTGGGTGATCCGCAACGGGTTGCCCACGATCTTGGCCGGCTTTGCGCAAGGCGACGCGGATGTCGCGGCCGCGGCCGTGGTTCGGGCCGCAAAAACGCGTGGACCGCCGGGAAAACGGGTGGAAAAGCGTGCGGGAGGGCGTGCCGGGAAACTGCACGTCGCGCCGTTTCTGCCACATGCGCGGGCTTTGGCGTTCGGTGGGTATTTCGGTCGACAGGCGGATCTGGCCCGGTTCCGGCCCCACGGGATCGCAAAGCCGGGGGATGGTGCGGGCGGCGGGACTTGAACCCGCACAGGCTTGCGCCCCAGGGAGTTTAAGTCCCATGCGTCTACCAGTTTCGCCACGCCCGCGCCGGGATTTGGCTAGCTGCCGGACGCGCGCTTGGCAAGTCCGCTCTGCAAGGCCGGGCCGGCTTTCCTAGAAGCTGCGCGTCGGGCGGTCAAAGACCTTGCGCCCCATGAGCGAGCCGACCAGATCGACTATCAGCTTGGCGGTCCGCCCACGGTCGTCCAGAAACGGGTTCAGCTCGACCAGATCGAGCGAGGTCATGAGCCCGCTTTCATGCAAAAGCTCACAGACAAGATGCGCCTCGCGGAAGGTGGCGCCGCCGGGGACGGTGGTGCCGACGGCGGGCGCGATCGACGGGTCCAGGAAATCGACGTCCAGACTGACATGCAAAAGGCCATTCGCGGCCCGCACCCGGTCCAGAAATTCGCGCAAGGGGGCGACGATCCCGCGCTCGTCCAGCACGCGCATGTCGTTCATGGCGATGTCATACCGCAACAGGGCTGCGTGTTCAGCCGGATCGACGCTGCGGATGCCGAACATGCAAATACGTTCGGCCGGGATCGGCGCCGGAAAGGGCGGCAGGGCGTCAAAGCCGCTGCGCCCGGCGGCATAGGCCATGGGCGTGCCGTGCAGATTGCCCGACACCGTGGTCAGCGGGGTGTGAAAATCGCTGTGCGCGTCCAGCCAAAGCACGAATTGCGGCCGGTCAAGCGTCTCGGCATGGGCCGTCACCCCCGATAACGTCCCCAGCGCCAGCGAATGATCCCCACCCAGAAAGATGGGCAGACCGGCCCCCATGGCGGTGGTTGCGGCGGCGGCCAGCGCCTCGGTCCAGGCGACCACCTCGGGCAGGTGGTGAACGGCGGGATTGTCGCAGGTCTCGCCGCGCCCGGGCGCCGGGATCAGATCGCCCCGATCCTCGACGGAATGGCCAAGCTCGGCCAGCGTCCGGGCAAGGCCCGCGACACGATAGGCGGCCGGCCCCATCAGACAGCCGAGGCGGCGCTGCCCCTCGTCCACCGGGGCGCCGATCAGAATGCAATGGGTCATCAGCTCTCTTTCGGTGATTCGCGGGTCAGGTGGCAGGGGTTGGGGATCAAGGGGCGGGGATCAGGTGCGGATCCCCTTGAAGCGATCCTGCCAGTCGTCGCGCTGTTCGTCGGTGATCTTGGCAAACAGAACCTCGGGCACGGTAAAGGCGTGGCCGGCGGGCAGGGCCTGCATGGCGGCGCGCACATCGTCGGGCCAGTTGCGGTCATCCGATTGCATCGCGGCCAGCATCGCATCCGCCGCAAAGGGGATGAAGGGCGAGGACAGTACCGCGTAAAGCCGGATCAGGTTCAGCCCCAGCCGGACCTGCATCGCGGCCTTTTCCGGGTCGGTCTTAAAGGTGGACCAGGGCGCCGCCGATTGCAGATATTCGTTCCCCAGAACCCAGATCGCGCGCAACTCGGCCGCCGATTTGCGGACCTCGGTATGGTCCATAAAGCCCTCATAGGCGCGGATGCGCGTGGTCAGCGCCTCGATCAAGGCCTCTTCCTCGGGGCCATAGCTGCCGCCTTCGGGGATCACCTCGCCGAATTTCGAGCGGCAGAACTTGGTGATGCGGCTGACGAAATTGCCCAGAACATCGGCCAGATCCTTGTTCACCGATTGCTGGAAATTGTCCCAGGTGAATTCGCTGTCCCCCGATTCCGGAGCATGCGACAAAAGCCACCAGCGCCAGTAGTCGGCGGGCAGGATCGACAGCGCCTGATCCATGAACACGCCGCGCCCCTGCGAGGTGCTGAACTGGCCGCCGTCATAGGTCAGATAGTTGAACGATTTGATGTAATCGACCAGCTTCCACGGCTCGCCCGAACCGATGATCGTGGCCGGAAAGCCCAGCGTGTGGAAGGGGACGTTATCCTTGCCCATGAACTGGGTATAGGTGACGTCGCCCGCCCCCTCGTCCAGCCGCCACCAGCGGCGCCAGTCGGCATCGGTCCTGCCATTGGCATCGGCCCATTCGGCGGTGCCGGCGATATATTCGATGGGGGCGTCGAACCAGACGTAAAAGACCTTGCCCTCCATCCCCGGCCAGGGCTGGTCGCCCTTTTTGACCGGGATGCCCCAGTCCAGATCGCGGGTGATGCCGCGGTCCTGCAACCCGTCGCCGTCATTGAGCCATTTCTTCGCGATCGAGGTGGTCAGGATCGGCCAGTCCGTCTTGCTGTCGATCCAAGCCGCGATCTGATCCTTGAGCGCGCGCTGGCGCAGATAGAGATGCTTGGTGCTGCGGACCTCAAGATTGGTCGAGCCGCTGATGGCGCTGCGCGGGTCGATCAGGTCGGTCGGGTCCAGCTGCTTGGTGCAGTTTTCGCATTGATCGCCGCGCGCCTTGTCATAGCCGCAATTCGGACAGGTGCCCTCGATATAGCGGTCGGGCAGGAAACGGCCGTCATCGATGGAATAGACCTGACGTTCCTCGACCTCGCTGATCCAGCCGTTTTCGTCCAGCTTGCCGGCGAAATGCTGGGTCAGGATGTGGTTGCGTTCGCTGGACGAGCGGCCGAAATGGTCGAAGGACAGACCGAAATTCTGCGCGATCCCGGCCTGAACCTCGTGCATTTCGGCGCAATAGACCTGTACCGGCTTGCCGGCTTTCTTGGCGGCAAGCTCGGCGGGCGTGCCATGTTCGTCGGTGGCGCAGATGAACATGACCTCATGCCCGCGCTCGCGCAGATAGCGGGCGTAAAGATCCGCCGGAAGCTGTGAACCGACCAGATTTCCGAGATGCTTGATCCCGTTGATATAGGGGATCGCCGAGGTGATGAGGTGCCGGGCCATGTCTGCGTCCTGAAAGCTGCTTGTGCGCTGTTTACCGGCGGTGCCGGGTGAAGGCCAGTGCCTCGCAACCCCCTGTCACCTTTCTGTCATGACCTTGTCACATGCCCGACCGGTCCCCAGTTCAGGGGTCGCGGCCGGTTAACCATGTGTGATGTTCCAGCGGTTGTCGCGATGTCCTGACAATCCGCAAGAACACGAAACACCATG
The DNA here is from genome assembly GCF_042648425.1 of Paracoccus mangrovi. NCBI lineage: Bacteria > Pseudomonadati > Pseudomonadota > Alphaproteobacteria > Rhodobacterales > Paracoccaceae > Paracoccus > Paracoccus mangrovi. The sequence goes on along the minus strand of NZ_JBHRXJ010000001.1, from coordinate 445,419 downwards.
TCTGACACTGCCTGCCTGTCCCCCAACGCCACGCTGAACCTGATGCTGGGGCTGATCCTTGCATTGCTTTGTTTCGATCTTGTGACCCAGGACGCGACCGCGATCCTTTTCAAGGAAGGTCATGCCTTCGAGACAGCCTCGGCTCTGATCCTGGGGGCGGTGGCGGGGTTTTGGTACTATGCCGGCGCCGATGACATGAAGGGGCGGCAATGGCACCTGCCGGTGATCCTTGTGCTGATGGCGCTGCGCGAGCTGGATTTCGACAAGCGTTTCACGTCGCTCGGCGTGCTGAAACTGCGGCTTTATACAGAGCCCGGGCCGCTTTGGGAAAAGGCGGTCGGGCTGGCGGTGATCGCGCTGATCCTGTTTTGCGGCTGGCGGCTTTTGGTGATCACGGTGCCGCGCTGGTGGGCGGGGATGCGCGCGGGTCGGTCCGACAGCCAGCTTGCGGCGGCGGCGGCCCTGATGCTGGTGCTGTCCAAGTCGCTGGACGGGCTGGATCGCAAGCTGGCAGGTTTTGGCATCGCATTGCCCGCCGATCTGGGTCAGATGTCGGGCCGCATCGAGGAAATGCTGGAACTGGGCGTCGCGATCATGCTGATGCAGGCGCTGGTCTGTTTTCTGCGCGACCGCTGTGTCAACCGGGCGCCTGTCCGGTATCGCGCCGCGCCGACAGTGCCAGCGCCTTGTGCAAGGTCGCGCTGACCCCGGCGCTCAGCGGGCGGCGCGCCGCCAGCACATCCGCGACCGGCACCCAGGCCGCATCCCGCGCATCATCGGCGGCAATGGGTGTGCCGGAAACATAATCGCAGAGCACCGCCGCCAACAGGAAATGGAACCGCAGCGCGCCATCCGCCCCGCGTTCGATCACGTCGATATTGTCGATATATGCACGAGGGCGGCCGGTTACGCCCGTTTCCTCGAAAAGTTCGCGGACGGCGGCGGCCAGCGCCGTCTCGCCCGGTTCGACATGGCCGCCGGGGAAACCCCAAAGCCCGGCATCGGGCGGATTGCGGCGCTGCACCAAAAGCACCCGCGCCGCCGTCGCGTCCAGCACCACCGCCAGCGCGGCCAGCCGGGGGAACCCCGTCACCTCAGCGGCGCCGGTCGCGGCGCGAACTCATCGGCTGGAAGGCGACGCCGACATGGGCCTCGCAATAGGGTTTGCCGGGGGCCGAGGGCAGGCCGCAGAACCAGAACTTATCCGTGGCCGGATCGCCGATCGGCCATTTGCAGGTGCGCTCGGTCAGGTCCATCAGCGACAGCTTGCGGGCCTTTTTCTCGACCTCGCGCACATTGGCCAGGGCCTCGGGGCTGATTTCATTCGCCGAGGGCTGCGGCGGCAAGGGTTGGCCGGCCGGCACGATAGGGCGGCGGTTGAAATTGTTGGCCGCGGGCGCCGGGGTGGCGGGCTCGGGTTCCGCCGGGGCCGGTTGCGGCGCGGCGGCGGCGGCCGGGGCGGGCTTGGGCTCGGCCTTGGGTTCGGGCGCGGGCTTCGGGGCCGCGGCCTTGGGTTCGGGCTTGGCCTCGGGCGCGGGGTCGGCGGCGCCATCCTCATTGCGGTTCGACAGGCCCAGCCGGTGGACCTTTCCGATCACGGCGTTGCGGGTCACCCCGCCCAGTTCCTTGGCGATCTGGCTGGCCGACTGGCCCTCGGCCCACATGCGTTTCAGCGTCTCGACGCGCTCGTCGGTCCAGGACATGACTTGCCTTTCCAGCACCGGAGCGGTTCGCCGGTGCCCTTCACTCTAGTGGCTTCAATTCCGCGGGACCCGGGCTTAAACCCGGGGATAGCCAGATTTACCCGCACCATGCCGCAAATTCAAGGAGTGCCGATGCAACCGCCCCCGTCCCGTCCCGGTTTTCGCCAGATGGGCGTGCGCCGTTTCGGCCGCGTCAACTGGCTGGGGCTTTACACGCTGGCCCGGCGCGAGGTGATGCGCTTCATGAATGTCTGGCAGCAGACGGTTCTGGCGCCGCTGATGACCGCCGGGCTTTTCGTCGTGGTCTTTGCCCTGGCGCTTGGCAAGAACCGGGGGGAAATCATGGGCTTGCCCTATCTGGCCTTTCTGGGGCCGGGCATCCTGATGATGACGGTGATCCAGAACGCGTTTGCCAATACCTCGTCCAGCATCATCTCGGCCAAGATGCAGGGCAATATTGTCGACACGCTGATGCCGCCGCTGTCCGCCGCCGAAATTCTGGCCGGTTATCTGGCCGGTGCGCTGATCCGGGCGCTGATCGTGGCGGTGGTGATCGGCGCGGGCATGGCGGTGGTGATCGGCCAGAACGTCGCGCATCCGCTTTGGGCGCTCAGCTTTGTGCTGTTGGGGGCGGCGCTGATGGGCGGGCTTGGGCTTTTGGGCGGGATCGTGGCGCAAAAGTTCGACCAGATGGCCGCCATCACCAATTTCGTCGTCACCCCGCTGAGCTTTCTGTCGGGGACCTTCTATTCGGTGCAATCCCTGCCCGAACCGTTCCGCATTCTCGCGCATTGGAACCCGATCTTTTATCTGATCGACGGCGCGCGCTATGGCTTTACGGGTGTCTCTGATGCGCCGCCGCTTCTGGGACTTTGCGTCTGCGGGGGCAGCGCCGCGCTTGTGCTGGCGGTGGCCTGGCGCTGGCTTGACAGCGGCTATCGGATGAAGCCGTGAAAACCGTTGCGTGGCCGGGAATTTGCCGTTATTCGAAGGCGATGATCGTTCGGACCGCCCATATCGCCCGTCCCCGACGTTGATTTTTCAACGTCCGATCCTGCCTGCCTTTTCGTCACCCCTGTTGCCGCCAGCCGCGCGGCACTTGTCTGCAAGAGGACAATTCCATGATTACGCACGTCCTTCCGACCTATAATCGCGCCAATATCGCCTTTGAACGGGGCGAGGGCAGCTGGGCCATTGCCACGGATGGGACGCGATATCTGGACCTGGGGGCAGGGATTGCGGTCAATGCTCTGGGCCACGCCAATCCCGACCTGATCGCCGCGCTGACCGAACAGGCCGGGCGGATCTGGCATGTCTCGAACATCTATCAGATCCCCGAACAGGAAAAGCTGGCCGATCTGCTGGTCGAACATACCTTTGCCGATACCGTCTTTTTCACCAATTCCGGCACCGAGGCGGCCGAGCTGGCGATCAAGATGGTCCGCAAATACTGGTACGAGCTGGGCGATGCCGACCGTGAAGAGATCCTGACCTTCGAGGGTGCGTTTCATGGCCGCTCGACCGGCGCCATCGCGGCGGCGGGATCGGAAAAGATGGTCAAAGGATTCGGCCCGCTGATGCCCGGTTTCCGGCAGCTGCCCTTTGGCGATATCGAGGCGCTGCGCGCGGGCATCGGCGAACGCACCGCCGCCGTGATGATCGAGCCGATTCAGGGCGAAGGCGGGATCCGCCCGCTTTCCGACGCCGATCTGCGCGAGATCCGGGCGCTTTGCGACACGACCGGGGCGCTATTGGTGCTGGACGAGGTGCAATCGGGCATGGGCCGGACCGGAAAGCTGTTCGCGCATGAATTTTCCGGCATTACCCCCGACATCATGATGGTCGCCAAGGGGATTGGCGGCGGCTTCCCGCTTGGGGCGGTGCTGGCCACCGAAAACGCGGCATCCGGCATGGTGGTGGGTACGCATGGTTCGACCTATGGCGGCAATCCCCTGGCCTGCGCGGTCGGTGCCCGGGTGATGGAGATCATCGCCGAGCCCGCCTTTCTGGCCGAGGTGAACCGCAAGGCCGGACTGCTGCGCCAGCGGCTGGAGGGGGTGGTCGCCGCGCATCCCGAGGTGTTCGAAGGCGTCCGGGGAACCGGGTTGATGCTGGGCCTGAAATGCCGGCTTGCCCCGGCCGATCTGGTCAAGGCGGGCTATGCGGAACATGTGCTGACAGTGGCCGCCGCCGACAATACGCTGCGGCTTTTGCCGCCCCTGACCATTACCGATGACGAGATCGTCGAGGCGGTCCACCGGCTGGACCTGGCCGCCGCGCGGCTTGAGGGGTGACGGATGATCCCGGCGATTTCAGCCGCAGCCTCGCGCAAGCGGCATTCAGCGGGGTGCCGGCGGATTGTCGGTGCACGGCGCTCGGCTATGGGTGCCCGTTCAGGTCACCGGCTGCTGAAACGGCGCCGATGACGCATATTGTTCTGAGCATGCGCCAAAATCGCCCCGGCCAGAGGCTTGGGCCTTGACCTCGTTTCGGCAAAGCGGCTTGCTTGCCCGATCATTCCGAAAGACAGCACGACATGAACAGTTTCCTCGATATCAACAGCACCGATAAGGCCGATCTGCGCAGCATGATCGACATGGCCCGCCGAATGAAAGAGGCGCGCGACGGACAGCCCAAGGGGACGCCGGACGCGGATCTGCCGCTGAAGAACCGCATGGTCGCGCTGATCTTCGAAAAACCCTCGACGCGGACGCGGGTCAGTTTCGACCTTGGCGTCCGGCAGATGGGCGGGCAGACCATGGTGCTGTCGGGCAAGGAAATGCAGCTGGGTCATGGTGAGACCATCGCCGATACGGCCCGGGTGCTGTCGCGTTATGTCGATCTGATCATGATCCGCACTTTCGAAGAGGCGACGCTGCTCGAGATGGCCGAATATGCCAGCGTGCCGGTCATCAACGGGCTGACCAACCGTACCCATCCCTGTCAGATCATGGCCGATGTCATGACCTTCGAGGAACATCGCGGGCCGATCGCCGGCAAGAAAGTGGTCTGGTCGGGCGATGGCAACAATGTCTGTGCCAGCATGATCCATGGTGCCGGCCAGTTCGGCTATGACTTCACCTTCACCGGCCCGCCGACGCTGGATCCCGAACCCGAGGCTTTGGCCTTTGCGCGAGCGCAGGGTGTTCAGGCCATCATCGAGCGTGATCCGGTCAAGGCGGTCGAGGGGGCCGATCTGGTCGTGGCCGATACCTGGGTCTCGATGCACGATCCGCAATCCGCGCGCGAACGGCGCCACAATCAGTTGCGCGCCTATCAGGTGAATGCGGCGCTGATGGCGCAGGCGCGGTCCGATGCGCTGTTCATGCATTGTCTGCCGGCGCATCGCGACGACGAGGTGACCAGCGAGGTCATGGACGGGCCGAATTCGGTGGTCTTCGACGAGGCCGAAAACCGGCTGCACGCGCAAAAGGCGATCATGCGCTGGTGTCTGGGGGTATAGGGGGCGCTGCCCCCCGCCTGCCCGAGGGGCAGGCGTCCCCCGGGATATTTTTCTGAAGAAGAAGGCCCGGTGTTCAGTTTTCGCGGAAGGCGCGGGTGAAATAGTCGCTGAGCGGCTTGATCAGATAAGCGATCGGGCTGCGTTCGCCGGTCTGGATATAGACCTCGACCGGCATGCCGGGAACGAGGTCGAGGCCCTTGAGCTTTTCCAGTTCCGTCGTGGGGATGGTGACCTCTGCGCGGTAATAGGGAACCTGTGTGGCCTGGTCGATGAGCGTGTCGGCCGAGACGCGGCTCAGAAGGCCATCGATTTCCGGGGTGGTGCGCGAAGAGAAGGACGAGAAGCGCAGGACCACCTCCTGTCCGGGATGGACCTCGTCGATATTGATCGTGGCGATGCGCGCGGCGACGACCAGAGGCCGGTCCTGGGGAATCAGATAAAGGATCGGATCCGCGGCCCGGATCACAGAGCGCGGTGTCGTGACCTGCAATTCCTGAACCACGCCCGAAACCGGGGCCCGGATTTCAAGCCGCGTGATCTGTTCGCTGAGCGAACGGCGGCGTTCGGCCAGTTCAAGTTCGCGGTAACCCTGATCACGCAGTTCGGTTTCGGCGGCCTCTCGCTGGGTGGCGGTCTTTTCAAGGCGGGACAGGTCGATTTCGGCAAGCTGGGTCACGGCGCGGGCGCGGGTGGCGATCACCTCGCCAAGCTGGCCGTCAAGACGCGCGGCCTCGCGTTCCAGGGCCAGCACGCGCGGCGCCTGGGCAAGGCCCTTTTCAAGCAATGCGCGCTGGTCACGCAGTTCCTGTCCAATGAAGTCGCGTTGCTGGCGCAGGGCCGAGGCTTGCGCATCTATGCCGCCGATCTGGGATTCGATCTGTTCGGATTGCTTGGCCAACTGGCCAAGGGATTGTTCAAGCGTATTGCGCCGGGCCGCGAACAGGCTGAGCTGTCCCTGCATCATGGCATCATATTGCGGGTTATTGGCGGCTGCTTCGATCAATTCGTCGGGAAAGGTGATTTCGGGAGTTTCGGCGCGCTCGGCCTCGAGCCGGCCGCGGCGGGCCAGTATTTCGAAATACTGGCCCTCGACGATGGTCAGCTCGGTGTTGAGCAGGGCGCCGTCGAGGCGGATCAGCGGCTGGCCGGCCGCGACCGTTTCGCCGTCATGGATCAGGATTTCGGCCACCACACCGCCATCGGGATGCTGGACGACCTGGCGGCGCTGTTCGACCTCGACCTGGCCGCTGGCAACGACGGCGCCGGCGATGCGGGCGGACCAGGACCAGAGACCGAAGCCACCGATCAGCAGAACAAGCGCGAACAGGCCAAGCAGGATCGCACCCCGTGCCGACCATTCCGGGCGCTTTTCCGCCACGGGCGGCGGCGGGGGTGGGACATCGCTGGCCTTGGCGCGAAACCGCGGCGGTGTGGTCCGGGCGGCCATGTCATCCGAGGATTTGGCCACCGGGGCGCGGCCTAGTTTGTCGGGATCTGTCATGTCACGCCTCCACCATGACCCTGGGCGCGGGTGATCTGGTCGGCATTGCGGACCATGGATTTCAGCACCTCGTCACGCGGACCAAAGGCCCGGCGGGTCCCCTGATCCATGACCAGCAGCAATTCGCATTCCGTGATCGCGGCGGGCCGGTGCGCCATGATGATGACCGCGCCGCCGCGCGCCTTGATGTTGCGGATGGCCGTGTTCAGCGCGGTCGAGCCCTCGTTGTCGAGATTCGAGTTCGGTTCATCCAGAACGAAGATCGCCGGATCGGCGTAAAGGGCACGGGCCAGTCCGATGCGCTGAATCTGGCCACCAGAGAGCCGGCCGCCGCTTTGGGTCACCGGCGTGTCATACCCCTGGGGCAGGTCCAGGATCATCCGGTGCGCCGCGGCAGCGATCGCGGCGGCGACCACGCGTTGCGGATCGGGGTTGGGCGAAAGGCGCGCGATATTTTCGGAAATGGTGCCATCGAACAGGGTAACCTGTTGGGGCAGATAGCCGATCAGCCCGCCAAGGACATCGGGGTCATATTGATCCAGTGTCGCCCCGGCCAGCCGGATCGAGCCGCCCGAGATCGGCCAGGCGCTGATCAGGGCGCGGGCCAGCGTGGTCTTGCCGGCGCCCGAGGGACCGATGACGCCAAGCGCCTGGCCGGGCGCCAGATCGAAGCTGACCCCGCGCAGCGTCGGCACGTTCTGTCCGGGCGGGACCATGGTCAGGTTGCGGATCTCAAGCTGAGCCTCGGGCCGGGGCAGGGGCGTGCGCGGCACCGGCGGCGGCCGTCGCGACAAAAGCTCGGAAAGCCGCTTCCAGCCGTCCTGAGCGCGCTGGACCACCGACCAGCCGCCCACGACCTGTTCGACCGGGGCAAGCGCGCGGCCCATCAGGATCGAGGATGCGATCATCGCGCCCGGCGTCACCTGTTGGCGCAGCACCAGCCACGCCCCCGCAGCAAGCAGGGCGCTTTGCAAAAACAGGCGGAATGTCCGGGAAAAGACCGTGAAGCTGCTGGCGCGGTCCGTGCCCTGCATCGTCGCCTCGGTGGCGCGGTCGCGGGCGCTTTGCCAGCGCTGGAACGCCGCCCCGCGCATGCCGAGCGAGCCGATCAGCTCGCCCTCGTCGCGATAGAGGTCGGACATGCGGTCCGCCGCCTGACCGGCGATGGTCGCCCGTTGCAGCGAATCGCGGCTGAGCCATTGGTTGAGCAGCGTCGACACCACCAGCACGGCCATGCCGGCGGTCGCGACCATGCCCAGAACCGGGTGGAAAAGATAAACCGCCGCCAGAAAGAACGGCGCCCATGGCAGGTCGAACAGTGCCATCAGCACCGGCGACGAGATCAGCCGCTGCACCGCCTCGAGGTCGCGCATGCCGCCACGCACGATCAGATCCGATCCGGCGGCGTTGCCGTCTTGCAGCGCGGCGGTGAAAACCCGCCCCTCCATCTTTTCCTGAAAGCGGGCGGCGACGCGCGCCATGACCCGGTTCCGGGCCAAGTCCAGAAGGCCCATCATGGTGAACAGAAACACCACCAGCAAAAACAGCGCCGTCAGCGTTTCCACCGAACGGCTGGCCAGAACGCGGTCATAAACCTGCATCATGAACAGCGGGCCGGTCAGCATCAGCATGTTCACGGCAAAAGAAAACACCCCGACCACGCCATAGAGTTTCCACCCCTGGCCGCGCGCGTTGCGCAATTCCCGTTGACCGTCATGTCGCATTGGCGGCAAGGCCATGCCGGTTCCTTCCTGTTCAATCCACCGGGGCTTGCCCGGCATCCTTTCAGCGCATATCCCAAAGCGTGGCCGTGAAACAGCCCGTTTGCCAGCATTGCCGGCAGTCCCGATTCCGGTGGGCCTGATCCGTCATAACCACAGAAGGTTATCAGAAGCTTGACTGCGACGAAAATTTCCGCCGCGCTGTGCATGATCGCCGCCTTGTCGGCCTGTGCCGCAAATCCGGGCGCCGATGATCCGCTTGAGCCCATGAACCGACAGGTTCACGCCTTTAACCGTGGGCTGGATGCGCATGTCGTGCGCCCGGTGACGCGGGGCATGTCCTCGGGCGAAAGCAAGGGGGAAAGCGGGCCGGCGGGCAAGGCGGTCGCGGCGGTCGGCAATTTCGGGTCGAATCTGGCCCTGCCGGGCAAGGCGGTGAACCATCTCTTGCAGGGCAAGCCTGCGCCGGCCGTGCGCACGACCTTTCGGTTTCTGGTGAATTCCACCTTAGGGTTTGCGGGCTTGCTGGATCCGGCGGCCAAGGATTTCGCATTGCCCGAAGAGGATACCGATTTCGGCCAGACCCTGGCCGTCTGGGGCGTGGGCGAGGGGCCCTATCTTGAACTGCCGCTGGTCGGTCCCTCGAACCTGCGCGATGCCACCGGGCGTATCGTCGATCTGGTGGCCGATCCGGTGCGGCCGTGGCTGGGGCGCGATACCTGGCTGGTCGGGCTGGGCGGGCGGCTGGTCTCAAAAGCCGGTGAACGGGGGCGTTTCGGCGATTCCGTCGATTCCATCCTGCATGAAAGTGCCGATAGTTACACCCAGACGCGGCTGATCTGGCAGCAGCATCGCCGCTATGAGCTTGGCCAGGAAGGAGACTATATTGACCCTTATGCCGAATGACACCCGCCGCGGATTTCTGGGCCTGATCGGGGCCGGACTGGCGCTGGCCGCCAGCCCCGCCTGGGCGCTGAACACCGATCAGGCCCGCGCGCTGGTCGAGAAATCGCTGGCCGAGGTCTATGCCGTCATCAATTCCGGCCAGCCGCCGGCACAGATGTATAAATCCTTCGAGGCGATCTTTGCGCGCTATGCCGATGTCGACATCATCGCGCGCTCGGCGCTGGGGCCGGCGGCGCGGCAGGTCGGTGCCGCCGATTTCGCCGCCTATAAACAGGCGTTTCAGGGATATATCGGGCGCAAATACGGCAAGCGCTTTCGCGAATTCATCGGCTCGAAGATCGAGGTGACGGGCGCGAAAAAGGTGAAATCCTTCTTTGCGGTGACCTCGGTCGCCTATCTGAACGGGCGCAGCCCGATGGAAATGGAATGGCATGTCTCGGACAAATCCGGGCAGAGCCGCTATTTCAACATCATCATCGAGGGGGTGAACATGCTCGCCTCGGAGCGCGCCGAAATCAGCGCCATGTTGACCCAGCGCGGCGGCGATATCAGGGCGCTGACGGCCGATCTGCAAAAGGCGGGTTAGCGCGGGGAAAACCCCCTGAACGGAAACGAAAAAGGCCGACCCGGCGGGGTCGGCCTTTCGCATTCGCGCGGGATGCCCGGCGCGGGGCTATTCCTGATAGACGCCCTGAATGCCCCGCAGCGCCTGGGTCAGGGCGTCGTCGGCCCCGCCCTCGGCCGCCGAGGGATCGCTGCTTAGTGTTTCGGCCGGAAATTGCGGCGGCGCGGCCGGGCTTTGATCTTGGCCATTCGGATCGGCGCCGGCCTGCACCCCGGGATCGGGCAGGACCTGGCCGCCATTTTGATCCCCGGCCTCGCCGTCGGTTGCCTGCGGGCTTTGCGGGGCAGGCTGGCCAAGCGCCTGCGACAGGGCATCGGCCAGCGGGTCGGCCGCGCCATCGCTGCCCGAGCTGACCACCTGCGGCACCGCGCTTTGTCCGTCAAAGACGAAATTGCCCAAAGGCTCGACCGGCAATCCCTCGTGGATTTCGGCCATCACCGCCTGCCAGATCTCGGCCGGAAGGCCGCCGCCTGTCACGCCTTTCAGCGGCGTGTTGTCGTCGTATCCCATCCAGACGCCGGTCACATATTGGCCGGTAAAGCCGATGAACCACGCGTCGCGATAGCTTGAGGTGGTGCCGGTCTTGCCGGCGACTGGCCGCCCGGACAGGCGGGCGCGCTTGCCGGTGCCGTTTTCGACCACCTGCTGCATCATGCCGATCAGCTCACCGGCCGCCTTTTGGGAAATGACCCGCTGACCCAGACCGCCGGCCTGACCGATCAGCGCCTGATCGTCGCCCTGAATGCGCAGCTCGACAAGGCCATAGGGGCTGACGGCGGTGCCGCCGTTGCGGATGCCGGCATAGGCGCCGGTCATCGCCAGAAGCGTCGATTCCGACACGCCCAGACCCAGCGAGGGACCGCTGGCCAGATCGTTGGCAAAGCCGAAATCGGTGGCCACGCGGCGCACCGCATCGCGGCCGGCGATCTCTTGCAGGCGGATGGTCGCGGTGTTCAGCGAATTGGCCAAGGCCCGGGTCAGCGTCACCTCGCCCATATAGCGGCGCGAATAGTTCTGGGGCGACCACGGCCCCGAACCGCGCACATTGATGGTCAGCGGCGCGTCCAGAATCATGTCATTGGGGCCATACCCCTGATCCAGCGCGGCGGCGAAAACAAAGGGCTTGAAGCTGGACCCGGTCTGCCGGTTGGCCTGGGTCGCGCGGTTGAAGGTGCCGACCACCTGCGTATCGCGGCCGCCGATCATGGCGCGCACCGCGCCGTCGGGCGACATGACCACGACCGCCGCCTCGGCCTTGGACCCCTTGGCCACCTTTTCGTCGAAGATCCGCTTCAATGCCCGTTCGGCGGCGCGCTGCACGCGCTGGTCGAAGGTGGTCTTGATGGTGACGTCTTCGGTCGTCTCGCTGGTCAGGAAGCCGGGGCCGGATTCCATCACCCAATCGGCGAAATAGCCGCCCGCCCGGGCCGCCGCCGCCTTGGACAGCGCCGCCGGATGGGCCTTGGCATCGGCGAATTGCGCATCGTCCAGATAGCCCTGATCGTGCATCAGGCCCAGAATGACGCTGGCGCGGTCCTGCGCGCGTTCAAGGTTCGAGGTCGGGGCGAAATAGCTGGGCGCCTTGAGCAGACCGGCCAGCATCGCCGCCTCGGCCGGGGTCACATCGGCCGCCGATTTGTCAAAGTAACGCTGTGCCGCGGCTTCGAACCCGCGCGCGCCGGCGCCCAGATAGGACCGGTTCATATAGATGTTGAGGATGTCCTCTTTCGAATATTTGGCCTCCATGGCCAGCGAATAGGGGACCTCCTTGACCTTGCGCCAGATCGAGGATTTGCGGCATTCGGCCTCGAAATCGGCCTCGGATTTCCAGAGGATCGGGTCGAACGTGTCGCCAAGGCACAGAAGTTTCGCGACCTGCTGGGTGATGGTCGAGCCGCCATTCCCCTCAAGCGGGCCGCGCCCGGCGGCCATGTTGATCTTGATGGCGCTGGCGATGCCGCGCGGGCTGACGCCCAGATGGCCGTAAAAACGCTTGTCCTCGGTCGCGACCACGGCGTTTTTCAGAACCGGCGCGATCTTGTCGGCGCTGACCATGCCGAAGGTTTCGCCGCGCCAGGCAAAGACGCGACCTTCGTTGTCCTGCATGGTGACGGAACCGCGCGCCCGGCCGTCAAACAGCGCCGAGGCCTCGGGCAGGGTGGTGTAATAATAAAAGGTCGCGGCGGCCACGATTGCGATCACGGTCAGCGACAGGCGCCAGAATGATCCCCAGACCACCCGCCAGACCAGCGAAATCAGCCCGGTGATTCCCCGTGTCACCATATTCCCGCGCCGCCCGCCACGGGTCGGCTTGCGCGGCGGTTGGGACGGCTGTTTCTGTCTTTTCTGAGGGGCTTGGTCGAAATTGCGCTTGTCCGCGACAATACGGCCGCTGCCGGTCGGTTTTTTCATGCCTGTTTTCCTGCCCGGCCAAGTCCGCTGGCCTGTTTGGCGGCAACATACAGGAACGCGTCGGGTTTGAGAACTCAGTTGACCTATCAGTGAACTGCCGTGCATCGCGGCAGAGCCGGCCATCGCTGCCCGAAAAGCGGGCAGTCGCGCGGCGCCATCGGCGGGGGACTGCACAAACCTTGTGCCGGATCGGGGCGCATGGGCTTTCTGATCGGGACACGGAACTGCTGCAACGCAGAAAGAAGGTGCAGGAAAGATGATGAGACCTACCGCGATCAAACCTCTGATCCCGGCGCTTGCGCTGCCTCTGATCGGGCTGGCGCTGCCGGCCCTCGCGCAAGAGGCCGAGGCCGTCGCCACCGTCGCAGAAACCGTCGCCCCCATCGTCGACAAGGGGGACACAACCTGGATGATGCTTTCGGCGATCCTGGTCATGGCGATGACCATTCCGGGGCTGGCGCTGTTCTATGGCGGTCTGGTGCGGGCCAAGAACATGCTGTCGGTGCTGATGCAGGTGCTGACCATCTTTTGCGTGATGGTGCTCTTGTGGGTCTGCTTCGGCTATTCGCTGGCCTTTACCGGGGCCGGTTCTGCCGAGGATGCGACGGCGCTGACGCCGTTCATCGGGGGCTTGTCCAAGGCGTTCCTGTCCGGCGTGAACACCGCCTCGCTGGCCGAGACCTTCACCACCAATGTCTTTGTGCCGGAATATGTCTTTGTCGTGTTCCAGATGGCCTTCGCCTGTATCGCCTCGGCGCTGATCGTGGGGGCCACGGTCGAGCGGATGAAGTTTCCGGCGATCCTGCTTTTCGTGGTGATCTGGTTCATCTTTTCCTATCTGCCGATGGCGCACATGGTCTGGTGGTGGGGCGGCCCCAGCGCCTATGACGCGCCGGCGGGCTTTCTGTTCGGTCATGGCGATCTGGACTTTGCCGGTGGTACGGTCATCCATATCAACGCAGGCGTCGCCGGGCTGGTCGCGGCGCTGGTCGTCGGTCCCCGCCTTGGCTATGGGCGCGAATTGATCGCGCCGCATAACCTGACCTTCACCTTTATCGGCGGCTGTCTCTTGTGGATCGGCTGGTTCGGGTTCAACGCCGGCTCGAACATGGAGGCCACGGGCATCGCCGCCATGGCGATCGTGAACACCGTCGTCGCCACCGCTGCCGCCACGCTGGCCTGGGCCTTTGGCGAATGGGTGTTGCGGGGCCATCCCTCGCTTTTGGGCGGGGTTTCGGGTGCCATTGCCGGTCTGGTCGCGATCACGCCGGCGGCGGGTTTCGTCGGTCCGATGGGGGCCATCGCCATGGGGCTGATCGCGGGGCTGGCCTGCATGTGGTTCGTCATCAGCGTGAAGGCGAAGCTGGGCGTCGACGAAAGCCTTGACGTCTTTGGCATCCACGGTGTCGGCGGCATCATCGGCGCCATCCTGACCGGGGTCTTTGCCTCACCCTCGCTGGGGGGATCGGGCATCTATGATTACGCGACCGAGGCGGTGGCCGCCAATTACAGCATCCCCGATCAGGTGATGACCCAAACGCTGGGCGTGATCGTGGCGGTGATCTGGTCGGCGGTGGTGTCCTATGCCGCGCTGATGATCGTCAAGGCACTGATTGGGCTGCGCGTGCCCGCCAGCGACGAACGTCAGGGTCTGGACATCACCACCCATGGCGAGAACGCCTATAACAGCTGAGGATCGCGGCCTCTGAAACGACAAAGCCCGGGGCAGGCCCCGGGCTTTTTCATATCCGCGCCGGTCACGCGATCAGGCGACGCGCGCGACCACGAAATCCGCCAGATCGGAAAGCTGATCGCGGATCGGATGCGGCGGCAACACCGCCAGGGCCGTCCGCGCCCGCGCCACCCAGTCCAGCGCATCGCCCCGCGCCGCCGCAAGCGCGCCATGGCGCGCCAGCAGCGCCAGCGCCTGTTCCAGATCGCCCTCGCGCTGATCGCCCTTTTCGATGGTGCGCTGCCAGAAGGCGCGTTCCTCGGCCGAGGCGGCGGCCACGGCCTTGATCACCGGCAGGGTCAGCTTGCGTTCCCGGAAATCGTCGCCGACATTCTTGCCGATGGTTTCGGTCATGCCGCCATAATCGAGAATGTCGTCCACGATCTGAAACGCGATCCCCAGCGCGTCGCCATAATCGAACAGCGCCTGCACCTGTTCCGGGGTGGCATCGGCCAGCACGGCGCCGGATTCCGTCGCCGCCGAGAACAGTGCCGCCGTCTTGCCGCGCACCACCTGCAAATAAATCTGTTCATCCGTGGCCAGATCCTGCGCGGCGGTCAGTTGCAGCACCTCGCCCTCGGCGATGGTGGCGCTGGCATTGGCCAGAATGTCCAGAATGCGCAGCTTGCCCGGCTCGACCATCAACTGAAAGGCGCGGGCGAAGAGATAGTCGCCGACCAGCACGCTGGACTTGTTGTCCCAAAGCAGGTTCGCCGTCGGCCGGCCGCGCCGCTGCCGGCTTTCATCGACGACATCGTCATGAAGCAGGGTCGCGGTGTGGATGAATTCGACCGTCGCCGCCAGATGGATGTGATAAGGCCCCGGATAGCCCAGCAGCCGTGCGGCGGCCAGCACCAGCATCGGGCGCAGCCGTTTTCCCCCGGCCTCGACCAGATGGGCGGTCACCTCGGGGATGCGGGGCGCGTGACGGCTGGCCATGCGTTCACGGATCAGCGCGTTGACGGCCTCCATATCCCCGGCGAGTTCCGCGGCCAAGCGGTCGAGCGGCTTCGAGACGTTTTCGTTCATGCCCATTTGCCATTCCCTTTCGCCGCAAGCCATTGCCATGCCATGGACACATGCGCAACCGCCGCTTAACTTTCCCATGACATGAAAGAGCTTTTGCGCACCACTGACCCGCTTTTGATCACCCGCGTCACCGACTTGCTGGAGGGCGAGGGCATTGCCGCCTTTCCCTTGGACCAGCATATGAGCGTGCTCGAGGGATCCCTGGGGATTCTGCCCCGCCGGCTTATGGTCGCGGACCGCGATCTGTTCATGGCGCGCGCCATCCTGCGCGATCATGACATTGTCCATGAATGATGCGGAATGCCCCCCAAATGACCCTGCGGCCCAAGCGATGAGCCCGCTGCGCGAGGATGGCTTTCTGGGCGGGCGGCTGCGCATCGCCCAGCCGGTGCGCGGCTATCGCGCCGGGGCCGATGCGGTGATGCTGGCGGCGGCCTGTCCCGCGCGGGCGGGGGAGAGCGTGCTGGAACTGGGCTGCGGGGCAGGGGTGGCGATGCTGTGCCTGGCGCTGCGCGTGCCGGGAATCGCGCTCAGCGGCCTTGAGGTACAGGCGGAATATGCCGATCTGGCGCGACGAAATGCCGCCGCCAATGGCATTCCCGCCCGGATCCATGAAGGCGATCTGACCGAGATGCCGGCTGAACTGCGCGCCGTCGCATTCGATCACGTGATCGCCAATCCCCCCTATTTCACCGCCGGCACCACCGCGCCCGAAACCGGGCGCGGCCTTGCCCGCCACGAGGTGACGCCCATGGCCGCCTGGATCGATGCCGCCTTGCGCCGCCTGCGGCCCGGCGGGGGGCTGACGCTGATCCAGCGCGCAGACCGGCTGGATGCGATTCTGTCGGGTCTGGAAAGGCGTGCGGGCGCGATCACAATTCTGCCAGTGGTTGCACGCGCGGGGCGCGATGCGGGGCGGGTGATCGTGCGTGCGCGCAAGGGTGCGCGGGGGCCGCTGCGGCTGCTATCCCCCTTTGTCATGCACGAAAATCTGTCACATTCCGCCGATGCCGAGGACCTCACACCGGCCGCGCAGGCGGTTTTGCGCGAGGCTGCGGCACTTTGACAATCTGAACTGATTTTCCGGTGACAATGTGACGATTCTGTGCTGCAATCGCCTCGTTAGATCAATCCTAGAGGAGGACGGAATGTCGGTTGAATCCCATGTTCAGGAGCTTCGCCGTAAACACCAGTCATTGTCTAACGCCATCGAGGCCGCCGCGCGCAGCCCGGGTGTGGATGACCTCAGCATCTCTCAGATGAAAAAGGAAAAACTGCGCCTCAAGGAAGAGATCACCCGCCTGTCGCATTGACAGCCAAAGGGCGGAGCGTCTGATCGCATCCGGCCCGGAAACGGAACAGAAAACGGCCCGCGATTTTCGCGGGCCGTTGCATTTTTGGTGTCTGCGGAGTTAGCCGAAGAATTGGCCGCCATTGGCGCTGATGGTCGAGCCGGTGATAAAGCCCGCATCCTCGGATGCCAGAAAGACCACCACGCGCGCGATTTCCTCGGGCTCACCCAGACGGCCGACGGGGATTTGCGGGATGATGCGTTCGGCCAGCACCTTTTCATCGATGGCGCGCACCATTTCGGTGCCGATATAGCCGGGCGCGATGGCATTCACGGTGATGTTGGCGCGCGCGCCTTCCTGCGCCAGGGCGCGGGTAAAGCCGATATCGCCGGCCTTGGCGGCCGAATAATTGGCCTGTCCGGCCTGACCCTTCTGACCGTTGACCGAGCTGATATTGATGATGCGGCCGAATTTGCGGTCGCGCATGCCGCCCCAGACCGGGTGCGTCATGTTGAAAATGCCGCTCAGATTGGTGTCGATGACCTCTTTCCACTGCTGGGGGGTCATCTTGTGGAACATCGCGTCGCGGGTGATGCCGGCATTGTTGACCAGCACGGCGATGGGGCCAAGTTCGGCCTCGACGCGGCTGATGCCGTCGGCGCAGGCGTCGTAATCGGCGACCGACCATTTATAGGTCTTGATGCCGGTTGCCTCGGTAAAAGCGCGGGCCGCGTCGTCATTGCCGGCGTAATTGGCGGCAACGGTATATCCCGCATCTTTCAGCGCCGTCGAAATCGCCGCGCCAATCCCGCGCGAGCCGCCGGTCACAAGGGCCACTTTTGCCATTTCTTCCCCTCCAAGGTTTGTCATTGAAATTATGCTAGCCAGAGGTTTTTGCGCGCGCAAGATAATTGCGCGCGCCTTTCGCGGGGATCAGCGCTCGACGCAAAGCGCGACGCCCATGCCGCCGCCGATGCACAGCGTGGCCAGACCTTTTTTGGCGTCGCGACGCGCCATTTCGAACAGAAGCGTGTTGAGAATCCGCGCCCCCGAGGCACCGATCGGGTGACCGATGGCGATGGCGCCGCCATTGACGTTGACGATGGCCGGGTCCCAGCCCATGTCGCGGTTCACGGCGATGGCCTGGGCTGCAAATGCCTCATTCGCCTCGACCAGATCCAGATCGGCGACCTTCCAGCCGGCCTTTTCAAGGGCGCGGCGACTGGCCGGAATCGGACCCGAGCCCATGATCGCCGGATCGACGCCGGCCGTGGCATAGGATGCGATGCGGGCCAGTGGCGTCAGGCCACGGCGGGCGGCCTCATCCTCGGTCATGACCAGCACCGCGGCGGCCCCGTCGTTCAGGCCCGAGGCGTTGCCGGCGGTGACGGTCCCGTCCTTGGTGAAGGCGGGCTTGAGCTTTTGCATCGCCTCAAGCGTGGCGCCGTGGCGGATATATTCGTCGCTGTCGACGACGGTGTCACCCTTGCGGCCCTTGACGGTGACGGGGGTGATCTCATCCTTGAATTTGCCGGCATTGTGCGCGGCCTCGGCCTTGTTCTGCGAGGCGACGGCGAATTCGTCCTGTTCCTCGCGGCTGATTCCCCATTTCGCGGCGACGTTCTCGGCCGTCTGGCCCATGTGGTAATTGTTGAACGCGTCCCAGAGGCCGTCCTTGATCATCGTGTCCAGAAGCTTCATGTCGCCCATCTTCTGGCCCGCGCGGATATGGGCGGCATGGGTGGAAAGCGACATCGATTCCTGCCCGCCCGCGGCGACGACGGTGGCATCGCCCAAAAGCACCTGCTGCGCCGCCAGCGCCACCGAGCGCAGTCCCGAGCCGCAGACCTGGTTGATCAGCCAGGCCGCGGATTCGCGCGGATAGCCGGCATGGATATGGGCCTGGCGGCCGGGATTCTGGCCCTGCGCGGCGGTCAGCACCTGGCCCAGAATGGTTTCGGAAATCTCGGACGGGTCGATGCCAGCGCGCTCGACGATGGCTTTCAGAACCGTGGCGCCAAGCTCATGCGCGGGCACATTCGCGTATGAACCAAGAAAACTTCCTACCGGCGTGCGGGCGGCTGAGACGATTACGGCTTTGGTCATGGCGAAATCCTTCCCTTGATGTCCGGTCATACCGGGTTCAGGGAACTGTTCGCCATTTCATTCCATAAGGTCAAGCCGGCTCGGCGCCGGATCGCGACGACCCCTGAGCCGCCGCCAGATCACTGTCGGATCACTGCCGGATTACTGCCGTTTGGCGGCAGAGTTGGGGGATTTCCACGGCGGCACGATGGTCGGCGCGCCGAAGTAATACCCCTGCATGCAGTCGATCCCCATATCGATCACGAAGGCCGCGTCATCTGCGGTTTCGACTGATTCCGCGACCGTGAACATGTCGAAATGATGGGCGATGGATTGCAGCGCGCGGGTCAGCACCTGATTATCGCGATGCTGCGAGATTTCGCGGATGAACTGTCCGTCGATCTTGATCATGTCAAAGCAGAAATCGCGCAGGTAACGGAACGAGGTATAGCCCGCACCGAAATCGTCCAGGGCGAAGCTGACGCCATGCCCTTGCAATTCCTGCATGAAACGGCCGACCAGCTCGGGCATGCCCATGGCCGAGCTTTCGGTGATCTCAAGGATCAGCCGCTCGGCGACACGCTCATCCTCGGCGATGCCGGCGCGTAGGGTTTGCAGCCATGCGGGATAGCCGATCGAGCGCGCCGACATGTTGATCGACAGCCGCATCGAGGGTTCTTCGGACAGCGCCTTGAGGCCCAGCGACAGCGACAGGCAGTCAATCTGCCGGCCCAGTTCGGTGGTCTCCGCCAGCGGCATGAAATCGCGCAGGGGCACGATGCGCCCGGTTTCGTCGATGATGCGGATCAGCCCTTCGTGAAAGGCGGGGGCGTCGGTGCGGTCGGATTGCACCACCGGTTGATAGGCCAGCACGGCATCGCCGCGTGACACCGCCCGCCGGACGGTCGCCATCGTGATGCGCGATTGTTGATCCACCGCGAAATCCAGCGGAGAGCCGAATTCCGGGCCCGAATCGATTTTGTCGGTCATGCCAAGACTCCTTCTTCCGCCGCAGTCTGGCGATCATCCCCTAAGATCGGGTAAACCCAAGGGGGTTTCTGGACTCGAGGTTAACGGAACATGACTGATACCCCCCAGCGCTGCGCGTGGTGCGGCACCGATCCGCTATATGTGGACTATCACGATACCGAATGGGGGGTGCCGGAATACGATTCGCGCGCCTTGTGGGAAAAACTGGTTCTGGACGGGTTTCAGGCCGGGCTGAGCTGGATCACCATCCTGCGCAAACGCGACGATTTCCGCGAATGCTTCGAGGGCTTCGACCCCGAGCGCGTCGCCCGCTGGGGCGAAGCGGAGATTCTGCGCGCCCTGCAAAACCCCGGGATCGTCCGCCATCGCGGCAAGATCGAGGCGGCGGTGACCGGCGCGCGCGCCTATCTTGAGATCGAGGCAGCCGAGGGGTTTTCCCCCTTTATCTGGTCCTTTGTCGGCGGCCGGCCCATCCAGAACGCCCTGACCTCGATGGCCGAGGTGCAGGCCAGGACCGCCGAATCCGATTCTATGTCCAAGGCATTGAAAAAGCGCGGTTTCAAGTTCTGCGGCCCGGTCATCACCTATGCCTTCATGCAAGCCTGCGGACTGGTCAACGATCACATGATCCATTGCCCGCAGCACGCCCGCGTCAAGGCGCTGTCGCCTGCCGGATAAGCGTTTTCGACGCCTCGGATGCCCAGTCGGCGCCACCGATCAGGCGCGCGATCTCATTGCCGTCGCGGTCGATCAGCACCGTCACGGGCATCCCCAGAACACCCATTTCGCGGGCCAGCCCCTGACGCGGATCCAGCAGCACGGGCAGGTTCCGGATCCCGGCCTCGGTCAGGAATTTTGTGATCGCGGGGGGCGGGTTATGGCCTGCGGCAATGGCCACGACCTGAAAATCCTCGCCGCCCAGTTCCGCCTGCAATGCGTCGAGCGAGGGCATTTCCTCGCGGCAGGGGGCGCACCATGTCGCCCAGAAATTCAACAGCACCACCTTGCCGCGATAATCGGCCAGCGAATGAGTGCCGCCCTCGGGGTCGGTGAAGGCGGTCGCCGGGACCGGGGTGGGCGTTGTCTGCGCCAGCTTGGCCAGACCGCCGTCATGCGCCGCCTGCCAGTCGATTTCCCCGGCCAGCGCGGCATTTGCACCAATCCCCAGTGCCGTATAAAGAACCAGCCAACGCAGCATTTCATCCCCCCGAAGGATCAAGTCATGACCGAGCAGCCCGCCAGCACCGCCAACCAGATGTGGGGTGGACGTTTCGCCGCCGGCCCGGACGCGATCATGGAGGCGATCAATGCCTCGATCGGATTCGACCAGCGGCTCTATGCCCAGGACATCCGGGGCAGCCGCGCCCATGCGGCGATGCTGGCCGCACAAGGCATCATCAGCGATAGCGATGCCAAGGCCATCGGGGAAGGCCTTCTCACGGTCTTGTCAGAGATCGAGAAGGGGGATTTCCCGTTTTCGACCGCGCTCGAAGACATTCACATGAACGTGGAATCGCGTCTGAAAGAGGTGATCGGCGAGCCGGCGGGGCGGCTGCACACCGCGCGGTCCAGAAACGATCAGGTGGCGACCGATTTCCGGCTCTGGGTGCGCGATCAATGCGACGCGGCGATTTCGGGGCTGGACGCGCTGATCCGCGCGGCACTGGCGCAGGCCGAGGCCGGCGCCGATTGGGTCATGCCCGGCTTTACCCATCTGCAAACCGCGCAGCCGGTGACCTGGGGCCACCACATGATGGCCTATGTCGAAATGTTCGGCCGCGACCTGTCGCGGTTTCAGGATGCGCGCAAGCGGATGAACGAATCACCCCTTGGCGCGGCGGCGCTGGCCGGGACGGGCTTTCCCATCGACCGCCATGCGACGGCGCAGGCGCTGGGGTTCGATCGGCCGATGGCCAACAGCCTCGATGCGGTCAGCGACCGGGATTTCGCGCTGGAATACCTGTCCTCGGCGGCGATCTGTGCGGTGCATCTGTCGCGGCTGGCCGAAGAGCTGGTGATCTGGTCCTCGGCGCAGTTCCGCTTCGTGACCATGTCGGACCGCTTTTCCACCGGCTCGTCGATCATGCCGCAAAAGAAAAACCCCGACGCGGCCGAGCTGATCCGCGCCAAGATCGGGCGCATCCTTGGCGCCGCCGTGGCGCTGTTCGTGGTGATGAAGGGCCTACCCTTGGCCTATTCCAAGGACATGCAAGAGGACAAGGAACAGGTCTTTGACGCGAGCGACAACCTGATGCTGGCGCTGGCGGCGATGACCGGGATGCTGTCCGATCTGGTCGCGAACCGTGACCGGCTTGAGGCGGCGGCGGGCGCGGGCTTTTCGACCGCGACCGATCTGGC
Source organism: Paracoccus mangrovi (assembly GCF_042648425.1). Taxonomy (NCBI): domain Bacteria; kingdom Pseudomonadati; phylum Pseudomonadota; class Alphaproteobacteria; order Rhodobacterales; family Paracoccaceae; genus Paracoccus; species Paracoccus mangrovi. The sequence continues at coordinate 423,602 of NZ_JBHRXJ010000001.1, read as the reverse complement.
CGATTGGCTGGTGCGCGAGGCGGGGCTGCCCTTCCGCGATGCCCATCACGCGACCGGCGCGCTGGTCGCCATGGCCGAGAAACGCGGCGTCGACTTACCCGACCTGACGCTGGATGAAATGCGATCCGTTAACCCCGCGATTACCGGGGATGTCTATAAGGTGCTGGGCGTGCATAATTCGGTCGCCTCGCGCACAAGCTATGGCGGCACGGCGCCGGCGCAGGTCCGCGCCCAGATCGCCCGCTGGAAGGAGAAACTGGCATGATCCGTATCACGCTTGCCGTTCTGGTGCTGACGCTTGCGGGCTGTGGCGCGGATGGCCCGCCCACGCGGCCCGGACCCGCGCCCGAACCGCAACCCGGCATCGCCGTCAGCGGAGAGGCGCGGATCGGTGTCGTCTCGACGCTTTGAGACGCGGCAGGTGTCGTCTCGGCGCTTTGCTCTGACGCCCTTGCGGCTTGTCTGGCTTGGGCTGGCGTTGCTGGGCGCGGCCGTCGCGCTGTGGCGCGGCGAATGGCTGTGGCAGGATGCGCGCGCGACCGAGATCGTGGCGCAGATCGCCCTGGCGATCTGGTGCCTGGTCGAGACCATGGTGCGCCGCAACCGCGCCGCTCTGTTGACCCTGCCGGCGCTTGGGCTGGGGATCGGTTGCGCGCTGCCGCTTTATCTTTTCATCCGCTCAAGCAGGATCGTCTGATGGATTACTTCAACTATGTGGACGGCTGGCTTCACGCCGAGGAGGTGCCCCTTGCCCGCATCGCCGAGGCTGTGGGGACGCCCGTCTATGTCTATTCGGCGGCCACGCTGACCCGGCATTTCAAGCTGTTCCAGCAGGCGTTGGAATGGACCGATCACCTGGTCTGTTTCGCGGTCAAGTCGAACTCGAACCTTGCCGTGCTCAAGCTGCTGGGCGATCTGGGCGCGGGCATGGATATCGTTTCGGGCGGGGAATATGCGCGGGCGCGGGCCGCCGGCGTTCCGGGGGAACGGATCGTCTTTTCCGGTGTCGGCAAGCTCGAATCCGAGATGCGCATGGCGCTGGAGGGCGGCATTCGCCAGTTCAACGTCGAATCCGAGCCGGAACTGGAGCTGCTGTCGCGCGTCGCCCATTCCATGGGCCTGCGCGCGCCCATCGCCATCCGTGTGAACCCGGATGTGGATGCGAAAACCCATGAAAAGATCGCGACCGGCAAGTCCGAGAACAAGTTCGGCATCCCCATCGCCCGCGCGCGCGAGGTCTATGCCGCCGCCGCCCGGTTGCCCGGGATCGAGGTCGTGGGGATCGACATGCATATCGGCAGCCAGCTGACCGATCTGGAACCTTACCGTCAGGCCTATGCCAAGATGGCGGATCTGACGCGCGCGCTGCGCGCGGATGGCCATGATATCCGCCGGCTGGATATGGGCGGGGGCCTGGGTATTCCTTACCGGCGCGACAACAATGCGCCGCCCCTGCCGATCGAATACGGGCAGGTGATCCGCGAGGCGGTGGGGGATCTGGGCTGCGAGATCGAGATCGAGCCGGGGCGCAATATCTCGGGCAATGCCGGGATTTTGCTGAGTTCTGTGATCTATCTGAAAGAGGGCGAGGGGCGCGATTTCCTGATCCTTGACGCGGCCATGAACGACCTGATCCGCCCGGCCATGTACGCGGCGCATCACGATATCGTCCCGGTGCGCGAGGCGGCGCCGGGCACGGATGTGGTGCGTTTCGACGTGGTGGGTCCCGTGTGCGAGACCGGCGATACCTTTGCCAAGGGCGTCGATCTGCCGGGGTTGGCGGCGGGCGATCTTGTCGCGTTCCGGTCGGCAGGGGCCTATGGCGCGGTGATGGCGTCCGAGTATAATTCGCGTCCGCTGGTGCCCGAGGTTCTGGTCCGAGGCGATCAATTCGCTGTCATTCGCCCAAGGCCGACACTTGAGGAAATGCTGGGACGCGATACCATCCCGGAATGGCTTTGATCGGATCCTATTGCAGCGTGGTCACCGGGGGTTTCACACCCCCGGACCCCCGTGGGATATTTTTCCATGAAAGAAGGGCAAGGGCGTGACGGCGCGGCGGGACGTTGAATTCGCGGCGCGCGCGGTCGGGCTGACCCGTGCCGGGATGTGGTGGGAGGCTGCTGCAAGGGCCTTTTGGCGGCTGGGGGTTTTTCTGGCCGTGCTGTTCGCCGCGCTGGCGTTTGGGGCGACCGAGCTTTTGGCGACGCGGCTTTTGCCCTGGGCGCTGGGGATTGCGGTGCTTGCGGGGCTGTTGCTGGCCGGCTGGGGATTGCGGGGGTTCCGGCGGCCGACGCGTGCCGACGCGCAGGCGCGGGTTGACCGGACCTTGCCCGGGCGGCCGCTTTCGGCGCTGAGCGATCAGGTCGCGGTAGGTGCCGGGGATGACGGTTCGGCCGGGCTTTGGTCGGCGCATCTGGCGCGGATGGCGCAGGCGGCGGCAGAGGCGCGCGCGGTGCGTCCCGATGCGCGGCTGCGCTGGCGCGATCCGGCGGGTCTGCGGTTGCTGGGGCTTGCGGCGGTGGTGATGGCGCTGATCTTTGCGCCGACCGGGCGCTTTGGGCAGGGCATCGCCGCATTGGGGGCGAGTTTCCGGCCCATGTCCGAGCGCCGTTCCGATGTCGCGCCCGCCCCGGTCTGGGAAGGCTGGGCCGAGCCGCCGGCCTATACGCGGCGCCCGACCATTTATCTGAACGCGCTGCCCGAGGGGCAGGTTCTGGAATTGCCCAAGGGCAGCAGGATCAGCTTTCGGTTCTATGGGGATGGCGTCGATCTGAAACAGGATATTTCCGCCGGAATGGCCGGGGATCCGGCCACCGCGCCGCAATTCGTCGCCGAACGGGACGGGATGATCGAGGTCGCCGGACGGCGGTTCGATATTGCCGTATTGCCCGACGCGCCGCCGCAGGTTCAGCCGGGCGTGGCGCCCGATCGCCGGGCCGATGGCCGCCTGGTGCAGGAATTTTCCGCCAGCGACGACAATGGCGTGACCGGCGGGCGGGCGGTGATCACGCTTGATCTGGGGGCGGTCGACCGGCGGTTTGGTCTGAAGTCCGCGCCCGAACCGCGCGAGGATATCACGCTTGAGCTGCCCTTGCCGGCCTCGGGCAATCGCAAGGAGGTGCGGGGCCGTCTGACCGAGGATCTGTCGCGTCATCCATGGGCGAACCTGCCGGTCAGGGTGTCGCTGAGCGTGAGCGACGGGATCGAGCAGGAGGGGCGGTCGGCCCCAATGGCGATGGTGTTGCCGGGGCGGCGCTTTTTCGACCCGCTGGCCGCGGCGCTGATCGAATTGCGGCGCGATCTGCTTTGGTCGCGGGGGAATGCGCCCGAGGCGGCGCAGATGCTGCGCGCTGTCAGCTGGCAACCCGACGGGTTGATGGATGAAGAGCTTTATGGCGGGCTGCGTGGTGTGGTCACGACGCTTGAGGCCGGGCCGTTGAGCGAAGAGACGCGCAACCGGTTGGCGCAGGTGCTGTGGGATGCTGCCGTCGCGCTTGAGGATGGCGGGCTTGCCGATGCCTTGCAGCGCATGCAGCAGGCGCAGGAGCGGCTGTCCGAGGCGATCCGCAACGGCGCCAGCCCCGACGAGATCCAGCGCCTGATGGACGAATTGCAGCAGGCGACCGACCAATATATCGACATGCTGGCCCAGCAGCAGGGCGAGGATCCCGCACAGCGTTTCGACCGCTCGCCGCGCGAACAGAACCAGCAGATCACCGGCGATCAGATCCAGCAGATGATGGACGAGATCCAGCGGCTGATGAATGAGGGCCGCATGGCCGAGGCGCAGGAGCTGCTGGAACAGTTCAACCGCATGATGCAGAACCTTCAGGTGACCAACAGCAGCGACCCATCCGGTTCGGGACGGTCGGGGCGCATGGGCGAGCTGGCCGAGACGCTGCGTGATCAGCAAAAGCTGGCCGATGAGGCGATGCGGCAGATGCAGGACCAATATGGCCAGTGGCAGCCGCCGGGCCAGCAAGGTCAGGACCAGCAGGATCAGGGTCAGGGAGAGGCGCGGCAGGATCAGGACGGCCAGGGTCAGGATACCCAGAATCAGAATGGGCAGAATCAGGGGGCCGGGAATCAGAATGGTCAGGACCTTGCCGGGCAACAGCGCGAGCTGCGCGAAAGGCTGGGCCGGCAGCGCGGGCTGTTGCCCGGTCGCGGCACCGAACAGGGGGATCAGGCCCGGCGCGATCTGGACGAGGCCGGGCGCGCGATGGAACAGGCCGAACAGGCGCTGCGCGATGGCGATAACGGCGCCGCGATGGAGCGGCAGGCCCAGGCGATCCAGTCCATGCGCGAAGGCATGCGCGCGCTGGGCGATATGATGGCCCAAGAACAGCAGGGACAGCAGGGCCAACCGCAGCAGGGCAACCAGCAGAACGGGCCGCAGGGGCCGGCGGGCGATCCGAATGGCCAGCGCGGGCTGGCGCAGCCCTGGTCGCAACAGCCCCAGACCGATCCTCTGGGCCGCGCGCTTTCGGGTGATGGCGGAACCATCGTGGGCAATGAGCCGCTGGCCGAAGGGGGCGATCCGTCGCGCAAGGCCCGCGATCTTCAGGACGAGATCCGCCGCCGCGAGGCCGAGCGCCAGCGCCCGCGCGACGAACGTGATTATCTTGGCCGGTTGCTGGAAAACTTCTGATCGTGGCGCAGGTCCGGCCCCGGCATGAGGCCGGGGCGCCCGATCCGTGCGGTGCGGGGGCTAGTCCTCGGTCGCCGGGTCAAAGATGCGGTCATGCAGCCACAGCCTGCCGCGATCGATTTCCTGACGCCACTCGCCCAAAACGCCCCCCATGACCCCGGCGGGCACCCGTGGCGCCAGCGCATAGACCGTGACGATCCCCAAACCGAGCATGGCCGCAAGGCCGAACCCGGTTGCATAGCCGGAGCCGTGCCGGGCGGGCGTCGCCGGGGCCGTGAAGGGGCCGGTATCCATGCCGGGGACGGGGGGTGCCGATGCCTCGGTCGGGGGCGGCGCTTCGATTGCGGCCTCGGTCGCGGTTTCGGTCGTGGCGGGGGACGGCCCGCTGCGCGTCAGGGTCGCGGCCAGCTCGGCCGCATCGGGCAGGGTGGGGGCCGGGGTTTCCTCTTCAGCCGGCGCATCCTCGGGCGGTTCCTGTTCCGTCCGTTCGGATATGAGCGCGCTCTGTTCTTGCGCGGCCGGGACCGGCGGCCGGTCCGTGGCGCCCGGACGGACCGCCTCGGTCAGGGTGGTCGCGGGCCAGTCGTGATCGCCGGGCGCGGATGTGGGGGGCGCGGATGCGGGGGGCGCCCCTGCATCCCTGTTCGCGATATTTTGATCTGTGTCCTCATCCCCGGTCTCGGCATCGCTGCCGGAAGCGGCCCCGGCGGGCGGGGTGCCGGTGCGGGCCTGCAATTCGCGCGCGGTTTCTTCGCGCAGGATCGACAGGATCGACTCGTTCAGCGGCCGGTTCAGCATCGGGCGCGCCGCCGGATCATAGGGCGCGGCGGCCTTGCCCGCGCCGGGCTGATGCCAGACATGGGCGCAGGCCGAGCATTCCACCTCGCGTCCGGCGACGGGGATGGCCGATTCCGCGATCTCGTACTGGGCTCCGCAGCGTGGGCAGGTCAGGCGCATGAACGGGTCCCTCGGGCAATATTGCGGTGTCAATCTTGGGCGGCGTCAATGGTGCGGGCGTCTCGCATTCGCCGCAGGACTGTTCTATCAAGCCACGAACCGCGCGCCAAGCAGGCCGCTGGCAAAGGAGTCGACCGTGATCGAGATGCAGAACCTGTCCTTCGGCTATAGCGGCGGCGATCCGCTGCTGGCCGATATGACGCTTAGCCTGCAACCGGGATCGTTCCATTTTCTGACCGGGCCGTCCGGGGCGGGCAAGACCACGTTTCTGCGGCTGTGCTTTGCCGATCTGCTGCCGACGGCGGGGCGGATGTCGGCATTCGGTCAGGATGTGCGCGCGCTCAGCCGCGATGGCATCGCCGGGCTGCGCCGCCGGGTGGGCGTGGTCCATCAGGATCCGCAGTTTCTGGACCATCTGCCGGTGGCCGAGAACATCGCCCTGCCGCTGATGGTCGCCGGCCATCAGATCGACATGGCGGCGCTGGGCGATCTTTTGGCCTGGGTCCAGCTTGGCGGCCATGCCCGCGCCATGCCGCCCGAGCTTTCGGGCGGCGAACGCCAGCGCGCGGCGCTTGCGCGCGCCGTCATCATGTCGCCCGACCTGATCGTCGCGGATGAGCCGACGGGCAATCTTGACTGGGACATGTCGATGCGACTGCTGCAATTGCTGATCGAGCTGAACCGTTCGGGCAAGGCGGTTCTGATCGCGACCCATGACCTGAACCTGATCCGCGCCGCCAAGCAACAGGTGCAGGCGCGGGTGCTGCGCATCGCCGGCAAGCGGCTGCAACTCGCGGGGGCGGACCTGTGAAGAAACCGGACCTGAAATCGCTTGATCTTGCGGCGCTGTGGCGGGGCCTGACCCGGCCCGATACCGCCGGGGCCGACCGCGTGGTGCCGCCGACCGGCTTTACCGCGCAGCTGACGCTGTTTTCCGCCGCCGCCATGGCCTTTCTGGCGGTGTTCGCGCTGGCGCTGGCGCTGGCCACGGGGCGGCTGGCGGAACGCTGGTCGACGGAGCTGGCGCAGACGGTGACCGTGCGCGTCTCGGCCCCCGCCGATCAGATCGACGCCCAGACCGATGCGGTGATGGCCGCGCTCAAGACCACGCCCGGCATCGCCGAGGCCACGCTTTTGCCCGATTCCGAGGTCGAAAAGCTGCTTGAGCCGTGGTTCGGCCCCGATGTCCCGGTCGAGGCCCTGCCGGTGCCGCGCCTGATCGAGGTGACCGAGGCCGATGAGGGCTTTGACGCCGACGCGCTGCGCCTGCGGCTTCAGGGCGAGGCGCCGGGGGCGGTGCTGGACGACCATACCCGTTGGCGTCAGCCGCTGGTTTCGGCGGCCAACAGGCTGCGGATGCTGGGGCTTTTCTCGCTGTTGCTGATCGCGGCGGCGGCGGCGGCGATGATCACGCTGGCGGCCAAGGCGGCGCTGGCGGCGAATGGACAGGTGATCCGGGTGCTGCGTCTGATCGGGGCGCGTGACATCACCATTGCCACGGCCTTTGTGCGCCGCTTTACCCGTCGCGCGGCGATGGGGGCGGCGGCGGGCACCGGGCTGGGAATGCTGGCGGTCTGGGCCTTGCCTTCGGTCGATCAGGCGGGCGGCTTTCTGACCGGGCTTGGCTTTCAGGGCTGGGGCTGGCTTTTGCCACTGCTGATCCCGGTTCTGGCCGCCGTGATCGGCTTTGCCGCCACCCGCTGGGCGGCGCTGCGCATGCTGCGCGAGGTGCGTTGATGAACCGCTATCATCCGCGCCCGCCCTCGATCCTGGATTGGCCGCGCACGCTGATCTATTACCTTTACATCGCGCTGGCGACGATCGTCTTGGGGCTTTGGGGCCTGCCGCAGGGGTTGCGGGGCCGGGCGCAGGCCAACCATGTCGCCACCGTCTGGCTGGGCCAGATGATGGGCGCGGCCCGCGTCATCCTTGGCCTGCGGGTCGAGCTGCGCGGCACGCCGCCCGCCGGCGATTGCCTGATCGCGGCCAAGCATCAAAGCTTTCTGGATATTCTTGCGCTGGCGCAGGCCTGTCCGCGCCGCGCCTTCGTGATGAAGCGCGCGGTCCTCAACGTGCCGATCATGGGCTGGTTCGCGCGCAAGGTCGGCTGCATCCCCATCGACCGCGCCAAGGGCAAAGAGGCGCTCAAGCAGATCATCACCGAGGTCGAGACCGCCATGGCCAGCCCCGAGGGCCTTGGCCAGCTGGTCTTTTACCCCGAAGGCACGCGCACGCGGCCGGGCCACAGCCTGCCCTATAAGCACGGCGTCGGCTCGATCCAGCGCGCGACCGGGCTGCCCATCGTGCCGGTGGCGGTCAATTGCGGCATGTTCTGGCCCAAGCGCGGCTTTCCGATCCGGGGCGGCACCACGGTGATCGAATTCCTTCCCGTCCTGCCGCCGGGCGAACGCGCCGGCGCGGTGATGGAGGTCCTTTACGAACAGATCGAACCCGCCAGCCTGCGGCTTTACGCCGAGGCGGGCGGTGAGCCGGTGGTGGCTGAAGCCCAGCCATGAGGCGCGTGCATCTGCGCATCCTTGGTTTTGTGGCAGGTGTTGGGATTGCGCTTGGCGCACTGCTCGCGGTGGAATGGGCGCGCGCTGTTCCAAGAACCGAGCTGCTGGTATTTTTTGAACGGCAAGGTTGTGTAATCGGTCCGGCGACGCGGGGCGCCGCCCGCGATGCCGGGTTCTCCGACGCGGATATCGATGCGCTGGCGCGCCGCACCCGCCTTGTCGGCCGGGCTGAGACACAGCGCGACTGGCTGGTTCTTGCGCCGGAAATCTGCACCATCCGCCCTCCCGCGATCAAGGCGACCCTGCATCTGGGCGATCCGGGCTTGGGCGCGTATTTCGCCGCGCACTTTTCCGGCGCGGGTGTGGTGCGCCCAGGCTGCTCTCTTGATCTTGGAGCCACGGTCCTTGCTGCGCAGAAGCAATTTGGCTGGGATCGTGACCGGGCAATGCTTGAAGCCACGCGTCTTGTCGGAGCCGCGCTTGTTTCGGGTGAGATGGCCTTTTACTCGGCCGATCCCAATATCGTGCCGGCCGGGCTTTGGCTGATGACCGGTGAATGCGCCAAGCTTCCGGCACAGGCCGCCATCCGGCAAAGCCACGAATTCCTGATGCGGGAGTTCGATTCGCTGGTCCGGTTTGCGGGTTCGGTCACAGTTTGCGAGAAGGGCGCCCTAACCGAGCCGGCGCTGATCCGGGCAAAGGCCGAAAAGCTTTGGGGCGGGCAAGGCGGAAACGCCTGGCTTTTTGCCGAACTGCGATGGATTGCTGAAGCCGCTGGCTGGTACGGCGATCTTTTGGCGCGCGACATCGGCACGCCGCGCCCGCCCTTTTGCCACTACGAATAGTCGCCCGGGCGCGGCTGCTGGACAAATCCCCGGTGCTTGGTCAAAGCTGTCGGCGAACAGGACCGGGGGGATCATGCATCGGCTGACGGCGGACGATCTTGCGCGTATTTATGGCACGCCCGCGCCGGCCGCGCTGCGCAAGGTCGCGGATCACGTCACGCCCGAATATGCGCGGCTGATCGAGGCCGCGCGCTTTTGCGTGCTGGCGACGTCGGGGCCAAAGGGCGTCGATGCCAGCCCGCGCGGCGATGACGGGCCGGTGGCGCGGCTTCTGGATCCGCATCATGTCGCGCTGCCCGACTGGCACGGCAACAACCGCATCGATTCCATCGCCAATATCGTCGCCGATGGCCGCGCCAGTCTGATGTTCATGATCCGCGGCTCGGCCACGGTGCTGCGTCTGCGCGGGACGGCGTGGGTGACCGATGATGTGCAATTGCGCACAAGTTTTGCGCGCGGCGAAAAACTTCCGCGCACGGTCATTGTCTTGCGCCCGTCCGAGGTTTACTTCCAATGCGCCCGGGCGGTAAAGCGCGCCGGATTGTGGGACGGGGGCGACGAATCCGCCGGCCTGCCCACACCGGGCGAAATCCTGTCCGCATTGACCTTGGGTGAGGTCGGCGGAAAAACCTATGACGCCGAATGGCCAGAACGCGCCGCCCGCAGCATGTGGTAGGCCCCGGCCCGATTGACCTGACCGAAGGAGGGCGCATGCGTCCGATCATCGAAATCGACCATCTTTCGAAACGCTATGACAGCGGCACCGTGGCGCTGAATGACGTTTCGCTGAATATCAACGAGGGTGAGATCCTTGCGCTGCTGGGCCCTAATGGCGCCGGCAAGACGACGCTGATCTCGATCATCTGCGGGCTGGTGGTGCCGACGGGCGGCACCGTGCGCGTGGGGGGCCACGACATCCGCACCGACTGGCGCGCGGCGCGCAAGATGATCGGGCTTGTGCCGCAGGAAATCCTGCTCGAGCCGTTCGAAAAGGTCATCGACTGCGTGCGGTTCACCCGCGGCCTTTATGGCGAGCCCCCGGACGAGGCCTATGTCGAACAATTGCTGCGCAGCCTTGCGCTGTGGGACAAGCGCGATGCCCGCACGCGCGAATTGTCGGGCGGCATGAAACGCCGGGTGCTGATCGCGAAGGCGCTGTCGCACCGGCCCAAGGTGCTGTTTCTGGACGAACCCACCGCCGGCGTCGACGTGGCTTTGCGGCGCGAGATGTGGGTGGTGATGCGCGACCTCAGCAAGCAGGGCGTGACCATCATCCTGACCACGCATTACCTGGAAGAGGCCGAGGACATGGCCGACCGCATCGGCGTGATCAATCACGGCCAGCTTTTGCTGTGTCAGCCCAAGGACGAGCTGATGGGCGAATTCGGCAAAAAGCACCTGACCATCCAGCTGGATCAGCCGCTGATCGCATTGCCCCGGGCGCTCAAGGGGCGCGGGCTGACCCTGTCGCCCAGCGGCCATGCGCTGGGTTACGATTACGACACCCGGGCCGAGCGCACGGGCATCGCGCGGCTTCTGGCGGATCTGGCCGATGCCGGGATCTCGGTCAGGGACGTCTCGACCAAGCAAAGCAGCCTCGAGGAAATCTTTATCTCTCTGGTCGAGGAGCCGCAGGCATGAACTGGCGTTCCATCCGCGCGATCTATGGCCATGAGATGGCGCGTTTCTTCCGCACGATCTGGCAATCGCTGGCCTCGCCGGTGCTGTCGACGGTGCTTTATTTCGTGGTCTTCGGCGCGGCCATCGGCGGCCGCATCCAGTCCGTCGAAGGGGTGGCCTATGGCGCCTTTATCGTGCCGGGGCTGATGATGCTGACGGTGTTGCAGCAATCGGTCAGCAATGCCAGCTTTGGCATCTATTTCCCGAAATTCTCGGGCACGATCTATGAATATCTGGTCGCGCCCACCGGCTGGATCGAGGTCACGCTGGGCTTTGTCGGCGCCGCCGCCAGCAAGGCCGTTCTGATCGCGCTGGTGATCCTTTTGACCAGCTTCTGGTTCAACGGCGTCCATATCGCGCATCCGTTCTGGATGGTGGCGTTTCTGGTGCTGACGGCGACGGCGTTTTCGATGCTCGGCTTTATCATCGGGCTTTGGGCCAAGAATTTCGAACAGCTTCAGATCGTGCCGATGATGGTGATCACGCCGCTGACCTTTCTGGGGGGCGCGTTCTATTCGGCCAGCATGCTGCCGCCGTTCTGGGCGGGCGTGGCCAAGCTGAACCCGGTGCTTTATCTGGTTTCCGGGTTCCGCTGGTCGTTCTTCGGGCTGGCCGATGTGCCGGTGGGGCTGTCGATTTTCGCGGTCATGCTGACCATCGTCATCTGCATGGTGGCGATCCGCTGGATCTTTCTGACCGGCTGGCGGTTGCGCGAATAGGCCGACCAAGGCGTCACGCATCCGACATTTCGCTGCAACGGCATTGTCACGCCCCGGCATTAGCAGGGGCGTGATTTTTCTATGCGAAGGAACGAAAGATGCGCCTTTCCATTGCCGTGCTGGCCTGTGTCGCGGGCGTGGCCCAGCCCGCGCTGGCCCAGAATGCCCAGACCGAAGAAAGCTTTCCCGCCCGGCTGGCCGGTCACGCGCTGTTGCCGGCGATGACCATGGCCGCGCCGCCGGCGGATGCGCCGCGCGACCTGTGGATCTCGGGCAAGTTCACCGGCAAGACCCGTATCGAAACCCCGATGAGCGTGGCCGGCGACACCGGCGAAAAATATGGCCGCCACGGCACCGGCATCAGCCTTCCCTTCATTGGCCAGCCGGTGCAGGGCATGTCGGGGCTTGCCATGAACCGCGACCGCGATGGCGACTGGTTCGTGCTGACCGACAATGGCTTTGGCAGCAAGTTGAACAGCCCCGACGCCATGCTGTTTTTCCACCGCATGCGGCCCGATTTCGACGCCGGCACCGTCACCCGCACCGAAACGGTGTTCTTGCGCGATCCCGACCGCAAGGTGCCGTTCCGCATCGCCAATGAGGGCACCGAGAGCCGCTATCTGACCGGCGCCGATTTCGATCCCGAAAGCATCCAGATCCTGAACGATGAAATCTGGATCGGCGAGGAATTCGGCCCCTCGATCCTGCGTGTCGCCCGCGATGGCCGGGTGCTGGGGGTCTTTGCGACCGAACTGGACGGCGCCGTGCTGAGCGGTCCCGACACGCCCGGCACCACCGTTCCCGCCCAGCCCGGCGCGGATTTCCGCGTCCAGCGTTCCGGGGGATACGAAGGCATGGCCTTGCAGCCGGGCACCAACCTGCTTTGGGCGATGCTGGAAAAGCCGCTTCTGGGCAATGACGGCCAGCCCGAGGGCGACTTTCTCCGGGTGATGACCTTTGATCCGGCGAAACCCGGCTGGACCGGCGACAGCTATCGCTTCCGGCTGGCCGAGGGGGCGACCGCGATCGGGGATTTCAACTTTATCGACGAGAGCCGCGCGCTGGTGATCGAACGCGACAATGGCGAAGGCGACGCGGCGAAAGCCTGTGCCGAGGGTGCCGATCCGGCGGACTGCTATCCGCAGCCGGCGCGGGTCAAGAACGTCGTGCTGGTCGATACCGCCAGCATCGACGAGCAAGGCTATATGCGCCGGATCGGGCATGTGAATCTGCTCGATATCGCGGATCCGGATGGCAAGGCCCGGCTGGGCGGCGCGGCGGGGCAGGGGGTGTTCAGCTTTCCCTTTTTCACCATCGAGGATGTGGCGCGGGTCGATGACAGCCACATCATGGTCGCCAATGACAACAACCTGCCCTTTTCCGGCGGGCGCGAGATCGGCCGGGCGGCCGATAACGAATTCATCCTGTTGTCGGTGCCCGAGCTTTTGGGCGCCAAATAACCCGCGCCCGCATCCCGCATGAAGAAGGCCCGCCCCCGACCGGGGCGGGCCATTCATCCTTATGCGCTGGTCCGTGGCCTATTCGGGGGGAAGTTCGGTGCATTCCTGGGCCGGGGCCTCGGTCATGGTGTCGGTCAGTGTCGCGGCCTCGCCCTTGCTCCACCATTCATGCGCGCCCGAGACATAGCGTACGCCCGAGGCGCTGACGACCTGGACAAAGACCCGCTCGCTGCCGGCGACCGGGATCAATGCCAAGTTGTTTTCGTTCGCATTGACATATTGCATATCAAAGGGCGCGCCGCCGTCGCAGGAATAGCGTGCGGTGACGATATTGGCGTCCGGGCCGGTTTCAAGCTGGATGTTGAGGGTGGCGCCGCTTTGGGCCGGGGCGCCGGCGCCAAGGGCGATCAGGCCAAGGCCTGCGGCGGTGATGCTGCGAAACAGGGTCATGGTCGATACTTTCAGGGATCGTTAACGGGGATCAGTTCTTGCAAAGCCGCGTCTGCGGGTCCAGCCGGACATATTCCTTGGCCGAGATCTTTTGCATCTTCAGCGAATGTTTCCAGGTCGAATTCCACCGCGCCAGAATGCCGTTGCGGTAATAGCGGGCCATGATTTCGTCGACCAGCGGCGGGATGATGGTGGTGTTGGGAATGCGCGGCGCGTGAAAGCCGACCGTGGCGCCGGGACCAAGGCAGGCATTGGGCAGCGTGATCAGAATCGTGCAGGCCGACCGGCAATAGCCCCGGATCTCGACCCGGCGGCCGCTCGCGGCCAGCTTGTTGCGGTATTGCACGGTGTCGAGCACATTGCCGCCGCGATGGTTCCAGATCTGGATCGGCTTGCCCTGTGGCGCGGCCTCGGCCACGGGCGGATTGGTCGAAACACAGGCGGCAAGGGTCAGCGCAAGGGCGAGGGCGGTGGATACGCGGGTCAAGGTGATCATCGTTCTCATGGCTGGCGTGGGGCGGGCGGGCCGCTTGGGCAGATTGCACGCACTAACGCGCAAACATAAATGACGTTCCGGTGTGGTGGGGGTTTTCGCATCACCGCTTAACAACCGCCGCGCCCCGCATTATATCCCGGCCATGAGCCAGAACCCGCCCCAGCTACGCCCCGACCTTGCCCCCGCGCCGGTATTCGACGCGGCCCCCCGCGATGGCCAGCCGACCATCGGCATGGTCAGCCTTGGCTGCCCCAAGGCGCTGGTCGACAGCGAACGCATCCTGACCCGTCTGCGGGCCGAAGGCTATGCCATCAGCCCCGATTACAAAGGCGCGGGCGCGGTGATCGTGAACACCTGCGGCTTTCTGGACAGCGCCAAGGCGGAAAGCCTGCAAGCCATTGGCGAGGCGCTGGCCGAAAACGGCAAGGTCATCGTCACCGGCTGTCTGGGCGCGGAACCCGAATATATCACCGGCGCGCATCCCTCCGTGCTGGCCGTGACCGGGCCACAGCAATATGAACAGGTGCTGGACGCGGTCCATGTCGCCGTGCCGCCCAGCCCCGATCCGTTCATCGATCTTTTGCCGGCCAGCGGGGTCAAGCTGACGCCGCGCCATTACAGCTATCTCAAGATTTCCGAAGGCTGCAACCACGCCTGCAAATTCTGCATCATCCCCGACATGCGCGGCAAACTGGTCAGCCGCCCCGCCCATGCCGTGATCCGCGAGGCCGAAAAGCTGGTCGAGGCCGGGGTGCGCGAATTGCTGGTCATCTCGCAGGATACCAGCGCCTACGGCCTTGACCGCAAATTCGCGACCGAACGCGGCCACCGCGCCCATATCACCGATCTGGCCCGCGATCTGGGCAGCCTTGGCGCGTGGGTGCGGCTGCATTACGTCTATCCCTATCCGCATGTGCGCGACCTGATCCCGCTGATGGCCGCCCATGGGGAAACCGACGGGCTGGTGCTGCCCTATCTGGATATCCCGTTCCAGCATGCCCATCCCGATACCCTGAAGCGCATGGCGCGGCCGGCGGCAGCCGCCAGAACGCTTGACGAGATCGCGGCCTGGCGTGCGGCCTGCCCGGAAATCACCCTGCGCTCGACCTTCATCGTCGGTTACCCCGGCGAGACCGAGGCCGAGTTCCAGACCCTGCTCGACTGGCTCGACGAGGCGCAGCTGGATCGCGTGGGCTGTTTCCAATACGAAAACGTCAAGGGCGCGCGGGCCAACGATCTGCCCGACCATGTCCCGGACGAGGTCAAACAGGACCGCTGGGACCGCTTCATGGAAAAGGCGCAGGCGATTTCCGAGGCCAAGCTTGCCGCCAAGGTCGGCCAGAGGATCGAGGTCATCGTGGACGCGGTGGATGCCGACGGCGCCACCTGCCGGACCAAGGCCGACGCGCCCGAGATCGACGGCAACCTGTTCATCGACGAAGGTTTCGAGGACCTGACCCCCGGCGATATCGTCACCGTGACGGTGGACGAGGCCGGCGAATACGACCTTTGGGGACGGCTTTGATCCCCGTGACCCGCAACGGAGACCCGGACATGACCCGCGCCCTGATCGTCATCGACGTGCAGAACGAATATTTCGACGGCGGCAAGCTGCCGCTCTTTGAAGCGGCCGAGACCGAGGCCCGCATCATCGACGCCATCACCCGCGCGCGTGCCGCCGGGGATCGCGTCATTCTGATCCGCCATGAAGCGCAAAGCGATCAGGGGATTTTTGCCGCCGGTTCATCCGGGACCCTGATCCGCGACGGTATTCTGGCTGCTGCGGGCGATGCGCCGGTGGTGACCAAGCATTTCGCCGATTCCTTTCAGGAAACCGATCTGCTGGGCCATCTGGATGGCATCGACAGCCTGCTGATCTGTGGGATGATGACCCAGAACTGCGTGGTCTTTACCGCCATGTCGGAACTGACCGGCGGGCGCGCGGTGACGGTGGCGGGCGATCTTTGCGCCGCGCCCTCGCAGGTCGTGCATCTGGTGGCGCTGGCGGCGCTGGGGTCCAAACGGAAAATGGCCGACGCCGCGAGCCTTTGGCCCTGACGTCGGCGGTCGGGCCTAAAGACAGCCCTCAAGCAGGCGCTCAAGCTCGGCGGCATCGTGGCGATAGCGCGCCATGGTGCGCCGCAGCGTCGCCTGCATCGTGGCCTTGGTCGCCATCAGATTGCCCGAGGTTTCCAGCCGCCGGTTGAAGGCGCCTTCAAGTTCGCGGTTATAGCTGGCCATGGCCTTGGCGATCTGGGCGGCCGCGCCGATGCGCTTGGCGGTCGGATGGCCGCCCGGCGTGCCCGCATCCAGCGTGTCGGCGCTGCGCTGGATCAGGCCGGCGGTCATCTCGACGCCCGCCTCGAAGCTGCGCGTATTGGCCGAGGGGCTGCCCTGCGCGGCCACGATATTGTCCATATTCGCCCAGCCCCCAAGCGCGATATCGCCGCTGCCCTTGGCCATGGCGCCCCCGGCGCCCTTGGGCTTGGCATGGGTCAGCGCGCGCTGTGCCAGCGTGCGGCCGAATTCCTTGGCCGATACCGATCCGTTCGCGACCCCGGCCGCGCCGCCATAGACATCGCTGATGGTCTGGGTGCCATCGGCCAGCGCGCGCGCCGCATCGCCGGTTTTCAGCCCGGTCGCCTGCATCAGCGCCGCCGCCAGATCCAGCGAGGCGAGCGAGGTCTTGTGAATGATGTCCACGACCAGCCAGATGCGGCCTTCGTCGTTCAGCCGGTCCAGCTCGGCCGACATTTCGCGATATTCGCGATCCGCCCCGGCGATCAGATGGCGCAGATTGGCCAGCTTGGCGCGGTTGTCGCGGCATTGCGCGGGCGGCACGACCCGGTTGCGCCGCATGGCGTCGTCTATGGAATGCACGGTCTTGCGCTGGCGCGGCAGCTTGTAGGGGATGCCCTGCCAGCCGTTGTTCTGCTGATAACCTGTCATCGTAAACCTCCGGTCGCGGGCGCAGGTTAACGGCTTGGCGGCGCGCTGTCGATGCATTGCGGGCGGGGCTGCGACATTCCCGCCATCGGGGCGCGAAACCGGCAATGTCTGCTTTTGTCTGCCGCGCGGCTGCCCTAAGGAAGGGGCAGGGACAGGGAAACCGCGATCTGGAACAAAGGCCGCACGCATGAAATGGGACCCCGAGGGCAAGCCCCGCAAACCGGACGTTCTGGGCATCGGCGCGCAAAAGGCCGGCACCACATGGCTGTCGCAGATGCTGAGCCAGCACCCGGATATCTGGGCGCCCCCCTTCAAGGAGGTGCAGTTCTTCAACCACCGTTACATCGAAGAACATCGCGAATGGCTGCCCTGGCATTTCAACCGCACCAAGAAGAACATCCGCGAAAGCTGGGCCAGCCGCGGGCGCGAGATGCCGGCCCATCTGACAGATTATCTTGAACGTCTGACCCGGGGCGAGATGTTCACCAATCACTGGTACAAGCGCGTCTTTGCGCCCACGCCCGTGGGCGCGCTGGCCATGGACGTGACCCCCGAATATTCGACCTTGCCCGATGAAGGCGTCGATTTCATTGGGAAATTCCTGCCCAACGCCAAATTTGTCTATGTCATCCGCCATCCCGTCGACCGCGCCATTTCGCAGATGCGCATGAACATGCGCCGGCTGAAACGCACGCCCCGGACCGATGACGACTGGAAGGCCGAGGTCGAGGATCCGGTGCTGATGGATCGCGGCGATTATGCCACCTATGTGCCGCGCTGGCGCGCGCGCTTTGGCCCCGACCGGCTTTTGATCCTGCCCTTTGGCCAGATCGCGGCCGATCCCCAGGGCCTGTTGCGCCGGATCGAGGAATTTCTGGGGCTTGCGCCGCATGGCACCTATCGCGGCGCCGATCAAAAGGTCTTTGCCTCAGAGGGGGGGCCGAGCGTGCCTCCCGAGGTCCGCGCGAAGCTGCGCGAAAAGCTGGAGCCGCAATTCGCCTTTCTTGAGGCCGAATTCGGCCCGGAATTCACGCGGGCGTGCCGCTGAGCCTTTCCCTTTGCCCGGCCAGCGGCTACATAGCGGCCAAACTCGGACAGCATTCAACGGCGGGGAAAGATCATGGCCTCATATCAGTTCGTCTACCACATGGACGGGGTGTCCAAGACCTATCCCGGCGGCAAGAAGACCTTTGAAAATATCCGCCTGAATTTCCTGCCCGGGGTAAAGATCGGCGTCGTCGGCGTGAACGGCGCCGGTAAGTCGACGCTCTTGCGCATCATGGCCGGCATCGACAAGGATTTCACCGGCGAGGCATGGGCCGCCAAGGGCGCGACCGTCGGCTATCTGCCGCAGGAGCCGCAGCTGGACCCGGCGCTGAACGTGCGCGGCAATGTCATGGAGGGCGTCAAGGCCAAACAGGACAAGCTGAACCGCTATAACGAGCTGGCGATGAACTACTCGGACGAGACCGCCGAGGAAATGGCTAAGCTTCAGGACGAAATCGACGCCGAAAACCTGTGGGATCTGGACAGCCAGATCGACATCGCGATGGAGGCCCTGCGCTGCCCGCCCGACGATGCCGATGTCGAAAGCCTGTCGGGCGGCGAACGCCGCCGGGTCGCGCTCTGCAAGCTGTTGCTTGAGGCGCCCGATATGCTGCTGCTGGACGAACCGACCAACCACCTTGACGCCGAAACCATCGCCTGGCTGCAAAAGCACCTGATCGAATATCCCGGCACGATTCTGGTCGTCACGCACGACCGCTATTTCCTCGACGACATCACCGGCTGGATCCTTGAGCTGGATCGCGGTCGCGGCATTCCCTATGAGGGGAATTATTCCGCCTGGCTGGACCAGAAGGCCAAGCGCCTGGAACAGGAAGCGCGCGAGGACAAGGCCAAGCAGAAGACGCTGGAACGCGAACTGGAATGGATCCGCGCCGGTGCCAAGGCCCGTCAGGCCAAGCAAAAGGCCCGGATCAACGCCTATAACGAACTGGTCGGCCAGTCCGAGCGCGAAAAGCTGTCCAACGCCCAGATCATCATCCCCAATGGCGAGCGTCTGGGCAACAAGGTGATCGAGATCGAGGGCCTGAAAAAGGCCATGGGCGACAAGCTTCTGATCGAGGATCTGACCTTTTCGCTGCCGCCGGGCGGCATTGTCGGCGTGATCGGCCCGAACGGCGCCGGCAAATCGACGCTGTTTCGCATGCTGACCGGCAATGAGGCCCCCGATGCGGGCCAGATCAGCCTGGGCGATACCGTCAAGCTGAGCTATGTCGACCAGTCGCGCGATGCGCTGGATGCCAACAAGACCGTCTGGGAGGAAATCTCGGGCGGGGCCGAGCAGATCGTGCTGGGCGATGCGACGATGAACAGCCGCGCCTATTGCTCGGCCTTCAACTTCAAGGGCGGCGACCAGCAGAAGAAAGTCGGCCTTTTGTCGGGCGGTGAACGCAACCGCGTGCATATGGCCAAGCTTTTGAAATCCGGCGGAAACGTCCTGCTGCTCGATGAGCCGACCAACGATCTGGACGTCGAAACCCTTCAGGCGCTGGAAGCCGCGCTTGAGGATTTCGCCGGCTGCGCGGTCATCATCAGCCACGACCGTTTCTTCCTTGACCGGCTTTGCACGCATATCCTTGCCTTTGAAGGCGATGCCCATGTCGAATGGTTCGAAGGCAACTTCGAGGATTACGAGGCCGACAAGGTCCGCCGCCTTGGCCCGGATTCGATCGAACCCAAGCGGGTGAAATACAAGAAATTCACGCGGTGACCCGGTCACCGCGTCCGCTGCGCCTGATTTTTACAGATATTGGTTGGTTGTGATGGGTCTGGATATTGTTGGCATCTGCCGGTTTTCATTGTTGGGGCGGGGTGACTGGAAGGCGACCGGCGGCAAAAGCGATGCCGAACTGGCCGAGATTCTGGAATCGCGGGCCGAAATGCTTTACGCGCCGCAGCGCATGGAAGAGCGTTTCGCCACCTTCGAGCATCTGACCCTGAAATCCATCGCGGCACAGCGGGACAAGGATTTCACCTTTCTCGTCTGCGCCTCGGAACGGATGCCGGCCGAATATCGCAAGCGTCTGGATGCGATTACCGCCCCCATTCCCCAGGTCGCGGTGCGCTATTATCCGGCCACCGACGTGATTTCGGCCCAGAACGCCTTTTTCAAGGAACAGGGTGTGGATCAGGAAAACTGCATCCAGTTCCGGCTGGACGATGACGATTGCGTCTTTGTCCGCTTTATCGACCGGCTGCGGTTCTTTGGCGAACAGCTTGAGGCGGTCAAGACCTTCGGGATCACCTTTTCCGACCTGATCTATTCGTCGCTGAACCATCCCGAAGGCGGGGTCTTTCACTGGCACCGGGATTTCTTTTCGGCCGGTGCGGCGATCCGGCACCCGACGCGCTCGATCTACAGCTATGGGCATTTCGCGATTCCGCGGCGGATGCCCTGTGTGACCGTGCCCTATTTCATGCCGCTGGTGACGCATCGCGGCAATAACGACACGCGCCCGATCCAGACCCATCCCGGCGCGCGGGGCGAGGTGGTGCGGATCGCGCCCGATGCCCTGGAAAAATACATCGCCGCGCATCTGCCGTTTCTGGATGAAACCGGGCTCAAGGTCGCCGGGCTGATCCCCGAATAGGCCGCGCGGGAACGCCCGGCCCGAAACGCCCGCCCCGAAACGCCCGGCCAGAGCCGGCGCCGCCGCAAGCGGCGCCTTGTTCACTCGACCGGGGGTGTCACCGGCGGCGCCACGGGCGCTTTGCGGCGGCGCCCGGCGGGGCGGCCGGGACGCGGGCCGCCGGCGGCCTCGATATGCTTCTGGCGGATCTTGTGGGCCAGAAATCCCTGACCGGAATTGCGCAGATAGATCACCATGCGCTTGCTTAGCCCGAAATGGCGGCGCGACAGGGCCTTGTCGGCGATGATGCTGGCAAACCACGGAAACGTCCGCACCGCGCGGTAATGGCGATAAAAGCGGGCCGGGGTCATTTCGCCGCGCACCGTTTCGCGCACCACCGTGCTCAGCAGGTTGGCGCGGCGCAGGATCAGCGCCGTCTTGTGCCCGGCATAGCGCGCCTTGAGCAGGCGGATATTGGGGCCGCTGAACATTTCGATATGCTGGCGATCCTCTTCGAAATGCGGATCATAGACCAGCCAGACCTCGGCCGCCGCCGCGACCTCGCGGGCGGCATTGGAAAAATCTCCGCTCCAATCCATCTTGCGCCCGGCGGGAAAGCGCTTTTCCCAAGGCGCGAGGTCCTGATCAAGGCTCGCCTGCGGGGAAAAGGCCAGCACCGTACAGCCCGGCACCAGCGAGGCAAAGGCACAGGCCGCATAGCCCCCCATCGACGTCCCGGTCAGGAAAACCCGGCCGAAACGGCGGAAGAAGCCCGATTTCGCAAGCGCGCGCAATTCGGCGAACAGATCTTCGCTGCGAAACCAGTTCGCGCCAAAGGCCAGGACGCCAAGATGCGACCAGCCGTTCTTGGCCACGAACCCATAGCCCCAGCTGTCGCGGTCGATGCCCGCATCGCGCGCCGCCGACAGGTTGTCAAAACTGACCACCAGCACCGCGTCGCCGCGATCGGTGAATTGCAGTGCATATTCGCCCAGCGACTTGTAATAGCCGATGCGATGTTCGGATCGGCGCATGTCGACGATCCAGCGCGGCGCCAGATCGGGCGGCTGGGGCGCGGCATTCTTGTCTGCGGGCAACTCGTTTGGGGGAGCATCCTCGTCAAGGTGCTCGTCGTCCCGGTCTTCGACCGATGCGTCCGTCATTTAAATTCCACAACCGATAAAATCGCTATGCCTCAGGGTAACCGGCGGCCATGGAAGTTGCAACCTGAGCAGGCCGGCCCGTCGCGGAATCCCGGCGCTCATGTCCATTCCCAGGGCCGGGTAAAGCGGCCAAGGCAATCGATGACCGCCTGGTCCTCGACCTCTGCGGTGCGGCGCAGCCGGGCCGTCAGGCCGCGTTTCTTGTCATCGACCACCTCGGCCACCTCGACGGCCAGCCCGGCCTCGGCCAGCGCCGTGCCATAGACCCGCGCCAGTGCCAGCTTGCGCAGCTCGGGCTTGAAGATCTTGCCGATCGCCGTCTTGGGAAGCTCGGGCACGATCTCGATATATTTCGGAACGGCGGCGCGTTCATGGATATGGGTGCGGGCATGTTCCATCAGCTCGTCGACGGACAGTTCGGCCCCGGCCACCAGCTCGACATAGGCACAGGGCAGTTCGCCCGCGAAACTGTCGGGCTGGCCGATCGCGCCGACAAAGGCGACCTTGGGATGCGAAAGCAGCGCGTCCTCGATCTCGGCCGGGTCGATATTGTGGCCGCCCCGGATGATCAGGTCCTTGGCGCGCCCGGTGATCCAGATATAGCCATCGGCGTCGAACCGGCCCAGATCGCCGGTGCGCAGGAAACGGTCCTCGACGAAGAGATCGTGGTTCTTGTCGGTTTCGGTATAGGTTGACCCCTCGAAGACGCCGGGATTGGCGATGCAGATCTCGCCGACTTCGTCGGTGGCGCATTCCTCGAAGCCGCTATCGCGGCGCCTGAGGATGCGCACATGCGTATAGGGCAGGGGGATGCCGACCGAGCCCACCTTTTTCACCCCGTCGATGGGGTTGCAGGCCACCAGACAGGTGGCCTCGGTCAGGCCGTAGCCCTCGGCGATCTCGACCCCGGTCGAGGCCTTGAAGCGGTTGTAAAGCTCGATCGGCAGCGGCGCCGAACCCGAGATCGCGATCTTCAGCGACGAGACATCGGCATTGACCGGGCGCTGCATCAGCGCGGCGATGGCGGTCGGCACGGTGATCAGGAACGTCGCCTGCCAGCGTTCGATCAGCTTCCAGAAATTGTCGAACACCCCCTCGCCGCGATAGCCGGCCGGGGTCGGCATCACCAGATGCGCCCCCGACATCAGACAGGACATCAGCACCGGATAGGCGGCAAAGACGTGAAACAGCGGCAGCGGGCACATCAGTACGTCGCGTTCGTTGAACAGCAGCGTGCCGCCCAGCCAGCCATTATAGATCATGCCCGACAGCTTGTGCTGGGCGACCTTGGGGGTGCCGGTGGTGCCGCCGGTGTGGAAATAGGCGGCGACGCGATCCTCGGGCGGCTCGTCAAAGGTCAGGCGGTCGTGGCGATGCGCGCTCGCCCCAGCCTCGAAATCCATGACTTTGGCGTGATGGCGGGTCGGCATCTTGGGCCGCATCATCGGCACCAGAAGACGCTTGATCCCGGTCAGATAGCGGTTCAGGTCCACCTCGAGCACGGTCTCGACGCCGGGGGCCATCGCCACCGCCAGCGCGGCCTTTTGCGCGATATCGGATTTCGGAAAACTTTTCAGCGTGACCAGCACCTTGGCGCCGGTCTCGCGCAGGATGCCGGCGATCTGCTCGGGTTCCAGAAGCGGGTTGATCGGGTTCACGATCCCGGCGGTCGCCCCGGCCAGAAGCACCACAGGCGTTTCAAGGCAATTGGGCAGCATATAGGCGACGACATCGCGTTCGCCGATGCCAAGGCTGCGAAACAGATTGGTGGTTTCGGTCACCCGCTCATGCAACTCGGTCCAGTTCAGACTGCGTGCGGGCGCGTCGGGGGCCGAAAACAGCTGAAAGCTGATCGCCTTGCGGTCGGGGTGCACATCGCGCGTGCGGCTCAGGGCCTGAAAAACCGTGCGCGGCAGGTCGCGCAGGGAATAATCCATTTCCGCCTCGAGCGCGTCGCGCGCCGCGACATCCACAAACCTCGTCATCGACATTCCTCCCAGATCGTCCGCGGGGGGCACCCCGCATTGCCGGAAAGAATGGTCCGAAACGGCACCCCGGACAAGAGTTGACCCCCCGTCGCAAGGTGCCGCAACGCTGCGTCAAAGTGTCGTTGGGTCAGGCCTGCGGAATGCGCAGGGTCTGGCCCGGATAAATCTTGTCGGGATCGCTGAGCATGGGCCGGTTCGCTTCGAAAATATCCTTGTAGCGATTGGCGTTGCCCAGATAGTGCTTGGCGATGGCCGACAGCGTCTCGCCTTTCTTGACGGTGTGAAAGACCGGCTTGGTGCCGGCGGGGGCGGGGGTTTCGGTGCTGGTATCGTCGGCCAGCTCGACCCGGGCGATGCCCTTGATATTGCCAAGCGCCACGATCAGCTTTTCCAGTGTTTCCTGATCGCGCGCCTTGCCCGAAATGACGATGGTGTCGCCGCCGCGCAGCGTAAGATGCACGTCATTGGCGGTCAGACCCAGCGCCTTGAGCTCGGCTTTCAGCGCGGCGACCTTGCGGTCGGTTTCGCTGGGTGCCGGCTGTGCGGGGGTTGCTGCGGGGGCAGGCGCCGCTTCGGCCTCGGAGCCGAGAACCGATTTCCCGGCATCCTTGACGAAATCCCAAAAAGCCATTGCTTCTCCTTTCACATCGACCTGCGGCGGCAAGGCTTTGCCGAAACCCAGATCCGTGGGGCAACGCCTTGCCGATGGCCCGGTTCCCTAGAATTTTCAGCAATCTTTGGTTGAGAAACTGAACTTTCGGTCCTAAGTTCGCCGCAAATGAGGGATGCGGAATGCCGAAAAAATATCTGAGATCAGCCATTTGCGCCGTCGTTCTTGGGCTTGTGGCCGTGCCGGCTTCGGCCTCGGAAGATATCGCCATTCCGCATCGGACCCCGCATGGCGGCAAGCCTTTGGGCGATGTCGTCTGTTTCGGAACCACGCGTCAGGACAATGAGTCGGCCGTCCGCGCGACCAATGCCACGCGCAAGGCGCGCGGGCTGAAACCCCTGCGCGCCAGTTCCGATCTGGCGCTGGCCGCCGCCCGCCATGCCTGTGACATGGCCCGCCGCAGCGTCATCTCGCATCGCGGCACCAATAGCCGCGGGCCGATGCAGCGGGTCAAAAAGACCGGCTACAAGCCGGGCATTGCCGCCGAAAACATCGCCGCCGGCCCCTGGGGCCAGGAACAGGTGCTGACCGAATGGGTGCGGTCCAAGGGGCATCTGGACAATATCCTGATCCCGCAGATTCGCGATTACGGCATCGGCAAGGCGATTGGCGCCGATGGCCGCACCGTTTTCTGGGCGGCGGTCTATAGCGCGCCCAAGCGGCGCTGAACGGGATCATCCTGTCGGCGGAGGCCGGTCGCGCGTCTTGGGCTGATCGGTATGGGAAAATCAGCTTGAGAAGATCGGCCCGGGAAAGCCGGGCCGGGAAAGCTCGCGGGGGAAACTGGGCCCGGGAAAAGCCGGCCCAAGAAAACCTGCCCCGAGCAAGCTGATATCGTAAACCACCGTGGACAGCGCCGCGAAACGGATGCCGCGAAACAGGGTCGCCGAACAGGGTGACCCGTTAAAGCCCAGCCTGACAGATTCTCCGCAACAAACAGGTTCGGATCCCCGGGCCTGAACACGGTGCCGCCAAGACTGCAATCCGAACGCCGATGGTGCGGGCACCTGGAAGACAGATTTCCGACCCGGCGGTTCGCGCGCTATTCCGCCGCTTCGCTGAGCGGCCCTTCGGTGAATTGCAGGCGCGCCAGCCGGGCATATAGCCCGCCTTGTGCCACCAGCTCGTCATGGCGCCCCTGCGCGACGATGCGGCCATGGTCAAAGACGACGATGCGGTCGGCCTTTTTCACCGTGGCCAGCCGATGCGCCACGATGATGGTGGTGCGTGTGCGCGCCAGTTCATCCACCGCCTCTTGCACCAGCCGTTCGGATTCGGCGTCCAGCGCGCTGGTCGCCTCGTCCAGAAGCAGGATCGGCGCGTCGCGCAGGATGGCGCGGGCGATGGCGATGCGCTGTTTCTGCCCCCCCGACAGCATCACCCCGCGCTCGCCGACATAGCTGTCGTAACCATC
This sequence comes from Paracoccus mangrovi, assembly GCF_042648425.1. Lineage (NCBI taxonomy): Bacteria > Pseudomonadati > Pseudomonadota > Alphaproteobacteria > Rhodobacterales > Paracoccaceae > Paracoccus > Paracoccus mangrovi. The sequence continues at coordinate 398,006 of NZ_JBHRXJ010000001.1, read as the reverse complement.
GGGCAGCTGGGTCAGGAATTCGTCGGCATGGGCGGCGCGGGCGGCGGCCTCGACCTCGGCATCCGTGGCGTCGGGTCGACCAAAGCGGATGTTTTCGCGCGCCGACGCGGCAAAGATCACCGGATCCTGCGGCACCAGCGCGATAGAGCGGCGGAAATCGGCGCGCGCCATGTCGCGCAGATCGATGCCGTCGATGCGCACCGCGCCCGCATCCGGGTCCCAGAATCGCAGCAAAAGCTGGATCACCGTGGTCTTGCCCGCCCCCGAGGGACCGACCAGCGCCACCGTCTCGCCGGCCGCGATGTCCAGATTGACGTCGTCCAGCGCCGAACGGTCGGGGCGGCTGGGATAATGAAAGGTCACCGCGTCGAACCCGATCCGGCCCTGCACCGGCCGGGGCAGGGGGACGGGATGGGCGGGGTCGCGCAGGCTGTCCTGGGCGGTCAGCAATTCGGTCAGCCGCTCGGTCGCGCCGGCCGCGCGCTGCAACTCGCCCCAGATTTCGGAAAGCGCACCGACCGCGCCCGCGACCAGCACCGCATAGATGACGAACTGCACCAGCTCGCCCACGCTCATTGTGTGCAGCCGCACATCGCGCGCGCCGATCCACAGCACGCCCAAGACACCGGCAAAGATCAGAAAGATCACGATCACCGTCATGATCGTGCGCACCCGTACCCGGCGCAGGGCGACGTCAAAGGCGCCCTCGGTCACCGTGTCGAAACGGGCGCGGGTCGGCCCCTCCTGGGTAAAGGCCTGCACGGTCTGCGCAGCCAAAAGGCTTTCCGAGGCCGCGCCCGAGGATTGCGCGATCCAGTCCTGGGTTTCGCGCGACAGCCCGCGCAGCCGCCGGCCCAGCACGATGATCGGCACCACGATCACCGGCACCAGCACCAAAAGCAGCATGGAAAGCTTGGCCGAGGTCCAGATCAGCATCGCCATCCCGCCGATCAGGATCAACAGATTGCGCAGCGCGATCGACACGGAAGAGCCGATCACCGACTGGATCAGCGTGGTGTCGGTGGTGATGCGGCTGATGATTTCGCCGGTCAGGACGCGTTCATAAAAGGCCGGGCTCATGGCGATGACGCGATCGAAAACGGCCTTGCGGATATCGGCCACGACCCGTTCGCCCAGCCGGGTGACAAGGTAATAGCGCAGCCCCGTCCCCAGCGCGAGCAAGGCGACAATGGCCAGCGCGGCGCCGAAATACTGGTCCAGAAGATGCGCGCCGGCCCCGAATCCGTCGACCACGCGCCGCACCGCCAGCGGCAGGACAAGGCTGATCCCCGCCGTCACCGCCAGCGCCGCCATCGCCGCCAGCAGCAGCCAGCGATAGGGCCGGATGAATGGCCACAGCGCCCGCAGCGCGCCAATGCGTTTCGTCGTCGGACGGTCGGCGATAAGCTTGGTGCCGCGTGCCATGTCTTCTCCTTGGGTGCCGAACCGGGCGGGTCGGTCAGTAACGTCCGGCCCGGTATCGGTGCCTGTCTTGCGCCCGCCGCTCCCGCTCAAGGGGGGCGGCGGGCAGATCTCACAGGGGCTGGGGGCCGCCGGCCAGTTCCAGCACCACCTGCCATTCCGCGTCCGATACCGGCTGCACGGACAGGCGCGAATTATTGACCAGCACCATGTCTTTCAGGCGCGGCTCGGCCTTGGCCTCATCCAGCGAAACCGGGCGCAGGACCCGCGCCACGGCGCGGATGTCGACGCATTCCCATTTCGGATCGGCGGCCTTGGAATCGGGATGGGCCAGCGCCACCACCTCGCAGATGCCGACAACTTCCTTGCCGATATTCGAGTGATAGAAAAAGCCGCGATCCCCGATCTGCATCGCCCGCATGTTGTTTCGGGCCTGATAGTTGCGCACGCCGTCCCATTCCTCGCCCGTCTCGCCCTTTGCGATCAGGTCGTCAAAGCTGAAGACGTCAGGCTCGGATTTAAAGAGCCAATGCGCCATCAGCCGATCACCTTTTTCCATTCGATCACCTCGACCGAGGCAAAAAGTCCTGCGGCCTTGTAGGGGTCGCCGGCGGCCCAGTCCTTGACCTGGGTCAACGTCTCGGCCTCGACGATCAAAAGCGAGCCGCGCATCTCGCCCTCTTCGATCAGGGGGCCGGCCATCCGCAGGCCGGGCTGTTCCTTCAGAAAGGTCAGGTGCTTGTCGCGGGTGTCCAGACGGGTTTGCAGCTTGCCGGGCAGGTCACGGCAGATCACGGCGAAAAGGGACATCATTCCTCCTTCAAGGGGCGGTTCAGCAGAATATCAAGGGCTTGTTTCATGGCGATCCGCCCCTCGGCAAGGCCGGCGACCAGATCCGAGATCGGCATCTCGATGGCCTTTTGCCGGGCCAGCGCGCTGACGGCGCGGGCGGTGGCGGCGCCTTCGACGGTGGTGCCCTGTGCAAAGGGCCGGCCCGCGCCAAGCGCAAGCCCATAGCGGAAATTGCGCGACTGCTCGGACGTGCAGGTCAGCACCAGATCGCCAAGCCCGGAAAGCCCGTTCAGCGTTTCCGGCCTCGCGCCAAGCGCGGTCGCCAGCCGCCCCATCTCGGCAAAGCCGCGGGTGACGATGCTGGCGCGCGCGCTGTCGCCGTAGCCTGCGCCGATGGCGGCGCCCGCGGCGATGGCGATGATGTTCTTTAGGGCCCCGCCAAGCTCGGCGCCGGTCACATCGGTGGTGCGGTAAAGCCGCAGCGTCGCCGTGCTCAGATCGCGCTGCAAGGCCTCGGCCGCGGCGGCATCCGCACAGGCCAGCGTCAGCGCCGTGGGCAGGCCGCGCGCGATATCGGCGGCGAAACTGGGGCCGGTCAGCACCGCGACCGTGGCCAGGGGACAGGCCCGCGCAATCAGCGCCGACGGCCCGGTCAGCGTGGCCAGATCGATCCCCTTGGCGCAATTGACCAGCCTGCGCCCGCCCAGCCGCGCGCCATGTTTGGCCAGAAAACCGCCCAGCACCTGCGCGGGCAGCGCCAGCAACAGGGTTTCGGCCTGGATCATGTCGATCCGGTTCGTCACCTGCATTCCGGCGGGCAGGCGGATCCCGGGCAGGCGCGGGTTCTCGCGCCCGCGCGCCCAGCCGGTATCGCGGCCCCAGAGCGTGACCTGTCCCCTGCCGGCCAGATTGACCGCCAATGCGGTGCCGAATGCGCCCGCGCCAATGACCGCCACGCTCATGCCTTGGCCCCCTTTTTTCCCGCGCCCAGCATGGGCGCCGCATCGCGGTCCAGGGGCCAGCGCGGCCGCGCGGCCAGATCCATGCCGTCGCGCTGACCGGCGGCATAGGCCTCGATCCCGGCCCAGGCGATCATCGCGGCATTGTCGGTGCAAAGCGTCAGCGGCGGCGCCAGAAAGCGGGCGCCGGCCTTGTCCGCCACCGCCTCAAGCGCCGCGCGCAGGGTCTGGTTCGCCGCGACCCCGCCGGCGACCGCCAGAACCGGGGCACGGGTCTGTTCCAGCGCGCGGCGGGTCTTTTCCGCCAGCACATCGGCCACGGCGGCCTGAAAGCCGGCGCAAAGATCGGCGCGGTCCTGTTCGTGCAGCCCGCCTTGCGCCGCGACCAGCTCGTCGCGCTGGCGCAGCACGGCGGTTTTCAGCCCCGAAAAGCTAAGGTCGCAGCCGGGGCGATCCAAAAGCGGGCGCGGCAGGGCAAAGCGTTTCGCGTTCCCCGCCCGCGCCGCCGCCTCGACCGGCGGGCCGCCGGGCTGGGGCAGGCCCAGAAGCTTGGCGATCTTGTCAAAGGCCTCGCCGGGGGCGTCGTCGATGGTGCCGCCCAGCCGGGTAAAGGCATCGGGGCCATCGACCATCAGAAACTGGCAATGCCCGCCCGACACCAGAAGCATCAGATAGGGATAGGCGACCGCATCGGTCAGGCGCGGGGTCAGCGCATGCCCCGCCAGATGGTTCACCCCAACCAGCGGCAGGCCGCTGCCCGCCGCCAACCCCTTGGCCAGCATGACGCCCGACAGCACGCCCCCGATCAGCCCCGGCCCGGCGGTCACCGCGATACCGTCCAGATCGGCCAGCCGCAGCCCCGCCTGCGCCAGCGCCTGTTCGACGCAGAGATCCAGCTTTTCGGCATGGGCGCGGGCAGCGATTTCCGGGACGACGCCGCCGAAATCGGCGTGCAGCGCGCTTTGACCGGCCACCACCGAGGCAAGGATCGTGCCATCCTCGCGCACCACCGCGGCGGCGGTGTCGTCGCAACTGCTTTCGATGCCCAGAAAGGTCCGTGACATGCTTGTCCTTGTTCCCGCGCCGCCAAGGGCCTAGGCAAAGGGAGGTAACATCTTGTCCCGCCGATTTCCATGCCGTTTGCCGCCCCGATGAAGCCATCGCCCGCCATGTCCAGCCCCATGCCGCCCGCCAGCCCGACCGATCCCGTGCCCACGCTGCTTTTGACCCGACCCGACGGGGCCTCGCGACGCTTTGCCACGGGGGTGGCGGATCTGGGGCTGGCGGTGGTGATCGCGCCGGTGCTGCGGATCGTGGCGGTCGAACATGACGCCGCCCGGCTGGCGGCGGCGCGGGGGCTGGTCTTTACCTCGGTCCATGCGGTTCCGGCGGCGGGGGCGGGGCGCGGCCGGCCCGCGATCTGTGTCGGCCCCGCCACCGCCGCCGCCGCCCGCGCCGCCGGTTTCGACGTGACCGAGGGGCCGGGCGATGCCGCCGGCATGATGCCGCTGCTTGCGGGGCTGGGCGCGGGGTGGCTGCACCCCCATGGCACCCATCTGGCCCGGGTGCTGCCGGTGCCGGGCATGGTCGTCTATGATCAGGCGCCGCAGGTACTGAACAATGCGGCGCGGGACCTTTTGGCGGGAACGGCGCCGGTCCTTTTGCCGCTGTTTTCGCCGCGCTCGGCGGCGCTCGTCGCCGAACAGGTGCGGGATGCGCAGGCGCCGCTTTGGCTGGTGCCGATCAGTCCGGCCGCGGATGCGGCATGGGATGGTGCCGGTGGCCGCGCGTCGCGGCGCTTGGTTGCGCCGCGCCCCTATGCGGGGGGGATCGTCGCCGCAATCGAAACCCTTTTGAATGCAAAGCAATCCATCTGAGGCTTGGTGTGATGCGCGGGTTGAGGCGCTGCGTCTCGGCGTCTAGACTGCGACCCAGAGCCAGAGGCATGATGCCATTCGGACGGGCGCCGATCCGCGCCCGGACCGAAGCGGGATCGACAGCGAAACGGGGAAGAGTCGTGAAAAAGCCAGAAACCGATGCCAGCGAAAGCAAACCCGCCCCCGATGCCAGCAACAAGAAAAAGCCGGCGACCGGCGCGGTGATCGACAGCCATCCGGTGGGCACCGGCGATGCGGCGGGCGCGGCCAAGGTCCCGGCCATGCCCAAGGTCGAATCAAAGCTGGTCGGATCGGGCACCGGACCGGCCGCCGCCGCGCCGAAATCCGCGGCTGCCGCCGAATCGGGTGGGGCATCGGTCACGAGCAAGCCCACGGAAAAGCCGGCCGCGAAACCGTCGGATGCCGCCGCGAAACCGGCCGCCACCCCGGCGCAGACGCCCGCCTCGACGCCCACCTCGACCCCGGCCAAATCCGAAACCCGCGTGATCGAGGTGCGCAAGGCGGGCTTCATGCCGACGCTTCTGGGCGGCATCATTGCCGCCGGTCTGGGTGCCGGCGCCACCTATTGGGCGATCCCGAAGCTGCCCCCCGCATGGCAGCCGGGCGCTGGACAGGGCGATCAACAGGGGTCGCTCGACGAGGTGCGCGCGGTCGCGACCGAGGTGGCGCGCGCCGAAATCCAGACCCAGCTTGATGCCGTGTCCGGCCGCGCCGCCGATGCCGGCGCCGATGCCGCGCGCCAGCTTCTGGCCGATAGCGGCCCAAGCGGGGCCTCGGTCGCCGATGCCGAGGCGTTGCAGGCGCAGCAGGAAAAACTGGCCGCGCTTGAACGCACGGTTGCGGATCTGGCCGCGCGTCCGGCCGTCCCCGCCGTTGCCCCCGGCGATGCGGATGGCCAGCTTCAGGCGCTTTTGTCCGATATGAGCGCGCGCATGACCGAACAGCAGCGCCGTCTTGACGAATTGTCGGCGCGTCCCGCCGGCGATGCGGGATCGGCCGAACAGTTGCAGGGGTTCGCCGCACAGGCGCAGGCGCTGGAAAGCCAGATCGCCGCCGCTGCAGACGCCGCCGAAAAGCGCATCTCGGCCGCCGAATCCCAGGCCGCCCAGTTGCAGGACAGCGCCGAGGCCGCCAATCGCCGCGCCCGCATCTCGGCCGCCGCCGCCGCCTTGCAGGCCGCGCTCAGCTCGGGCGGGGCGCGGGATCAGGCTTTGGCCGAATTGCAGGCCGCAGGGGTTCAGCCCCCGGCGGTGCTCAGCGGCGAGGTGGCGACGCTTGCGCAGCTGCGCGCCGAGTTTCCCGCCGCCGCGCGCGAAGGGCTGGCGGCGGCGCTCAAGGCCGCGCCCGCCAATGACGGCGCGATGGGCGTGATCGGGAATTTCCTGCGCGTGCAGACCGGCGCCCGTTCGGTCGAACCGCGCGAAGGCAGCGACCCCGATGCGGTGCTGTCGCGCGCCGATGCGGCGGTCAAGGCCGGCGATATTCCCGGCGCGCTGAGCGAAATCGGCGCCCTGCCACAGCCCGGCCAGGACGCGATGTCGGGTTGGTCCGCACAGGCGCGGACCTGGGTCGAAGCCAATGCCGCCCTGACCGCCCTGGCGGCAGGCAGCATGTAGAAAGGGGGTTGGACATGCTGCTTTCGGCTTTGAAAATACTTATCTTTTTTGCCATCGTTCTGGCGGTCACGCTTGGCGCGATGCAGCTTTCGGAAGGCAATGACGGGCTTGTGCTGGTCTTTGGCGGCACCGAATATGTGCTGGGCCCGGTGCATGCGCTGATCGCGCTGGTCATCGCCATCCTGCTGGGTTGGCTGGTGGTGCGCGTGGTCGGGCTGGTGCTGGCTTTCGTGCGCTTTCTTCTGGGCGACGAGACGGCGATCAACCGCTATTTTGCCCGCTCGCGCGAGCGCAAGGGCTATGAGGCGCTGTCCGAAGGCATGCTTGCCGTCGCCTCGGGCGAGGGGCGGCTGGCCCAGGACAAGGCCGCCCGTGCGGCACGGTTTCTCGACAAGCCCCATGTCACCGATCTTTTGGCCGCGCAGGCGGCCGAGGTGGCGGGCGATCGCGCCAAGGCCGGCGAGGTTTACCGTCGGCTCTTGTCGGACGACCGCACCCGCTTTGTCGGCATTCGCGGCCTTTTGCGCCAGAAGCTGGACGAAGGCGATACCGCGACCGCGCTGAAACTGGCCGAAAAGGCCTATGCGCTGAAACCCAAAAGCGCCGAGCTTCAGGACACCTTGCTGGAATTGCAGACCCGTCAGGGCGACTGGAAGGGCGCGCGCGCCGTGCTCAAGGACAAGCGCAAACAGGGGCATTTGCCGCAGGATGTCCATATCCGCCGCGACGCCGTGCTGGCCCTGAAAGAGGCGTCAGAGGTGCTGGCCGAGGGCAATTCGATCAGCGCCCGCGAGGCGGCGATTTCCGCCAGCCGCGCCAGCCCCGACCTGATCCCGGCGGCGGTGCTGGCGGCGCGCAGCTATATCGCCCAGAACGATGCCCGCAATGCCAGCCGCGTGCTGCAAAAGACCTGGAGCGTGCGGCCCCATCCCTCGATCGCGGCCACCTATGCCGAAATCGTGCCGGACGAAAAGCCGGCCGCGCGCCTGCGCCGCTTTGAGGATCTGATGCGGCAGAACCCCGATCACGAGGAAACCCGCCTGCTGCGCGCCGAATTGTTGCTGACCGCCGAGGATTTCCCCGGCGCCCGCCGCGCGCTGGGCAATCTGGCTGAAAAGCACCCGACCGTGCGATCGCTGTCGATCCTTGCCGCCATCGAACGCGGCGAGGGCGCCGATGACGCGGTGGTGCGCGGCATTCTGGCCCGGGCGCTGGTGGCCAGCCGTGGCCCGCAATGGGTCTGTGACAAATGTCACAACGTCATGGCGGAATGGGCGCCGGTCTGCGACAGCTGCGGCGGGTTCGATACGCTGACATGGCGCGAACCCGAAACGCCGGCATGGTCCGCCGCCGCCGGCAACGGGGTCGAGATGCTGCCGCTATTGGTGGGCAGCCGGCCGGCCGGCGATGGGGCGGACGCGGCCGTGCCGGTGCCCGTCTCCCAGGTCGAGGTCAAGGCGTCCGTGACGGGTCCTGCGACGGGTCCTGTGACTGCACCGACGCCCGGGATCGTCGGGGACGAGCCGGATCCGCCGGCCCCGGCCGCGCCCCCGCCGCGCGCGCAGGCGCCCGCCGATCTGCCGGATGTGGCGCCGGGCATGGTGCCCCGGGAATCGGATTATCGCGATTCGGGCAGTGTCGCGGATCGCGACACCGGCAACGGCACCGAGCCGGCGATGACCGTCACCGATCCCGAACCCGAACCGGCGCCCGTGGCAAGGCCGGTCCCGGCGCGGGCCAACGGTCCCCGCATCACCGACGAATCCGAGGTGCTGCCCGTGCGTCCCGATGTCGAACCCCCGGAAGGGGCCGGTCTCGACACCGCCAAAAAGCGCTGACACCCCCTTTTCCGCCGCGCCTGAACCTGTTATCTGGCGCGGCGTGGGTGCGGTCGAAAGCTTTGGCCGGAACCTGCGGGCCGGGCGATGCGTCGTCCCGCCATTACCAGCGGTCTTTCGGGCATGTTGATGCTTGCGAGGATCGCAACGCGCTGATAGATCGGCGCGGATGCCGCAGTAGCTCAGCTGGTAGAGCACGTCATTCGTAATGATGGGGTCGGGGGTTCGAGTCCCTTCTGCGGCACCATTTCCCTGTTTCATACTGATACAGGTCCGGCGCCCGGATCAGAACCGCATCCGTCTGATGCGCGCGGCGATCCGGCGGATGCCTTCGGGGATGGCGATATCGGCGATGGTGCCATAGCCCAGCCGGAAATAGGCACAGGGTTCGGCCGGCTTTTCAAAGAACACCGCCCCCGGTTCGATCAGCACGCTGTCGGGCCGCAGCGCAAGGGCCAGCGCGGTGCTGTCGCTGCCATCCGGCCCCCGGATCCAGACGCTGGATCCGCCCGCGGCCGGCGCGCCGGCGATCTGCAAGCCATGGCGATCCAGCGCCTGTTCCAGAATCTCGCGCCGCTGTTTGAACGCCTGTCGCAGCCGGGCGATATGGGCGTCGTAATGCCCAAGCGCCAGGAAATAGGCGGTGATGCGCTGAAGATGGCTGGGCGGGTGGCGCAGCATGATCGACCGCAGCGCGCGGGCGCGGGCGATCAGCTCGGGCGGCGCGACCATGTAGCCGATGCGCAGCCCCGGAAACAGCGATTTCGAAAAGCTGCCCAGATAGATCACCCGCCCCCCGGGATCGAGCGATTTCAGCGCCGGGGCCGGGGGCGCAAGATAGGACATCTCGAAATCGTAATCGTCCTCGATGATCAGGAAATCCTGCGCGGCGGCGCGGCGGATCAGCTCATGCCGGCGTTCAAGCGGCATGGTGGCGCCGGTCGGGATGTGATGGCTGGGCGTGACGATGACCAGCCGCGCATTGTCGGGCAGCTGATCGGGGTTCAGCCCCATCTGATCCACCGGCAGAAAGGTGGTCGGGCTATGCGCCCGGCGCAGGGTTTCGGCGAAATCGGGATAGCCGGGTTCCTCGGCCACGGCCAGACGGTCGGCACGCGACAAAAGCTCGGTGGCCAGAAACAGCCCGTTCTGCGCGCCCAGCGTCACCAGCACCTGATCGGGGCGCGCGGTGATGCCGCGCCGGGGCAGGGTGTTGGAACAGATGTAATCGATCAGCAGCGGGTCGTCGCTGCCATAGCGATCCGCCGCCAGTTCGCCGAAATCGCGGGTGCCGAGCGCGCGGCGCGCACAGTCGCGCCAGGCATTGTGGTCAAACAGCACCGGATCGGGCTGGCCATAGATAAAGGGGTAAAGATAGCTCTGCCAGTCCGGCGGCTTGCGGATGACGCGGCGCGGCGATGACTGATCGGAAAGCCAGCTTTGCCAGTCGGGCGGGCTGCCGGCGGTTTCGGCATCCGTGCGCTGACCCTTGAATTCCTCGGGCCGCAGGCGGCGATGCGGCACGGTCGCGGCCACCGCGATCCCCGAACGCGGCCGCGTCTCAAGGTAACCCAGGCTGACCAGTTCCTGATAGACCAGCGTCACCGTCATCCGCGACATGCCAAGCGCCTGCGCCAGCTTGCGGCTTGACGGCAAAAGCGTGCCCGGCCGCGCCCGGCTTTCCAGAATCGCGCGCACCACCGCCGCCGCCAGCCGCCCTTGCAGGGTGGGGGCCTCGGCCTCGCGCAGAAAGATCGCCTCGATGGGGATGCGCATCGCAAACTGGACCTAACATCGGGTTCATCTGGACATATAGGATTGGGTCCCGCTCTGCAAGATTGCGATGCGTCAAGCCGCCGCACCGAACGGGGCAAGACGACAAAAGGGAGGAATGAACATGAATCGTATGACCCGCCTGCTGACTGGCACGCTGACCGCGCTTGCGCTGGTGCTGCCCGCCGCTGCCACGGAATACCGCATCGCCGTGGGGGACGGCGCCGGCGGTACCCAAGAGGCGCTGGGCAAGGCCTTTATCGCCGCACTTGAGGAAAAATCCGGCGGCGAGATGACCGGCAAGCTGTTTCTGAACGGCCAGCTGGGCGACGAACAGGATACCGTCACCGCCGCCGCCACCGGCACGCTGGATTTCTCGATCGTCGCGATCAACAACATCACACCGTTTTCGCCCAGCGTCGGCACGCTGACCCTGCCTTATGTGATCCTGTCCCAGGAGGACGCCGAAAAGGTGACCCAGGGCGAGGTCGGCGAAAAGATGATCGCGCAGACCATCGAGGATGCGGGCGTGCGCATCATCGGCTGGGGCTATTCCGGGTTCCGGGTGCTGACCAATTCGAAAAAGCCGGTCTCGACGGTCGCCGATCTGCAAGGGCTGGTGATCCGCGTGCCCAAGAACGAAATCATGATCGAGACCTATAAAAGCTGGGGCATCAACCCGACCCCGATGGCCTGGGGCGAAACCTTCGCCGCGCTTCAGCAAAAGGTCGTCGACGGTCAGGACAATCCCTACATGACCGTCTATTCGATGAAGTTCGACGAGGTGCAGAAATATATCACCGATCTGCGCTATATCTTCTCGATCGAGCCGCTGATCATCAGCGAGGCGCTGTTCGAGGGCCTCAGCGACGAACAAAAGAGCCAGGTGCTTGAGGCCGGCAAGGCTGCGACCATGGCCTCGGCCGAATTCCTGCGCGCCGAAGAGGCCAAGATCCGCGAAGAGCTGGTCGCGCGTGGCATGGAAATCACCGCGCCGGCCGACGATGAAAAGGAATTCATCGAAAAGGCCACCACCACCGTCTGGCCGAAATTCTATGACCAGATCGGCGGTGTCGAGGTGCTCAACACCGTGCTGACCTCGTTGGGCCGTCCGGCGGTCGAGTAAACTCCCCCCCGACTGGGCGCGCGGACAGATTGCCGCGCGCCGCCTTTCCCGCCCGCCCTGTCCGCAACCACCCACCAGTGGGGAGCCCTGTCTTGTCCGTGCTCTGGTCTTTTCTCGACAAGTTCGAAAGCCATGTCTGCCGTGTTCTGCTGGCCATTTTCGTGTCGCTGCTGTTCGTGCAGATCGTGGCCCGCCAGATCTTTGGCTTTTCGATCACCTGGATCGAGGAACTCTCGGTCATCCTGTTCGTCTGGTTCGCCTATTTCGGCGCATCCTATGCGGCGCGCATGGCGGCCCATAACCGCGTCACCTTTCACCTGAACCAGATGCCGCGCACCCGTGCCCGCATCATCGAGGCCATCGGCGATGCGTTCTGGATCGCCTTCAATCTGATCTTCATCTGGCAGGCCACGGCATTCATCGGCCGGCTGAAGCCCTTCGTCAAAGCCCAGACGCTGGGCTGGGAAATGCGCTATGTCTATCTGGTCCTGCCGATCGCCTTCACACTGATGACGATCCGCATCATTCAGGTGAACTACCTGAAGCTTGTGCGCGGCATAGACCCCGCCGATCCCGACAAGGTCACCGTCGAGGCCGCTCTTGAGCTGGCCGAGGATGAACAGCGCGCCTTTGAACGGAGCAAGCACTGATGGACAGCTATCTGATTGAAATCCTGTTCGGCACCTTCTTCGGGCTGATGCTTCTGGGTGCGCCGATCACCGTGGCGCTGGGCGTCGCCTCGCTGGCCGCGATGTTCTATCTGGGCGACAACCCGATCAAGATGGTGCAGATGGCCTGGTCCTCGGTCGGGTCCTTCCCGCTGATGGCGCTGCCGGCATTCATCCTGGCCGGCGCGCTGATGGAGGCCTCGGGCCTGTCGCGGCGGCTGATCAATGTCGCCGAAAGTCTGGCCGGTCCGTTCACCGGGGGCCTGTCGGCCGCGACCATCATGGCCTGCCTGTTCTTTGGCGCCATTTCGGGTTCGGGGCCTGCGACCACGGCCGCCGTCGGCATGCTGATGATCCCGGCCATGGTGCGCCAGGGCTATGGCGCGGGCTATGCCGCATCGGTCACCGCCGCCGCCGGGGGCTTGGGGATCATCATCCCGCCCTCGATCCCGATGGTGATCTATGGCATCTCGGCCATGGGCATTGCCCCCGATCCCGCCGCCATCGAGGCGCATGGCCAGTTTCAGTCCGTCTCGATTTCCAAGCTCTTCATCGCCGGCTTCCTGCCCGGTGTGGTGATGGCCGGCGGGCTTTTGATCATGAACTATATCCGCTGCCGGATGCGGGGCTTTCACGGCTCGCCGGAACCGCTGTCGCTGCGCAAGGTTGCCTGCGCCTGCTATCACGGGTTCTGGGCGCTTCTGGCCCCGGTGGTGATCCTGGGCGGCATCTATTCGGGTCTGTTCACGCCGACCGAGGCCGCCATCGTCGCCATCTTCTACACGCTCTTTGTCGGTGCGGTGATCTATCGCGAACTGGACCTGCGCGAGGTGATCAAGTCGCTCGATACCACCACATGGCTGGCCGGGCGGGTGCTTCTGGTGCTGTTCACCGCCACGATCTTTGGCCGGGTTCTGGTCGAAAACAACATCCCCGGCGTGATCGCGGGCGGCATCCTCAGCCTGACCACCAATGTCTATATGATCTGGGCCATGGTCATCGGCATGCTGCTGATCGTGGGGATGTTCATGGAAACGCTGGCGGCGATCATGATCCTCGTCCCGGTGATGCTGCCAGTGGCCTATATGGTCGGCATCGACCCGATCCATTTCGGCATCGTCATGATCTGCACGCTGTCGGTGGGCTTCCAGACCCCGCCATTGGGCGAGAACCTGTTCATCGCCTCGGGCATCTCGGGGGTGTCGATCGAACGGATCAGCCTGCGCGCGATCCCCTTCGCCGTCGCCTCTGTCACCGCAATCTTCATCATCGCCAGCTTCCCGGCCATCGCCCTCTGGGTGCCGCGGGTGCTGGGCTACTAACGCAAGGAGTTCGCAATGTCCCGTCAACTGACCGCCGCCGACCTGAAGGCCACCTTCGACGCCTTCAACCGCCATGACATCGACGCCGTGATGACCCATTTCGCCGATGACTGCGTGTTCTTCACCGTCGCGGGCGAGCACGAATACGGCAACAGGATCGAGGGCAAGGACGCCATCGCCAAGGCCTTTGTCGGCGTCTGGACCGCGATGCCGGACGTGCAATGGGCCGATCACAGCCATTTCCTGTCCGAGGACGGCACCCGCGGTGTCAGCCAGTGGACCTTTCGCGCCACCAACCCGGACGGCACCCGGACCGAGGTCGAGGGCGTCGATCTGTTCCGCATCAAGGATGGCCAGATCACCGAGAAACAGGCGATCCGCAAACAGCGCCCGGCCATTCCGGCGAAATGAGGCGCCCATGAAGTCCATCGACAAACGCCCGGGATCGGTGCCTTTCGATCCCCTCTATGACCCGATGACGGCATCCGGGCTGGGTCCGAAAAGCGATTATGCGCCGACCTATTGGATCGGCACCGCCGGTCCCGCGCCGGAAGATGACGGCCCCGTCACCGGCGACATGGATGTCGACGTGGCGGTGATCGGCTCGGGCTATACCGGCCTTTCGACCGCGATCCATCTGGCCAAGATGCATGGCATCAAGGCGGTGGTGCTGGAAGCGAATGGCGTGGCCTATGGCTGTTCGACCCGCAATGGCGGACAGGCCCAGATCAGCTCGGGGCGGCTCAAGCGCAGTCAGTGGATCGACCGCTGGGGTCTTGATGTCGCCAAGGGCATGCATGCCGAGGTGGTCGAAGGGTTCGATCTGTTCCGGGGCCTGATCCGCGATCATGCCATCGACTGCGATCCCCAGGACGGCGGCCACTATTATATCGCGCATAAGGCCGCCTCGATGCCGGCGCTGGAAAGCGAAACCCGGCTGCTGAACGAAACATTCGGCTATGGCGCCCGGATGCTGTCGCGCGACGAGCTGCATGACGGCGTCGTCCGCGACATGGAGGCGCATGGCGCCATGTGGGAACCCGACGGTGTCGGCATCCACGCGGCAAAGCTGGCCTTCGGCTATCTGCGCGTGGCCCGCGAGCTGGGCGCAAAGGTCCATACCGACAGCCCGGTGCAGGGATGGCAGCTGAAAGACGGCGTCCATCACCTGCGCACGCCGGGCGGCACGGTGCGCGCCCGCCGCGTGGCGGTGGCGACGGCGGCCTATGCGCCGCGCGGCCTGCACCCGCAGCTCAAGGACCGGCTGATGCCGATCATGTCGAACAGCGTCGTCACCCGCGTGCTGCGCGAGGACGAGCTTGCCGCCATCGGCATCCGCAAGCTGTCGCCGCTGACCGATACGCGCATCCTGCGCCATTACTATCGCCTGTTGCCGGACAACCGGCTTCAGATCGGTTCGCGCGCCGCCATCACCGGCCGCGATGCGGCCAACCCAGCGCATCTGAACGCCCTGCGCGAGGGCATGGCCCGCAAGTTCCCCGCCCTGCGCGGGATCGAGCTGGATTACAGCTGGTGGGGTTGGGTCGATGTCAGCCATGACATGATGCCCCGCATCACCGGCATGCCCGACCTGCCGGGCGCGTTCTACGCGCTGGGCTATGGCGGCAACGGGGTCATGTATTCCGCCATGGCCGGCCGCCGCATGGCGCAACTGGTTGCCGGCGAAGCCGTGCCCAGCCTGCCCATCTTCAACGAGGAACTGCCCCATGAAGGCTGGAGGACCCCCTTCCGCCGGCTTGGCCAGCGCGCCCTCTATCACCTCTATCACTACCGCGACGAGCGCAAATAAGGAGCGACGCCGATGAAAATGACCACCGAAGAAGCCTTTGTCAAAGTCCTGCAAATGCATGGCATCGAACATGCGTTTGGGATTATCGGCTCGGCCATGATGCCCGTCTCGGACCTGTTCCCCAAGGCCGGGATCACCTTCTGGGACTGTGCCCATGAAACCAATGCCGGGCTGATGGCCGATGGCTTCACTCGCTCGACCGGCAAGATGTCGATGGCGATCGCCCAGAACGGGCCGGGCGTCACCGGCTTCGTGACCCCGGTCAAGACCGCCTATTGGAACCACACGCCCCTGCTTTTGGTCACGCCCCAGGCGGCGAACAAGACCATCGGTCAGGGCGGCTTCCAGGAAATGGAACAGATGCGGCTTTTCGCCGATGCCGTCTGCTATCAGGAAGAGGTCCGCGACCCGAGCCGCATCCCCGAGGTCCTGAACCGCGTCATCATGCAGGCCTGGCGCAATTCCGCGCCCGCACAGATGAACATCCCGCGCGACATGTGGACCCAGGTGATCGATGTCGATCTGCCGCAGGTCGTGGCCTTTGAGCGCCCCTCGGGTGGCGAGGATGCCGTGGCCGAGGCCGCGAAGCTTCTCTCCGAGGCGAAATTCCCGGTCATCCTGTCGGGCGCGGGCGTGGTGCTTTCAGGGGCGATCCCCGATCTGATCAAGCTGGCCGAGCGTCTGGATGCACCGGTCTGCTCGAACTATCAGCATAATGACAGCTTCCCCGGCTCGCATCCGCTGGCCATGGGCCCCTTGGGCTATAACGGTTCAAAGGCGGGGATGGAGATCATCCAGAAAGCCGATGTCGTGCTGGCGCTGGGGACGCGTCTGAACCCGTTCTCGACCCTGCCGGGCTACGGCATCGACTATTGGCCCAAGGACGCCAAGATCATTCAGGTCGATATCAATGCCGACCGGATCGGGCTGACCAAAAAGGTTACCGTGGGCATTCAGGGCGATGCCGGCAAGGTGGCGCGCGGGATCCTCGCGCAGCTGTCGGGCACGGCGGGCGATACCGGCCGCGCGGATCGCAAGGCATTGGTTGCGCAGACGAAATCCCGCTGGGCACAGGAACTTTCCAGCCTCGATCACGAAGATGACGATCCCGGCACCGAATGGAATTCCGGCGCCCGCACCCGCGACGCCGATCTGATGTCGCCGCGTCAGGCATGGCGCGCGATCATGCAGGCGGTGCCGGCGGATGCCATCGTCAGCTCGGATATCGGCAATAACTGCGCCATCGGGAACGCCTATCCGACCTTCGAGGCGGGGCGCAAATACCTCGCGCCGGGTCTTTTCGGTCCCTGCGGCTATGGCTTCCCGTCGATCCTCGGCGCCAAGATCGGCAACCCCGACACCCCGGTCATCGGCTTTGCCGGCGATGGCGCCTTCGGGATCTCGATGAACGAGATGACCGCCTGCGGTCGCGACGACTGGCCGGCGATCACCATGGTCATCTTCCGCAACTACCAGTGGGGCGCGGAAAAGCGCAACACGACGCTCTGGTACGACAACAACTTCGTCGGAACCGAGCTTGACCGCGACACCTCCTATGCCGCCATCGCGCGGGCCTGCGGGACCAATGGCGTGCAGGTGCGCAGCCAGGAGGAACTGACCCAGGCGCTGCATGACGCGGTCGAACGCCAGATGAAGAACAAGGAAACCACCTTCATCGAGGTGTTGCTCAATCAGGAACTGGGCGAACCCTTCCGCCGCGACGCGATGAAAAAGCCCGTCGTCGTCGCCGGGATCGATGCCGGAGACATGCGCCCGCAAAAAGGCGCGGCCTGATCCAGACCGCGCGGCCGGCCCCCGTCCGGGGTCGGCCCGATACCAGATGCCGGCGCGGGATGCCCCGCGCCGGGGCCAATCCCGAAACCGGATGACGACGATGCTGACCTCCACCATGATCCCCTCGCGCAGCCAAATCGACGCGATCTTTCCGGGCTTTGCCGTCTCGGTTCTGGTCGCCGCAACGGCGCAATTCCTGTCGGACCATTACGGCGCGCCCGCGATGCTACTGGCGCTGCTGCTGGGGCTGGCGCTGAATTTCCTTGCCGATGACGGCACCAAGACCGCGCCCGGAATCGCCTTCACCGCCCGCACCGTGCTGCGGCTGGGGGTGGCGCTTCTGGGCGCGCGCATTTCGGTCGACATGCTGGCCGCGCTCGGGGGCGCCTCGATCGCGCTGGTGGTGGCGGGGGTGGTGCTGACCATCCTCTTCGCGCTGGTCGCGACGCGGCTCGTGGGGCGCAACTGGCGCTTTGCCTTGCTGACCGGCGGCTCGGTCGCGATCTGCGGCGCTTCGGCGGCCATGGCCATCGCCGCCGTGCTGCCAAAGCATGAAAAATCCGAACGCGATCTGGTCTTTACCGTGCTTTCGGTGACGGTGCTCTCAACGGTGGCCATGGTGCTTTACCCGATGCTGGCGCAGCTTTTCGAATTCAATGCCCGTGACAGCGGCGTGTTTCTGGGCGGCACCATCCATGACGTGGCCCAGGTGGTCGGCGCGGGCTTTTCGATCAGCCCGGAAACCGGCGAAACCGCGACCCTGGTCAAGCTGATCCGCGTCTCGATGCTGGCGCCGGTGGTCCTGTGCTTTTCGCTGGTGATCCGCGCGCGCGGGCTGACTGACACCGATGGCGGCAAGGCGCCGCCGCTGCTGCCGGGCTTTGTCGTGGGCTTTCTGATCCTCGCCGCGCTCAACAGCTTCGGGGTGATCCCCGCGGTGGTCGCCGACTGGGCGGGACAGCTCTCACGCTGGGCGCTTCTGATCTCGATCGCGGCGGTGGGGATCAAGACCTCGCTCAAGAAGATGCTCGAAGTCGGCGGCGGCGCCATCGCCCTGATCGTGATCGAAACCGTGTTCCTCGGCGTCTTCGTCGTCGCGGGTCTTCATCTGCTCGGCTGACGCCGCCCGTTCTTCTTCACCCAAATATCCCGGGGGAGGCCGAAGGCCGGGGGCAGCGCCCCCATCCCCACCAAGCCGAAAGGCCAAGCCATGAAACCGCTCGACCGCATCTACCAGGCCGCCCGCGCCCATCCGCGCCATATCATCCTGCCCGAAGGCGACGATCCCCGCGTGGCCGAGGCCGCCGCCCGCATCACCGCCGAGGGGCTGGCGCGGATCACGCTGATGAACGGCCCCGACCTGCCCGGCGTCACCAGCCTGCGCCCGGCCGAGGCCCCCGATCTGGTCCAGCTTTCGACCCATTGGCACGAAATGCGCGCCGCCAAAGGCATGACCGCCGAACGCGCGCTCATAGAAATGCGCGACCCCATCCGTCAGGCCGCGCTCCGGGTGCGGCTGGGCCAGGCGGACGGCACCGTCGGCGGTGCCGTGGCGACCACGGCCGACACCGTGCGCGCCGCCTTGCAGGCCATCGGCAAGGCGCCCGATGCCGGCATCGTCAGCAGCTTTTTCCTGATGCTGTCCTGCGGCGCGGATGCGCCGGTCAAGGGCGGCATGATCTTTGCCGATTGCGGGCTGATCATCGATCCCGATGCACAGGAACTGGCGGCCATCGCGCGCTCGGCGGCGCAATCCTGCCGGCAATTGCTGGGCGAGGTGCCGCGGGTCGCGCTTTTGTCGTTTTCGACCGCAGGCTCGGCCGAACATCACAGCCTGACCAAGATCCGCGACGCGCTGGCCATGATCCGCGCCGCCGAACCCGATCTCGAAGTGGATGGAGAGCTGCAATTCGACGCCGCGCTCGACGACGCGGTGCGGGCGAAAAAGGCGCCGGGCAGCCGGCTCTCGGGGCGGCCCAACGTGTTCATCTTTCCCGATCTCGCCTCGGGCAATATCGGCTATAAGATCGCGCAGCGGCTGGGCGGGCTGAATGCCATCGGCCCGATCCTGCAAGGGCTGGCCCGGCCCGCAAACGACCTGTCGCGCGGCTGCACGGTCGAGGATATCGTGGCGGCGACGGCGGTGACCGCCGCGCAATCGGCGCGCTAGGGGGCGCCCGACAAGGTACCCGACACGGCATCCGGCACGGCCCCGGATGCGGCGGCAAGATCGCGGTCCAGCCGCCCCGCCAGCCCCCCGGCGCCGATCAGCGCCGCAAGCTTGCCGGACAGGCCGTCATTGCCGATCCGGTTCCATTGCGCCTGGCGCAGCCCCCAATAGGCCGCCTTGCGCCAGCCCAGCGGCCGGCGCTCGGTCGCCGACAGGGTATAGCGGCCATCGGCGGCGAATTCATAGGGATGCAGATAGATATGGGGCGCAAAACCCGCCCCCCGCGCCTGTGCGACAAGGTCATGGGCGACGGCCTGCGGAAACAGCTTCAGATAGGTGCCGCCCAGCCGCAGCGCCGGCCCCTTGCCGCGAAACCGGCCGGCAAAGATCGGCAGGATCGGGAAATCGCCCAGCCCCGCCGCGCGGCGGAACGCCGCCAGCTCGGCCAGATCGCCGGTCGGGAATGAACTGTCATAGCCAAAGATCGCCGCCACCGCCCGGTATTGATCCGGCGCGCTGCGGTCGATGCGGAATTTCGGCGCCCGGAAACCGCGCACCGGCTGGCCCGAGGCCGCCTCGAGCGCGTCGCGCGCGCGCGCCAGCATGCGGGTGACGGTGGGCACGTCCTGACGGTCCATCTCGTCATGGAAATGATAGTGACAGGCGATCTCGTGCCCGTCGCCCGCGATCCGCGCGATCAGATCGGGCGCCTGATCGGCGATGACGCCGGTACAGAAAAACGTGGCCCGCCGCCCGTCCGGCCCGCCATGCCGGGCCAGAAACGCATCGATGGTCAGATAGCTTTGCCACAGCGCGTCAAGGCGCAGCGGCCCGGTTTCCCAAAGACCCAGATCGCGTTTCAGATCATGGGCGAAATCCTCGAAATCAATGCTCAGATACATGGGTATCCTTTCGCGCGGCCAGATCGTCGCGCGTGACCAGATGATCGCCGATCACCAGCGCATCCACCCCCGAGGCGGCGAAGGTCGCAAAGGCCTCTGCGGGGGAATAGACGATCGGTTCCTGAATGTTGAAGGACGTGTTCAGCACGACCGGCACCCCGGTCGCCGCCCCAAAGGCCGAGATCAGCGCGTGATAGCGGGCATGGGCGCCCGCGCGCACGGTATGGACGCGCGCGGTGCCGTCGACATGGGTGACGGCTGGGATGCGGTCGTCGCGCACCCGCGCCACGATGTTCATATAGGGGCTGTCCTGTCCCAGATCAAAGAATGCCGGCGCCGCCTCGGCGGTGGCCGAGGGGGCAAAGGGGCGGAACAATTCGCGTTTCTTGATCTTGTCGTTCATCTCGTCGCGGATCGCATCGCGGCGCGGATCAGCCAGAAACGAGCGCGCGCCAAGCGCCCTTGGGCCGAATTCGGCCCGCCCCTGAAACCAGGCGATCAGCCTGCCTTCGGCCAGCATGCCGGCGGTCCGCGCGATCAGATCGTGTTCGGGCAGGGGCGGGGGCGGCGCGGGACAGGCATCCGCCACCGCCCGCGCGATCTCGGCGGGGCCGAATTCACGGCCCAGATAGGGGCTGCGCACAGCCGCCTTGTCGACCGGCGCCGGCAGCACCGCCAGCGCCGCGCCGATGGCGCAGCCGGCATCATGGGGCGCGGGCGGGATGATGATTTCATCAAAAAGCCCCGCCTCAAGCAGCCGGCCATTCGCGGTCACGTTCAGCGCGCAACCGCCCGAAATGACCAGCCGCCGCAATTCGGGATGGGCCGCGCGCGCCGGTTCCAGCACATGCATCAAGGCCGCCTCATGCGCGGCCTGCACGCTGGTCGCAAGGTCGATCTGGGCCTCGGTCGGGGGGGCGTCGGGCGCCCGGCGGGGACCGAAAAGCGCGCTCAGCCGGTCCGAGAACTGGCCCTTCAGCGCGGCGTGATAATCGCAGACCGAGGTGTCGAGCCGATAGCGCCCGCCGGGTTCCAGAACCAGCACCTCGCGCAGTATGGCGTCGCGGAAACGCGGCCTGCCATAGGGCGCAAGCCCCATCATCTTGTATTCCCCCTCAAGCATCCGGAACCCCAGATAGCCGGTGAAGGTGGAATAGAAATGGCCCAGCGAGTTCGGCCAGCGATGGCGGCTCAGCACCTCGCGGGCGCCGCCGCGCCGCACGGTCAGCACGGTGCTGTCGACCTCGCCCCCGCCATCATAGGATAGCGAGACGCAATCGTCCCAGTCGCGCATGGCCTCGGCATAAAGTTGATGGCTGAGATGATGGTCGACATGGGTGATGGCGGCGCGGGTCGGGCCGTGGATCCGCTCGAGCACCCGGCGCAGGCGCATCAGATCGGTCCATGAGCCGCGCACCTCATCCCCCCCGGCCTCGGCTGCGCCCCCCCGGCGCAGGAACATGGCGCCGGCGCGTTGGGCGATGGCGCGGGCGGTCGCCGGATTGCGGCGCATCTTGCCCAGCGTGCCGGCGATGCGCCCGCCGATGCGCCAGGGCTGCCAATAGACCGCGATGCGGTCCAGATCGGCCAGCGTGATCCCGGCGATCGACAGGACCTCGGCAATGGCCAGATGCGGGAAGGCGCCGTCATTCTTGATACGGCTCAGCCGTTCCTGTTCGACGGCGGCCACCAGCACCCCGTCGGCAAAGAGCGCGGCGGCGCTGTTGTCCATGGTGGCCAGACCCAATGTATACTGCATGACGCCCCCGCGCTTTTCGCCCCCCCTGTATAGAGGCCGGGCGGGTCGGAACAACCCCCGGCTGCCGGGCCATGCGACGCCCTGGCATGTGGCGGCGTCTTGGCAGCGGCGCGCGCGGGTGGCACAAACATCCCATGGGCCTGCGCCGCGGGCCCGCGATCCGTCTGCCGCAGGAGGATGACAGGATGACAAAGCCGATATTCCATTCGCCGCTTTCCGCATCGCGCGGGGTGCAGTCATGAAAGCCTGGTTGCCGATGCTGATGGCCGGGCTTGCCGCGCTGGCCGGCGGGTTTCTGGCGCTGATCAATCCGGTTTCGGCCAGCGTGGCGACGGCGACGCTGGCGGGGTGGGCGCTGTTGATCGTGGCCGTGGTCCAGGGTTGGGGCGCGTGGAAGGCCGAACAGCGCCGGCCGCGCATCCGCGCCGGGCTGATCGCCGCCGTCAGCGCCTTTCTGGGCCTGTCGCTGCTTTTGGGGCCGTTTGGCGACGGCCGGCTGATGCAGATCCTGATCGGGCTGTTGCTGATCGGATCGGGCGCGGTCAAGGGCTGGATCTCGCGCGATCTGCGCCATGCGCAGAACTTTCCGCTGATGCTGGGCACGGCGGTGGTTTCGGCGATCATGGGGCTGGTGGTGCTGTTCGGGCTGAACCTGAATTTCGGCGTCCTTTTGGGGGTCGAACTGATGGCCAGCGGGCTTGCCATGGTGCTTTTGGCCATGCACCGGCGCGCCGATGGCTGAAACCGGGGGCCGTATCGACCCGCTGCGCGGCCTTTTGGGGGTCGTTCTGGGGCTGGCGCTGGTGGCGCTGGTCGGGATGTTTCTGGTGATCGGGAAATCGCTGATCCTGCCCATCGTGGTCGCGGTTATCTCGGTCTATGTGCTGATCGCGGCCAGCGATGCGGTGGGGCGGCTGCCGGGGTGCCGGCATCTGCCGGAATGGCTGCGCCGGGCCATCGTTCTGGTGCTGTTTTTGCTGGCGATGATGTGGCTGGGCGGGGTGATGGTGTCGACCGCCGAACAGATCCGGCCACGCCTGCCCGAATATCAGGGCAATATCACCACGCTTGCCGGCGACCTGACCCGGCTTCTGGGCTTTGAAAAGCTGCCCGACTGGCGCAAGATCTGGTCCGATGCCGTGGGCCCGATCCGCATCCAGCAGGTGGCGGGGGCGATCCTTGGCTCGATCAGCGCCGGGGCGGGGCTGATTTTCATGGTGGTGGTCTATGCCGCCTTTCTGATGGGTGAGCGGGGCGGGTTCGCCCATAAGATCGCGGTCGCGCTGCCCGGCGAAAGCGGCGCCCAGACCAGCCGCATCGTGGCCGAGATCAACCGCGCGATCAGCCAGTATCTGGCGGTCAAGACGCTGGTGAATGTGATCCTTGGGGTGATTTCCTATGCGGTGATGTGGTTCTTTGGCGTCGATTTCGCGCTGTTCTGGGCGGTGCTGATCGGGCTTTTGAACTATATCCCCTATGTCGGCTCGTTTCTGGGGGTGATGTTTCCGGTGGTGCTGAGCATGGCGCAATTCGGATCGATCCAGAAAACGCTGGTGATCGCCCTGTTGCTGACGGGGGCGCAGATGTGGGTCGGCAATGCGCTGGAACCGCGCATGGTCGGACGGCGGGTGAACATGTCGCCCTTTGTCGTGCTGGTGGCGCTGGCCGTGTGGTCGGCGGTCTGGGGCGTGGCCGGGGCGATTCTGGCGATCCCGCTGACCTCGATCATCGCCATCGTCATGGGCAGCTTTGTCTCGACCCGGCCCTTTGCCGTGCTGCTTGCCGAAGATGTCAGCGTCTATGAGACCGTGCCCGAGACCGTGCCAGAGACCGCGCCCAACTCGGCGCCCAGCTAAGCCATGCCCGCGCCGCGCCGGCGGCGGGGCCTTTGCAACCTTGTTCCGGGGGCCGCCATGACCGATCTTTCCCAAGCCGCCATGTCACCGCGTTCCGAATTGCTGACACAGCTTTCCGGGATCGTCGGCGGGGTGAATGTTCTGACCGCGCCGCGCGCGACGCGCCGCTATACGCGCGGCATCCGCTTTGGCAGCGGGCCGGTCGCCGCCGTGGTCCGTCCCGGATCGCTGGTCGAGATGTGGCGCGTGCTCAACGCCGCCACGGCGTCGGGGCGGGCGGTGATCCTTCAGGCCGCGAATACCGGGCTGACCGGCGGCTCGACGCCCTGGGGCGACGATTACGACCGCGAGATCGTGCTGATCAGCGTGATGCGCCTGCGCGGCATCCACAAGCTGGGGCAGGGCGAGCAGGTCGTCTGCCTGCCCGGGGCGACGCTGGATGCGCTGGAAAAGACCCTGCGGCCCCTGGGGCGCGAGCCGCATTCGGTGATCGGCTCGTCCTGCATCGGGGCCTCGGTTCTGGGGGGCGTGTGCAACAACTCGGGCGGCGCGCTGATCCGGCGCGGGCCGGCCTATACCGAACTTGCCCTTTTCGCCGAGGTGCGTGAGGATGGCCGCGTCGCGCTGGTCAACAACCTTGGCCTTGATCTGGGCGAGGATCCCGAAACGATCCTGACCCGCGTCGAGCGGGGCGATCTGCCCGCGCCCGCGCCGACCGATGCCTGGGCCTCGGACCGCGAATATCACGACCACGTCCGCCAGATCGACGCCGAAACGCCCGCCCGCTTCAACGCCGATCCGCGCCGGCTGCATCAGGTGTCGGGCTGCGCGGGCAAGCTTGCGGTCTTTGCCGTGCGGCTGGACACGTTTCAGGCCGAACCGGAAACGGCGGTCTTTTACATCGGCACCAACGATCCCGCCGAGCTGACAGAGATCCGCCGCCATATCCTTGGCCAGTTCGAAAGCCTGCCGATTGCCGGGGAATATATCCATCGCGACGCCTATGACATCGCCGCGCGCTATGGCAAGGACACGTTCCTGTTCATCCAGAAGCTGGGCACCGACCGCATGCCGGCGCTGTTTTCCGCCAAGGCCCGCGTCGATGCCCTGACCGAGCGGCTGGGTCTGGGCACGACCATTTCCGACCGTATCGCGCAGGGGATCGCGGGTCTGATGCCGCATCACCTGCCCAAGCGTATGGACGATTTCCGCGACCGTTATGAACATCACCTGCTGTTGCGCATGGGCGGCACCGGCATCGCCGAGGCGCGGGCCCATCTGGCGCGGATGTTCCCTTCGGCCGGCGGGGATTTCTTTGAATGCAACGCGGATGAGGGCAAGGCCGCCTTTCTGCACCGTTTCGCGGTCGCGGGGGCCGCGAACCGGTACCGCGCCATCCATGCCCGCGAGGTCGAGGATATTCTGGCGCTGGACATCGCGCTGCGCCGCAATGACCGCGACTGGGTCGAAACGCTGCCCGCCGAAATCGACGCGCTGATCGCGCATAAGCTTTATTACGGGCATTTCTTCTGCCACGTCTTTCATCAGGATTATGTGGTGAAGAAAGGCCACAATCCCATCGCGCTGGAACATCGCATGTGGGACTTGCTGGACCGGCGCGGGGCCGAATATCCGGCCGAACACAATGTTGGCCATCTTTACAAGGCCAAGCCGCAGCTGGCCGATTTCTATCGCGGGCTGGACCCGACCAACAGCCTGAACCCCGGCATCGGCCAGACCTCAAGACATCGCTGCTGGCATTAGGCCAGCGGCGGCTTTTCGCGGTTCTGGAAATGGCGGGTGACATTGCGCACCATCCCGTCCAGATGCGAGGCCAGCGCCGCCGTCATCCGTTCCGGGTCGCGCCCGCGCAGGGCGGCGATCATTTCGCGATGATCGGCCAGCACGCGCGGCGCGTCGGCCCGTTCGCGCGCCGAGACAAAGCGGATGCGCCACAGCCGCGCCAGATATTCGCGATAGGTCCGGCTCAGCGCGGCATTGTGGCCGGCATCGCAGATCGCGCTGTGCATGCGCATGTCCTGATCAAAGACATCGACCTTGTCGCCATCGGCATGATGGGCGGCGACATCGGCGGCCAGCGCGGCGATTTCCTCGATTTCCTCGGGCGTGGCGTTCACACAGGCCAGCCCGCCCGAAAAGATCTCAAGCTGGCGCAGCACGGCGATTTCGTCCAGCACCTCGGCCAGCGAGGGGTCGGCGACGACCGGGCTGCGCAGGGGGCGCAGCGTGACCAGCCCCTCTTGCCCAAGGATGCGCACCGCCTCGCGCAGGGGGGTGCGGCTCACGCCCAGCCGCTGGGCGTTGTCGCGTTCCTTGAGCGGGCTTCCGGGCGGCAGCTCGCCGGTCAGGATCTCGCGCCGCAACCGCGCGGCGATGCCGGCGGGATAGGTCTTGTCGCTTTCAGCAGCTTGGGTCACGGCGCAGCCATCGTCGTCAGTTCGCCCTTCAGTTCACCGGGGTTTCCGGCGCGCGTCCGTCAAGGATCGCGCGCAGGTTGGCGCGCTGCAATTGCCCCATGGCGGCGCGGGTTTCAACCGTGGCCGAACCGATATGCGGCAGCGCCAGCAGGTTCGGCGCCGCCAAAAGACGCGGATCGACCTGCGGCTCGCCCCGGAACACATCCAGCGCCGCGCCCCGGATCGCCCCCGATTGCAGCGCGGCGATCAGCGCCTCTTCGTCGATGACGCTGCCGCGCGCGATATTCACGATCACCCCGTCCGGCCCCAGCGCGCCGATGACACCGGCCGAAACGAAGCCCTCGGTTTCCGGGCCACCGACCACGGCGACGATCAGGTCGTCGACCGCGCGGGCCAGTTCGACCGGATCGGCGTGATAGGTCCAGCCGGCGGGCGTGTCCTTGCGGCTGCGTGATTGATAGTGGATTTCGGTCTTGAAGGCCGCCAGCCGGTCGGCGATCTCGCGCCCGATGCGGCCCATGCCAAGAATGCCGACCCGGCGCCCGGATGCCTTGCGCGCCAAGGGCAGCCTGACCCCGCGCCCCCAGTCACCGCTGCGGGCGTTCTGCATCGCGGGTTCAAAATCGCGGGCCTGCGCGATCCACATGGCCACGGCCAGATCGGCCACGTCGTCGTTCAGCACATTGGGGGTGTTTGTCACCCGGATGCCCCGCGCCGTCGCCGCCGCCACGTCGATGGCGTCATAGCCCACGCCGAAATTGGTGATCGCCTTGAGCCCCGGCAAAAGATCCATCACCGCGCCGCCAAAGGGGTCATGCCCCATGAAGGCCACGGCCACGACATCGCGGCGCTGATCCTCGGGCAGGGTGGCGATGGCCGCCAGATCGGGCAGGCGCCGCGCGTCGAAATCCCGCGCCAGCGCGGCGGCGTCGGTGTCGGAATAGGGACCGATGGCGATGACTTGGGACATATGGGTTCCTTGTTCTTTCAAAGCGATGCGGTGATGCCGCCATCCACATAAAGGACGGTGCCGTTGACAAAGGACGAGGCCGGCGCCGACAGGAAGACCGCCGCGCCCACCAGTTCCTCGACCCGGCCCCAGCGGCCGGCGGGGGTGCGCTTTTTCAGCCATTCGGTAAAGGCCGGATCGGCGACCAGCGCCGCGTTCAGGGGCGTGTCGAAATAGCCCGGCGCCAGCGCGTTGCATTGCAGCCCGTGGCGCGCCCAGTCGGTGGCCATCCCCTTGGTCAGGTTCGCGACCGCGCCCTTGGTCGCGGTATAGGGCGCGATCCCGGGCCGCGCGAGCGCGCTTTGCACGCTGGCGATATTCACGATCTTGCCCGCCCGCCGCGCGATCATGTGCCGCGCGCAGGCCTGCGCCACGTTAAAGACGCTGGCGATATTGGTTTGCAGCAGGCGCTGGAACGCGTCGGCGGGAAATTCGTCCAGCGGCGCGCGGTGCTGCATGCCGGCATTGTTGATCAGGATATCGATGGGGCCGCGATTGCCCTCGAACCCGTCCACGGCGGCGCGGGCGGCGGCGTGATCGGTCACGTCAAAGGGCAGGGTCTGGACGGCGAACCCTTCGGCGCGCAGCATGTCCGCCGCCGTCTCCAGCTTGGCCCGATCACGCCCGTTCAGGACCAGCGCCGCGCCCGCCCCGGCCAGCCCGCGCGCCAGAGCAAGGCCGATCCCCTGGGACGAGCCGGTGATCAGCGCCTGTTTGCCGCTGAGGTCGAAAAGCCCCGCCATCGCTCAGCCGCGCCCGATAAAGGGCATGTTGGTGGCCATGACGGTGACGAATTGCACATTCGCCCCCTCGGGCAGGCTGGCCATGTGCAGGACGGTGTCGGCGACCACCTGTGCATCCATCACTGGTTCGACCCGGACCGAGCCATCGGCCTGCGGCACGCCTCTGGTCATCGCCTGCGCCATATCGGTCAGGGCGTTGCCGATGTCGATCTGCCCGCAGGCGATGTTATAGGGCCGCCCGTCAAGGCTGATGGAACGCGTGATCCCCGTCACCGCATGTTTCGAGGTGGTATAGCCGATCGAGCCCGGCCGCGGCGCGTGGGCCGAGACCGAGCCGTTGTTGATGATGCGCCCGCCCTGTGGGGTCTGTTCGCGCATGATGCGGAAGGCCGTATGGGCGCAGTTGAAAACGCCCAGCACATTGACCTCGATCACGCGGCGGAATTCGTCGGGATCGACCTCGTCGGGGGTCTGGGGGACCAGCCCGGTGCCGGCATTATTGAAGATGGCGTCCAGATGGCCCCATGCGGCATGGGCGCGGTCAAAGGCGGCATCGACCTCGGCCGCGTTCACCACGTCGCAGGGCAGGACCAGCGCCGCCTTGTCGCCGCCCGCCGTCTCGCGCAGCGCATCCTCGCGCCGGCCGATCAGACCCACCCGCCAGCCGGTCCTGAGAAAGGTCCGCGCCGTCACGCGGCCGATGCCGCTGCCTGCGCCGGTGATGATGATGGTTTTGCCGCTCATGCGCACGTTCCCCGTTCCCGCTTAGTGATTGTCGCGCGGCAGCATGCGCGCCACGCGCTGATAGGCCGTCGCCAGTTCCAGACAGCCGCCATCGGCAAGCTGGCCGACATTCCGGCGATAAAGCTCTTGCCACGGTGTCTGGTTGATCAGCTCGGGCGGCTGCCAGGCATCCTTGCGCGCCTGCCATTCGGCGGCATCGACCAGCGCGTCCATGCGCCGCGCGTTCAGGTCCAGCCGCACCCGGTCGCCGGTCCGCAGATAGGCCAGCCCGCCGCCCACCACCGCCTCGGGCGAGGCGTTCAGGATCGAGGGGCTTTCCGATGTGCCCGATTGCCGGCCGTCGCCCACCGTGGGCAAATGGTTGATCCCGGCTTTCAGCAGGGCGTCCGGCGGCTGCATGTTCACCACCTCGGCGCTGCCGGGGTAACCGACGCAGCCCACATTGCGGATGAACAGGATGCAGTTTTCGTCGATCCCAAGCGCGGGGTCGTTGATGCGGTCGTGGTAATCCTCGGGGCCTTCAAAGACGATGGCGCGGGCCTCATGGATGCCCTCGGCGCCGGGGCGCGACAGGAAACGGTCGCGGAAATCGGGGGAAATCACGCTGGTTTTCATCAGCGCGCTGTCAAAGAGGTTCCCCGACAGGACCAGAAAGCCCGCGTTTTCGCGCAAGGGGTCGGAGACCGCGCGGATCACCGCGCCGTCGCGGCTGTCCCAGCCCTTGAGGTTCTCGCCCATGGTCCGGCCGCTGACCGTCATCGCGCCTTCGCGGATCAGCCCGGTCTTCATCAACTCGCCCATCACCGCAGGCACGCCGCCGGCGCGGAAAAAGCTTTCGCCCAGAAACTCGCCCGCCGGCTGCATGTTCAGCAAAAGCGGCACTTCGAAGCCGACGGTTTCCCAATCCTTGAGGTTGAGCGCGATCCCCGCATGCCGCGCGATGGCCTGCAGATGCGGCGGCGCGTTGGTCGAGCCGCCAATGGCCGCGTTCACCACGATCGCGTTCTCGAAGCTTTCGCGGCTCAGGATGTCGCTGGGCTTCAGATCGTCCAGCACCATCTGCACGATGCGCTTGCCGGTCTCATAGGCCATGTTCATGCGTTCGCGGAACGGCGCCGGAATGGCCGAACAACCGGTCAGCGACATGCCAAGCGCCTCGGCCATGGCGTTCATGGTGCTGGCCGTGCCCATGGTGTTGCAATGGCCAAGGCTGGGGGCCGAGGCGCAGACGCGTTCCATGAATTCGTCGTAATCGATCTTGCCCTCGGCCAGAAGGCGGCGGCTTTCCCAGACGATGGTGCCCGAACCCGCCCGCTTGCCCTGCCACCAGCCGTCCAGCATCGGGCCGCCGTTGAGCGTGATCGCCGGAATGTCCACGGTCGCGGCGCCCATCAGCATGGCGGGCGTGGTCTTGTCGCAGCCGGTGGTCAGCACGACCCCGTCGATGGGATAGCCGTGCAGCACCTCGACAAGGCTGAGATAGGCAAGATTGCGGTCCAGCGCCGCCGTCGGACGCTTGCCGGTTTCCTGAATCGGATGGACCGGGAATTCCATCGGAATGCCGCCGCCGTCGCGGATTCCGGCCTTGATGCGGTCCATCAGAAAGACGTGGATCTTGTTGCAGGGGGCAAGGTCGCTGCCGGTCTGGGCCACGCCGATGATCGGGCGGTCGGACTGGATCTCGTCGCGGGTAAAGGCCTGATTCTGATAGCGTTCGACATAAAGCGCGGTCATGCCCGGATTGTTCGGATTGTCGAACCATTCCTGGCTGCGAAAGCGTTTCTTGGCGCGCGTGTCGGACATGGGATACCCTCGGCTGGCGGGAATTTACCTGATTTCAAATCTGGTATACCATAACCGGATTGTTCGAAAAGCAAACTGCATTTTTCCACGAGGAGGAGGGATCGGGATGACGCATCAGAGTGACATTGATCCGCCCCGGGGTATGACCCGGCGGCAATCGCTGGGCACGCTGGGGGCGGGGGCTGCGGCGGTGCTGGCCGCGCCCGCGGCTTTCGCGCAGGAAGGTCCGCCCCCGCCCAGCACGGTCACCACGCCGCCGCGCAGTTTCGCGCCCGATGCGCCGCCGAATGTCTATTTCCGCGATCCCGATGTGCTGACCGTCGATCCCGCCTTTGACGCGCTGGCGCAGGGCAATGCCCCGATCCGCAGGCTGTGGACCGGGGGGCTGTGGCTTGAGGGCCCGGCATGGAACGCGGTCGGGCAGTACCTGCTGTTTTCCGACATCCCCAACAATCGCCAGATGCGCTGGCTTCAGGATGACGGCCATGTCAGCGTGATGCGTCTGCCCTCGAACAATTCGAACGGCAACAGCTTTGACAGCAAGGGGCGACAGCTGACCTGCGAACACCTGACCCGCCGGGTGGTGCGCTATGAGCTGGACGGCACCGTCAGCATCGTCGCCGACCGCTATGACGGCAAGCGCTTCAATTCCCCCAATGACGTGGTCGAGCATCGCGATGGCAGCGTCTGGTTCACCGACCCGCCCTATGGTGGGCAGCTTTATGAAGGCACGCCCGACGCGCCCGGCGGCCCCTCGAACCCCGAGGGGCGGATCAACAACCGCATCGGCCAGCCCCCCGAAATCGGCGAGGCGAAACGCGAAATGCCCCATGGCGTCTATCGCGTGGCCCCGGACGGCGCGGTCACCCGTATGATCGAGGAAACCCAGGTCGAGGATCCGAACGGGCTTTGCTTTTCGCCGGACTTCGACCGGCTTTATGTCGCCTCGACCGGCAAGGGGCCGGGCGATACCGGCGCCGGCGGCAAGGGCGAGATCTTTGTCTTTGACGTGGCGCCGGATGGCGCGGTCTCGAACGGGCGGCTGTTCAGCGATTGCATGGTCGACGGGGTGAAATGCGCGCCCGACGGGCTGCGCTGCGACGTGTTCGGCAATCTTTGGGCGTCCAGCAATGCGGGGCGCGTGGTGGGCTATAGCGGGGTGACCTGCTGGGCGCCGGACGGGCGGCTTCTGGGTCGGGTGCGTCTGCCCGAGGTTTGCGGCAATATCTGCTTTGGCGGACCCAAGCGGAACGTGCTGTTCATGGCCGCCAGCCAGTCGATCTATGCCCTGCCCACGGCGACACAGGGCGCGGGATATTCCTGAAGAACGCGGCCTTGCCGTTGCCCAAAAATGGTATACCATCCGCGCATCGCATGATTCATGGGGGCTTTGATGCCGGGTTGGGAAGGAATTTGGCCGGTCGCGCCGACGCCATTCTTGGATGGTGGCGCGGTCGATTACGACGGCATGCGCCGGGTCTTGGATTGCATGGTCGATCAGGGATCGACCGGCATCTGCATCCTTGCGAATTTCTCGGAACAGTTCCTGCTGTCGGATGAGGAACGCGAAAAGCTGACCCGGCTGTCATTGGAACATGTCGCGGGCCGGGTGCCGGTGATCGTCACCATCAGCCATTTCGCCACGCCCATCGCGGTCGCCCGCGCCCGCCTTGCGCGCGAGCTGGGCGCGGCGGCGGTGATGATGATGCCGCCCTATCACGGTGCGCTGCTGCGCGGCACGGCCGAGCAGACCTTCGAGCAGTTCCGCGCCGTGGGCGAGGTGGGCATCCCGATCATGATCCAGGACGCGCCGCTGTCGGGGGTCGATCTGCCGGTGCCGCTTTTGGTGCGCATGGCCCGCGAAATCGAGATGGTGAAGCTGTTCAAGATCGAATGCCCGCAGGCGGCGAACAAGCTGCGCGCGCTGATCGCCGAAGGGGGCGATGCCATCGAGGCGCCGATGGACGGCGAAGAGGCGATCACGCTTCTGGCCGATCTGGATGCGGGGGCGACGGGATCGATGACCTCGGCCTCGATCACCGATCAGATCAAGCCGATCCTTGGCCTTTGGGCCTCGGGCGACCGCGAAGGCGCGACGGCGGCCTACGCGCGCGTTCTGCCCTTTGTGAACCATGAAAACCGGCAATGCGGTTTCCGCTCGGCCAAGGCGCTGATGGTCGAGGGGGGCGTGATCGGGTCCGAGTTCTGCCGCCATCCGATCCCGCCGCTGCATCCCGACACGCGGCGCATGGCCATCGACCTTGCCCGGCCGCTGGATCCCATCGTGCTGCGCTGGGGCAAATGAGCATGGGCGCCGGGTTCGCTCTGCCCGATGCGGGCATCTTTGTCGGCCGCGTCTGGCGCCCGGGCATCGGCCCGGCGCTGGTGGTGCTGCGCGACGGGACGGTTGTCGATGTGACCGCGCCCGACGCGCCGACCATGCGCGACCTGCTCGAGATCGAGGATCCCGCCGGCTGGCTGGCCGCGGCGCGCGGCGAAACCCTGTGCGATCTGGCCGATTTGCAGGTCACGGGCGCCGGTTCCGACCGGCTGCATCTGTTGTCCCCCGCCGATCTTCAGGCGATCAAGGCCAGCGGCGTGACCTTCGCCGAGTCGATGGTCGAGCGCGTGATCGAGGAACAGGCCGCCGGCAATCCCGATCTTGCCGCCGAGATCCGCGCCCGCATCGGCGCGCGTGTCGGCGACAACCTGCGCGGCATCGTGCCGGGATCCGAACGTGCCGCCGAGGTCAAGCGCGTGCTGTTGACCGAGGGGCTGTGGTCGCAATATCTTGAGGTGGGCATCGGCCCGGATGCCGAGATCTTCACCAAATGCCAGCCCATGGCCTCGGTCGGTTGGGGTGCGGATGTGGGGCTGCACCCGATCAGCCGCTGGAACAACCCCGAGCCGGAAATCGTGCTGGCCGTCGACAGCCGGGGCCGGATCAGGGGCGCGAGCCTTGGCAATGACGTGAACCTGCGCGATGTCGAAGGGCGCTCGGCGCTGCTGCTGGGCAAGGCCAAGGACAATAATGCATCCGCAGCCATCGGCCCCTTCATCCGGCTTTTCGATGCGGATTGGGGGCTGGACGATATCCGCCGGGCCGAACTGACGCTGCGGGTCGAGGGGGCGGACGGGTTCGTCATGGACGGGCGGTCCTCGATGGCGCGGATCAGCCGCGATCCGGCCGATCTGGTGGCGCAGGCGCGTGGACGCCATCATCAATATCCCGATGGCTTCATGCTGTATCTGGGCACGCTTTTCGCGCCCACACAGGACCGCGACGCCCCCGGTCAGGGCTTTACCCACCACCCCGGCGACATGGTCACCATCAGCGAGCCGGGTCTGGGCGCGCTGGTCAATCGGGTGGCGCTGTCCACCGAATGCGCCGAATGGACATTCGGCGCCGGCGCCCTGATGCGCAATCTGGCCGGGCGGGGGCTTCTAAGCGCTTGAACTGCCCTTGGCTCCGGTTAATGTATACATAAATTTCGGACTCAGGGGAAAGGGCAGGGACAGAATGAAGGTTCTCATCATCGGGGGCGCCGGCATGGTCGGGCGCAATCTGGCCGATACGCTGGTCGCTGCGGGTCAGCTGGGCGGCAAGCCGGTCACCGAACTGGTTCTGTTTGACGTGGTGCCCGCCGTGACGCAAGGCACGGATGCGGTCGCGGTCCGGGTCGAGACCGGCGATCTGTCCGACCGCGCCACGGTGGACGCGCTGATCGCCCCGCGCCCCGATGTGATCTTTCACCTTGCCGCCATCGTCTCGGGCGAGGCCGAGGCCGATTTCGACAAGGGTTACCGCATCAATATGGACGGCACCCGCAACCTGCTTGAGGCGATCCGCGCGCAGCCGGGCTATCACCCGCGCGTGGTCTATACCTCGTCGATCGCGGTCTTTGGCGCGCCCTTCCCCGAGGCCATCGGGGACGAATTCTTTACCACGCCGATGACCAGTTACGGCGCGCAGAAGATGATCGGCGAGCTGTTGTTGAACGACTATTCCCGGCGCGGCATTCTGGACGGCGTGGGGATCCGGCTGCCGACCATCGTGGTCCGTCCCGGCAAGCCGAACAAGGCCGCTTCGGGCTTTTTCTCGGGCATCATCCGCGAGCCGCTGGCCGGGATCGAGGCGGTGCTTCCCGTCGATGACAGCGTGCGCCACTGGGTCGCAAGCCCGGCCTCGGCGACCGGTTTCCTGATCCATGCCGCGACCATGGACACCGCCCCCCTTGGGGCGCGGCGCTGCATGACCATGCCGGGCCTTTCGGTCACGGTGGGCGAGATGATCGCCGCACTTGGTGAGGTCGCCGGCCCCGACAAGGTCGCGCTGATCAAGCGCCAGCCCGACGCCACCATCCGCGGCATCGTCGCCGGCTGGCCGGAAAACTTTGATGCCAGCCGCGCGACGGAAATGGGCTTTGTGGCCGATGCCAGCTTTCAGGACATCATCCGCGCCCATATCCGCGACATGGAAGCGGCGGGCTAGTCATGAAACCCGAGCGCGCCTTTCGCTCGAACCGGGCCACGCGCCCGCATCCGACGCTGTCGGGGGTCGAGCATATGCCGGCCCGCGACCGCGCCTATCACGATCTGCGCTATCGCATCCTGACCGGCAGGCTTGCGCCGGGCACGACGCTTCTGGAAACCGAGCTGGCGGCGCTGCTCTCGCTGTCGCGCACGCCGGTGCGCGAGGCGGCGATCAAGCTGGCCGAAGAGGGGCTGGTCAGCATCCGCGCCCGCCACGGCATCACCGTGCGCGACCTGAGCCTGCGCGATGTGGCCGAAATCCTCGATGTGTTTTCCGCGCTTGAGGTTCAGGCGGTGGCGCTTGTCGCGCGGCGCGGGCTGAGTCGGGTCGAACACGACCATCTGGCCGCGTTGCTGGACCGGATGGAGCGCCACACCGCCGGCGGCGATATCGCGCGCTGGTCCGATCTGGACGACGATTTCCATTCCAGCATGGTCAGCCTGTGCGGCAATGGCCGTCTTCAGCACACCCTGGGCGAATATTGGGGACAACAGTTCCGGGCGCGGATGCTGATCCTGCCG
Source organism: Paracoccus mangrovi (assembly GCF_042648425.1). Lineage (NCBI taxonomy): Bacteria > Pseudomonadati > Pseudomonadota > Alphaproteobacteria > Rhodobacterales > Paracoccaceae > Paracoccus > Paracoccus mangrovi. The sequence goes on along the minus strand of NZ_JBHRXJ010000001.1, from coordinate 362,509 downwards.
CTGCGGCCCAGCCCGCATCAATCCGACAGGGAGCATCGCGAAATTCTGGCCGCCGTTCATGCCCGGGACGAGGAAACGGCCCGCCGCACCCATGAACGCCACCGCCGGCGCGCCGATGCCCAGCAGCTTGCGCTGTTGAAAAGCCGGCTGCCGCCGGGCGATCCCGAAAACACGACCGAACCCGAAGACACAACCAAGGAGGAGAGCTGATGAACCGGATCGACCTTAAGGGGCGGCGCGCCGTCGTCACCGGGGGCGCACAGGGCATCGGGCTGGCCACCGCGCGCCGCTTTGCCGCCTCGGGCGCGGATGTGATCATCTGGGACATCAACGGCGATGCCGCCCGCGCCGCCGCCGAGGAACTGGGCGGTACGGCCCGGCAGGTCGAATTGACCGACGATGCCGATGTCGCCGCCGCCAGCGCCGAGGCGGGCGCGGTCGACATTCTGGTCAACAATGCCGGCATCACCGGCGGCAATGCGAAATTGTGGGAGATCGACCCCGCCACATGGCGGCAGGTCATGCAGGTCAATCTGACCGCGCCCTATGTCATCTGTCGCGCGCTGGTGCCGGGCATGATCGCGCGCGGCTATGGGCGCATCGTCAATATCGCCTCGATCGCGGGCAAAGAGGGCAATCCCAACGCCTCGCATTATTCGGCCAGCAAGGCCGGGCTGATCGCCTTGACCAAAAGCCTGGGCAAGGAGCTTGCCGGCACGGGCGTGGTGGTGAATTGCATCACCCCCGCCGCCGCGCGCACTCCGATCTTTGACCAGATGAAACAGGAACATATCGACTATATGCTGTCCAAGATCCCGCTGAACCGCTTTCTGGAACCCGATGAGGCGGCGGCGCTGATCGCATGGCTGGCATCCGAGGATTGCGCCTTTTCGACCGGGGCGGTCTTTGACATTTCGGGCGGCCGCGCGACCTATTGAGGGCGCCCGGGAATGCGCCGTAATCTGGTATGCCAGATTGCATGCAGGTTGCGGCTGGATTAGGTTGCTGCGGTATTCGCAAGATTGGGGGATGGGATGAAACTGCTGCGTTACGGGCCCGCGGGCGCCGAAAAGCCGGGGATCTTGGACGATCAGGGCCGCGTGCGCGACCTGTCGGCGCATGTGGCCGACATTGCGGGCGACGCGCTGACGCCGGCCGGCCTTGCGCGGCTGGCGGCGCTGAACCCCGCCGAGCTGCCGCTGGTCGAGGGCGCGCCGCAGGCGGAGCTGCGCCTTGGCCCCTGCGTCGGCAATGTGCGCAAGTTCATCGCCATCGGGCTGAACTATGCCGATCACGCGGCCGAATCCGGCATGGCCGTGCCGTCCGAGCCGGTCGTCTTCAACAAATGGACCAGCTGCATCACCGGCCCCGATGACGAGGTGCGGATCCCCAAAAACTCGGTCAAGACCGATTGGGAGGTCGAGCTGGGCGTGGTCATCGGCGCGCCCGCATCCGGCGTCAGCAAGGCGGATGCGATGGCGCATGTCGCGGGCTATTGCGTCGTCAACGATGTCAGCGAACGTGAATGGCAGCTTGAGCGCACGGCGACCTGGGACAAGGGCAAGGGGTTCGACACCTTTGGCCCAATCGGCCCGTGGATGGTGACTGCCGATGAAATCGCCGATCCCGGCAATCTGGCCATGTGGCTTGAGGTGGACGGCAAGCGCTATCAGGACGGCTCGACCGCGACCATGGTCTTTGGCGTGGCGGAACTGGTCAGCTATTGCTCGACCTTCATGACGCTTTTGCCGGGCGACATCATCACTACCGGCACGCCCCCCGGCGTCGGCATGGGGCAAAAGCCCCCGGTCTTTCTGCGCGGCGGCGAGGTGATGCGGCTGGGCATCGAGGGCCTGGGCCAGCAGACCCAGAAGGTCGGGCGCGCCTAGCGATGAGTGCCGAGGCCCGCCTGCGCGAAACGCTTTGCGACCTGGCGGCCTCGCTTTTTCAGCGCGGGCTGACGCATGGCTCGACCGGCAATATCTCGGCCCGCTGTGCGGATGGCGGGTTGCTGGTCTCGCCCACCGGGACCAGCTTCGGCCGGCTGGACCCGGCGCGGCTGGCGCGGTTCGACGCTTCGGGCCGCCATGTCGGGGGCGATGCGCCGACCAAGGAAATGCCGCTGCACCGGGCGTTTTACGACACCCGCAACGCGACGGGGGCGGTGGTGCATCTGCATTCCTGTCATTCGGTGGCGCTGTCGACATTGCCCGCCGATGACCCGCAGAACTGGCTGCCGCCGATCACGCCCTATGCGATCATGCAATTGGGCAAGGTCACGCTTTTGCCCTATTTCCGGCCCGGCGACGCGGCCATGGGGGATGCGGTGCGCGGGCTGAACGGCCGCCGCGCGGCGGTGATGCTGGCCAATCACGGCCCCGTCGTCGCGGGCAAAACGCCCGAGGCCGCCTGCAACGCCATCGAAGAGCTTGAGGCGACCGCGCGGCTGACCCTGATGCTGCGCGGATTGCCGGCGCGGATGCTGGATGCGGCGCAGATCGCCGATCTGACCCGCGCCCATGGCATCACGTGGGAGGATTGATGATGCCGCGCCTCTCCGCCAATCTTGGGTTTCTTTGGGCCGATCTGGCCTTGCCCGATGCGATCCGGGCCGCCGCGCGGGCGGGGTTCGACGCGGTCGAATGCCATTGGCCCTATGCCGTCGATCCGGCGCAGGTCCGCGCGGCGCTGGACGAGACCGGGCTGGACATGCTGGGCCTGAACACGCAGCGCGGTGCGCCGGGCGAAAACGGCCTTTCCGCCCTGCCGGGGCGCGAGGCCGAGGCGCGCGCCGCCATCGCCCAGGCCTTTGATTATGCCGCAAGGATCGGCTGCAAGGCGGTGCATGTCATGGCCGGTTTCGCCCAAGGTCCGGCGGCGGATGCGGCATTCGAGGCGAACCTGAATTTCGCCTGCGACATGGCGGCGGCGCAGGGTGCGACGGTGCTGATCGAGCCGCTGAACCGCTATGACGCGCCGGGCTATTTCCTGCGCGATGCCGATCAGGCGGCCGCGATCATCGCGCGGCTGGGGCGCGACAACCTGCGGCTGATGTTCGACTGTTATCATTTGCAGATCATGCAGGGCGATCTGACCCGCCTGCTGACCCGGATGGCGCCGATCACCGGCCATATCCAGTTCGCGGGCGTCCCCGATCGCGGCCCCCCCGACCGGGGCGAGGTAAATTACCGCCACATCTTTGAGCATGTCGACGCCATGGGCTGGGACCGGCCCTTGGGCGCGGAATATAAGCCCGGCGGACCCACGGGGGCGAGCCTGGGCTGGATGGCCGCGCTGCGCTAGCCCGCGGCCTGCAAGGCGCGCTCAAAGAACCGCTCATCTCCGAAATTCCCCGATTTCAGCGCCAGCGCCAGCGGGCCGGCGCCGTCCTCGCCCGCGCACCATGGCACGCCCGGCGCGATTTCCGCGCCCACGCGCAGCGCGGTGACGCCAAGCGCGCCGGTGATCGCGCCTGAGGTTTCGCCGCCCGCGACCACAAAGCGGGTGACGCCAAGGCCACGGGCCAAGGTGGCGGCGCGGGCCAGACAGTCCTCGACCAGCGCGCCCGCGCGTTCGGCGCCAAGCGCGGCCTGCGCGGCCGCGACCTCGGCCGGCTCGGCCGTGCCGTGAATGATCGGCACCCGTCCGGCATGCAGCTGTGCCGAAAGCCACTCCGCCATGCCGCCATCATCGCCCCGATCCAGCCGCAGCGGATCCAGTTTCAGCGCCGGGGCCTCTGCGGCATAGGCCGCGACCTGCCGGCGGGTCATGGCCGAGCAGCTGCCCGACAGAACGACGGCCGGCCCTGGCGGCAGGGCCGGCAGGTCCGCACGGTCGCGCGCCGGCCCGATCAGCCCGGCGGCGCGCCAGGCATCGGGCAGGTGGCCCGCGAATGCGCTGCCCCCTGTCAGCAGGGGCAGGTGATGGGCGGCGCGGGCCAGCGTCGCAAGATCGGCATCCTCGATGGCGTCACAGATCAGATGCGTCTCGCAGCGGCCCATGATCCCGGCCACGGCTTCGGCCCCGCGCCGGATCGCCGGCCAGTCGACCAGCCCGACCGTGGCCTCGGCGGAAAGCTGTGGCGTCAGCACGCGCATCAGGTTGCTGTCGGTCATCGGGTTCAGCGGGTGGTCCCGCATCGGGCTTTCGGCAAGGGGCTGATCGCCCACGAACATGTTGCCCATGAAAACGCGGCGGCCGTTTTCCGGAAAGGCGGGCACATAAAGCGTCTGTCGCGCCCGCAGGCGGCCCATCAGCGCCTCGGCCACCGGGCCGATATTGCCGCGCGCCGTGCTGTCGAAGGTCGAACAGTATTTCCAATAGATATGCCGCGCGCCGCCCGCCCGCAGCCAGTCCAGCGCCGCAAGGGCCTGTGTCACCGCCTGTTCGGGCGGGACCGAGCGGATTTTCAGCGCCACCACCTCGACCCCGTCCGAGGGGCCGATGCCGGGCCGCTCGGGCAGCCCGATCCGCAACGAGACCGGCACACCCGCACGCACCAGCAGCGCCGCCAGATCGGTGGCGCCGGTAAAATCATCGGCGATACAGCCCAGAATCATGGGGTTTTGTCCTTGTCGCTGCGGTCGTTTCCATCGTCGGGCAGGGTGATCCCGGCCTGTCCCGCCAGATGCAGCGCCACGGCGGCATCGTCGCGCCGGCCAAGACCGGCCTTTGAGGCCTGCTGAAACAGCTCAAGCGCGGTCAGGGACAGGGGCGCGGGCGCGCCGGCGGCGCGAGCAGTGGCGGCGACGATGCCCAGATCCTTGACAAAGATATCCACCGCCGAATGCGGCGTGTAATCGCCCGCCACCACATGCGCGCCGCGATTGGCGAACATCCAGGAATTGCCGGCGCAGGACTGGATGACGCGATGCACCTCGGCCAGATCCATCCCTTGTGCCGCGGCCATCACCATCGCCTCAGCCATGGCGGCGATGTGGACGCCCGCCAGCATCTGGTTGATGACCTTCATCCGCGCGCCCGCGCCCGGCGCCTCGCCCAGCCGAAAGACGGTGGCCGAAATCGCGTCGAGCACCGGCGCCGCACGCTGGAATGCCGCATCCGGCCCCGAGGCCATCATGGAAATCTGTCCCTCGGCCGCCTTGACCGAGCCGCCCGAAACCGGCGCGTCGATGGCCAGCATCCCGGCCTTGATCAGCCGGTCGCAAATCTCGGCGGCATCGGCGGGCTGCATGGTCACACAGATGACAAAGACGGTGCCGGGCCGGGCGGCGGCAACCGCGCCCTCGGGGCCGAACAGCGCCTCGCGCGTCTGGGCGGCATTGACCACATAGGCCAGCACCACATCAGAAAGCCGCCCCAGCGTCGTCGCATCAGGGGCGGGCATGCCCCCCTTGGCGGCAAAGGCGGTGCGCGCCTCTTCGCGCAGATCAAGGCCGAGCGTGGTGATCCCCGCCCGGACCAGCGACACCGCCGCCCCCATGCCCATCGAACCCAATCCGATCACGCCTGCGGTCATGTTCATTGGATCCCTGCCTTTCTGCGGGTGATGATCGCACGGATCAACGGCAACAGCCAGAATGCGATGGTCGCCACCCCCAGCGCGGCGGCGATCGGGCGCTCGAAAAAGGCCAGAAGATTGCCGTCCGCCTTGATCATCGAGGTGATGAAGTTCTTTTCCAGCATCGGCCCCAGCACGAGCCCAAGGATGGCCGGCGCGATGGGGATCTCGCATTCCTCCATGGCAAAGCCGATCAGCCCGAAGACAAGCATGACCCAGACCCCGAACATGGAATTGGTGATGGCAAAGGCGCCGACGATGCAGGACAGCATGATCAACGGCATCAGCACATTCTGCGGCACCGACAAAAGCCGCGCCCCAAGCTTGATCGCGACCCAGCCCAGCGGCAGCATGATCAGATTGGCCAGAAGAAAGACGATGAAAAGCGCATAGATCAGTTGCGGCTGCATCAGAAACACCGTCGGGCCGGGGTTCATCCCCTTGATGTACAGGACGCCAATGACGATGGCCGTGATGGAATCGCCCGGAATCCCAAAGACCAGCGCCGGGATCCACGCCCCCGAGACGGCGGCGTTGTTCGACGATCCGGCCTCGACCAGCCCCTCGACATGGCCGGTGCCGAATTTCTCGGGCGTGCGCGAAAACCGCTTCGAGACCGCATAGCTGATCCAGGCCGCGATATCGGCGCCGGCGCCGGGCAGGGCGCCGATGATGGTGCCAAGCGCGCTGCCGCGCAGCATCTGTTTGGGATAGCTGCGGATATTCTGCCACTGATGGCGAAAGATTTGGCTGGTATCGGCGCGCTCGGCCCGCGCGAGCCGGGTCGGATGGACGATGGCGCGAAACACCTCAGCGGTGGCGAAAAGCCCGATCATCGCGCAGATGAAGGGGATGCCCGCCATCATGTCGATATTGCCAAAGGTAAAGCGCGGCTGGCCGGCGGGATTGTCAAAGCCCACCGTCGCCGCCGTCAGCCCGACGACCAGCGACAGGATGCTTTTGAAGGCCGATCCCGGCGAGACGAAGATGGCGCAGCTGAGCCCCATCACCACCAGCCAGAAATATTCGAAGGACGAGAATTTCAGTGCCACCTCGGCCAGCGCCGGCGAGGCGAGGATCAGCACCAGCGTGCCCAGCATGCCGCCGATGGCCGAAAAGACCAAAAGCGCCCCCAGCGCGTCATTGGCGCGCCCCGACCGCGTCATGCGCCATGCGTCCTCGGTATAGGCGGCGCTGGCGGGGGTGCCGGGAATGCGCAACAGTGCCGCCGGCAGATCGCCCGCAAAGATCGCCATGGCGGCGGCGGTGACGATGGCGGCGATGGCCGGGACCGGCTCCATGAAAAAGGTGATCGGCACCAGAAGCGCCGTCGCCATGGTCGCGGTCAGCCCCGGCATCGCGCCCAGAAACATGCCAAAGGCCCCGGCCGCGATCATGGTCAGGATGACCTGCGGCGTCAGCACCAGTTCGAATGCCTGCATCATGACCATTTCAGCCCCCAAACCCCGACAGATCCAGACGCGGCAACGGCACCAGCAGGATATCGGCAAAAGCATAGCGCAGCGCCACCGCCGCCACGATGCCAAGGATCGCGGCGTGAACCGGCCTGACCCCCATCAACAGCGCATATCCGGCGACAATGGCAAAGCCGGCGATGATGAACCCGGTCAGCGGCGAAAAAAGCGCATAGCCCAGCACCAGCGCGAAAGCCGCGCCCAGCCGTGCCCAGGCGCGCGGATCGCGGATCCAGCCGGCCCCGGCCGATGCGGCACCGCTGCTGTCGGGGGTTCCGGCCTTCGCTCCGGCATCCGGTTCCGATCCCTGTTTCGGCCGCAGGCACTGGATCAGCATGGCGATCCCGGTGCCGATCGCAAGCGCCGCGATCAGCCGGGGCAGGGTGTCGGCGCCGTAATTCTGTCCCGGGATCGCGCCCAGCCCGCGCGACCCGACCAAAAGCGCCGCCCCGATCAGGATCGCGACGGCGCCCAGCCCGATCTCGCGGGCGCGATGGGGCTGGCTCACTTGGCCAGACCCGCTTCTTTCATCACCGCGCCAAGGCTGGCATCGTCGGATGCGACCTGGGCCGTGGCCTCATCGGGACCCATCCAGCGCAGGCCAAAGCCGCGTTCCTTCATGAAATCCTGATAGGTGGGGCTGTCATAGGCGGCCTTGACCGCCTCGGCGAGACGCGCGCGCGCGTCATCGGGCAGGCCCTTGGGCACCACGATGGTGCGCCAGACCGAAAGCTGCCAGTCCGAGCCGGTGGCCTCTTTGATGGTCGGGGTGTCGGGAAACAGCGCCTGCCGTTCGGTCGACATGCTGGCCAGGGGCAGGACCTTGCCCGCCTCGATCAGCGCGCGCCCCTCGGCCAGCGATGATGGCACCAGATTGACGCCGCCCGCCACCATGTCGGTCAGCCCCGAAACCGCGCCCTCGCTTGGCACCCAGGTCACGGCGTTGACGGGAATGCCCTCGGACATCAGCCAGCCCAGCAGGTTCAGGTGCCAGATACCGCCCTGACCGGTGCCGGATGCCTTGAAGGTGCCCGGGCCCGCCGCCTTGATCGCGTCGCGCAGGCTGACCGCATCCTTCCATTCGCTGTCCTCGGACACCATCAGCCCGCCGGGATCGGCATTCACCATGCCGAGGATGTCGAAATCCTGATAGGTCAGGTCGGTCAGCCCCTGCCAATGCATCATGTCGATTTCGATGGTCATCACGCCCATCGTATAGCCGTCGGGCTTGGCGCGCGCGATGGCGGTATGGCCGACCACGCCCGAGCCGCCGGTGCGGTTCACCACATTGACGGGCTGGCCCAGATTTTCCTGAAGGATCTGGGCAAAGATCCGACCCACCGCATCGGTGCCGCCGCCCGCGCCCCAGGGGACGATCATCTCGATTGGGCGTTCGGGATATTCGGCCAGCGCCGGGCCCGCGCCCAGCCCCGGCGTCAGGCCAAGCGCCGCCGTCATGGCCAGCGCAAGCCCGCCCAGAACGTGGCGCCGCCCCCGGCCCGGTTGCAGTTCCGTCGCATTCCCCGATGTCGCGTTTCCGGCGGTCATTGAAGCTTTCTCCCCTTGTGTTTCACCCCTCGGGGAACAGTTTTCGCCTCAATGTATACGTTGTCAATTGGAATGTCGGGCAGCGCGGGCCTGTGCCGGGCTCGTAAAAACCGCTTGCCCTTGTGCGGATTTGCCGCATAGCATCCGCCAATGCATACCTGTGGAGGGGGACGGCGATGGCATCGGTGACGATCGAGGATGTGCGAAAATCCTATGGCTCGGTCGAGGTTCTGCATGGCATCAATGTCGCGATAGAAGAGGGCGAATTCGTCGTTCTGGTCGGTCCTTCGGGCTGTGGGAAATCGACCCTGCTGCGGATGCTCGCCGGGCTTGAGCACATCACCTCGGGCGCGATTCGGATCGGGAACCGGGTGGTCAACGACCTTGCGCCCAAGGAACGCGACATCGCCATGGTGTTTCAGAACTATGCGCTTTACCCGCATCTGACCGTGGCCGAAAACATGGGCTTTTCGCTGAAACTGGCCGGGGTCAAACGCGCCGAGATCGAGGAAAAGGTCCGCCCCGCGGCCGAAATTCTTGGCCTTGCGCATCTTCTGGACCGCTATCCGCGCATGCTTTCGGGTGGTCAGCGTCAGCGGGTGGCGATGGGGCGCGCCATCGTGCGCGATCCGCAGGTGTTTTTGTTCGACGAGCCGCTGTCGAACCTTGACGCAAAGCTGCGAGTGACCATGCGCAGCGAAATCAAGAACCTGCATCAGCGGCTCAAGACCACGACCGTCTATGTCACCCATGACCAGATCGAGGCGATGACCATGGCCGACAAGATCGTGGTCATGCATGACGGCATCGTCGAACAGATCGGCACGCCGCTGGAACTTTATGACCGGCCCGACAACCTGTTCGTGGCCGGTTTCATCGGCTCGCCGGCGATGAACATGATCCCCGGCACGCTGGCCGATGATGGCCGCTTTCAGGCCCGCGACGGCACGCTTTTGCCGGTGACCAATACCGGCAGCGCCCGCGCCGGTCAGCCGCTGGTCTACGGCGTCCGGCCCGAGCTGATGCGCACGGGCGGCGACATCGCCATGAGCGTCGAGGTGACCGAGCCGACGGGGGCCGAAACCCATGTCGTCGGCCATCTGGGCGGCACCGAAATCACCGGCGTGTTCCGGGAACGCATCACCGTTCAGCACGGCCGGACGATCCCGATCAGCATCGACCCCTCGGGCGTGCATCTGTTCGACGAGGGCAGCGGTCAGCGCGTCTCGGGCTGACCAACGGCCCCGGCCGCGAGGGAGGGCGTGCGGTCGGGGCGCATCATCGGACGACGCAGATCGTCCGTGCATCAAGGGAGGAAAGACCAAGATGACCATTGACCGCAGGAAACTCTTGCAAGGTACGGCCGCGACGCTGGCGGCGGGTGCGCTTGTCGGCCCGTTCCGCGCCGGCCGCGCACTGGCCCAGGCCGCGCCCATGTTCACCCCCGAAGAGGGCGCGTCGCTGCGCCTGCTGCGCTGGGTGCCCTTTGTCGCCGGCGAGGAAGAGGCGTGGAACGCCAATACCAAGGCCTTTACCGATGCGACCGGCGTGCAGGTGACCATCGATCAGGAAAGCTGGGAGGACGTGCGTCCCAAGGCCGCCGTGGCCGCCAATGTGGGGTCCGGCCCCGATATGGTGATGAGCTGGTTCGACGATCCGTTCCAATATCCCGACAAGCTGGTCGATGTGACCGATCTGTGCACCCATCTGGGCGAGGCGCATGGCGGCTGGTATGACGGGCTTGCGGCCTACGGCTCGCAGGACGGCAAGTGGATCGCGACGCCGCTTTGCGCCATCGGGAACGCCATCTGCTATCGCGACAGCCATATGAAGGCGGCGGGCTTTGACACCTTCCCGACCGATACGGCCGGTTTCCTGAAACTGTGTCAGGCGATGAAGGAAAAGGGCACGCCCGCGGGCTTTCCGCATGGCAAGGCGGTGGGCGACGGCAATAACTATGCCCATTGGCTGCTCTGGTCGCATGGCGGCGAAGCGGTGAATGCCGAGGGGAAGGTGACCATCAACAGCCCCGAAACCCTGGCCGCGATCGAATATGCCAAACAGCTTTATGCGACCTTTATTCCGGGCACGGAAAGCTGGCTCGACATCAACAACAACCGCGCTTTCCTGGCCGGGGAAATCTCGCTGACCGCGAATGGTGTGTCGCTTTATTATGCGGCGCTGAAGGACCCGGCGATGAAAGAGATCGCCGACGACATCCGCACCACCAACCTGCCCATCGGGCCGGTCGGGAAATCGGTGGAACTGCATCAGACCTCGACCATCTCGATCTTTAACCACTGCAAATTCCCCAATGCCGCCAAGGCCTATCTGGAATTCATGTACCGTTCCGAGAACATGAACAAATGGCTGGAAGGGGCCAGCGCCTATTGCTGTCAGGCGCTCAAGGAATTTGCCGCGAACCCGGTCTGGACCTCGAACCCGGTGCATGCGCCCTATGCGAAGGCATCGGAATCGCTGCGTGAAAACGGCTATGCCGGCCCGCTTGGCCCGGCCTCGGCCGGGGCCATGGCCGATTACGTTCTGGTCGATATGTTCGCCGAGGCGGTAACCGGCCAGCGTTCGCCCGAAGACGCCATCGCCAATGCCGAACGGCGTTTGCAGCGCTATTACCGCTGAGCCAACGGGGCGCGCGCGGGCCTATCCGCGCGCGCCATCCGCCATTCCCGTGACGTGCAGGAAAAAGGACAGGCCATGCCCGGACCCGATCAGGCCACACGCGCGCCCGCGCAGGATCAGCCCCCGCCCAGTCGTGGGCTAATGGCGCGGCTTTCCGAAAGCCGCAACGGGCTTGGCTTTCTGTTCATGCTGCCGGCGGCGATATTTCTATTGTTCTTTCTGACCTATCCGCTGGGGCTTGGCGTCTGGCTGGGCTTTACCGATACCCGGATCGGGCGCGAGGGCGTTTTCATCGGGCTGGAAAACTATGCCTGGCTGTTTGACGACCCGGTCTTCTGGCTCTCGGTTTTCAATACGGTGCTTTATACGGTTGTGGCCTCGGTCGCGAAATTCGGGCTGGGGCTGTGGCTTGCGTTGATCCTGAACCGGCATCTGCCGTTCAAGAACTTCTTTCGCGCCATCATCCTGTTGCCCTGGGTGGTGCCGACGGTGCTGTCGGCCATGGCCTTCTGGTGGATCTTCGACAGCCAGTTTTCGATCATCTCCTGGTCGCTGATGAAAATGGGGTTGATCGACCAGCCCATCAACTTTCTGGGCGATACCTGGAATGCGCGCTGGTCGGTGATCGCCGCCAATGTCTGGCGCGGCATTCCCTTTGTCGCGATCTCGCTTCTGGCGGGGTTGCAGACCATTCCGCAATCGCTGAACGAGGCGGCGGCCATTGATGGCGCCACGCCCTGGCAGCGATTTACCAAGGTGACGCTGCCCTTGCTGACGCCGATCATCGCGGTGGTGATGACGTTTTCGGTTCTCTTCACCTTTACCGATTTTCAGCTGATCTATGTGCTGACCCGTGGCGGCCCGGTGAATGCCACCCATCTGATGGCGACCCTGTCGTTCCAGCGCGCCATTCCCGGCGGCCAGCTGGGCGAGGGTGCGGCCATCGCGGTCGCGATGATCCCGTTCCTTTTGGCGGCGATCCTGTTCAGCTTTTTCGGCCTTCAGCGCCGCAAATGGCAACAGGGTCAGGATTGAGGAGACGCGCCATGGCCAAAGCGACCGAGGATAATTCCGCCCCGCTGGAACAGTTCGAGACCCTGCCGCGCCGCATTCTTGTGGTCTATCTGCCGCTGGCGGTCTTTGTCTTCGTGCTGTTGTTCCCGTTCTACTGGATGGCGATCACGGCGGTGAAACCCGACAACCAGCTGACCGATTACGACAATTACAGCCCGTTCTGGGTGGTCGGTCCGACGCTGGATCACATGCGCTATCTGCTGTTTGAAACCTCCTATCCGGGCTGGATGCTGAACACGGTGATCGTGTCGGTGGCCTCGACGGTGATTGCGCTTTTTGCCTCGGTGCTGGCGGCCTATGCGATCGAGCGGCTGCGCTTCAAGGGCGCGCGGATCACTGGGCTTTTGATCTTTCTGGCCTATCTGGTGCCGCCCTCGATCCTGTTCATTCCGCTGGCCTATATCGTCTTTCAGGTCGGCATTTTCGATAGTCGGCTGGCGCTGATCCTGACCTATCCGACCTTTCTGATCCCGTTCTGCACTTGGCTGTTGATGGGGTATTTCCGCTCGATCCCCTATGAGCTTGAGGAATCTGCGCTGGTCGATGGCGCCAGCCGCTGGCAGATCCTGACCAAGGTGGTGCTGCCTCTGGCGGTGCCGGGGCTGATCTCGGCCGGCATCTTTGCCTTCACGCTGTCATGGAACGAATTCATCTATGCGCTGACGTTCATTTCTTCGTCCGAGAACAAGACTGTTCCGGTGGGCGTGCTGACCGAGCTGGTGCGCGGGGATATCTACGAATGGGGCGCGTTGATGAGCGGGGCTTTGCTGGGATCCTTGCCCGTGGTGATCCTCTATTCCTTCTTTGTCGACTATTACGTTTCGTCGATGACCGGGGCGGTGAAGGAATAGACCCGGGATTGCGGTGACGAAAATACATTCTTCGTGGGGTGTGGCGGTAAGCCGTGGCGCGACATGAAGACCGCATCGCTCAGTGTGGCGCACAAAGAGCTTGCGGCTGATCAGGTTCGGATCGTGTCGGAACCTGATCAAGCCCGAAGTGGCCAGAGAGCTCTGCCGTTCACCCCAGAAGGCGCTCGCCGCGATGGTGTCAGATATGGCCTGCGCGAAGGGGGGCAGGATCAAATAAGGCGCATTCAACTTGATTGAGCGCATTGATCTAACGCTTTAATCCAGCGCTCTAATGGCTAGGAATTAAACGCTGACCTCAACCCATCGACGTCTTTATGAACTGTGCCGCGTTTCCCGCCGCATCTCCGCGCCGTGTCCCAGACGGAATGGTGAACAGATCGCCCGGCGCGGACGCAGAGCTTACATCCCTTAATGGCGCGCATCGCTGATCTCTTTACGTCGAAGATCGCGATGCATTCTCCAGCTCGATCGCGGAATACCGCCTGTTTCCATTGAGGAGGTCGCTCAATCTCTTGAGGGCGCCCTGCTCTGCTGCGGCTTGCTGTTGATCAAGCCGATCTTGAACATTGACGTAACCAACAGCGCGGCTTGGGACAGCATTCTGCGTACGTCCTGCTCTCGACAGGCCTAGCCCCTGTTAGACAGGATCGCCAATGCTGACGAGTACCTCGACATACTTGCCGACTGAGCCGCCTGGTTTCGAATGAGATAGTACTTGAGCAGATGATCGAGCTTCGCGCTGTCGCTGAACTGATCGATATCAGAACTTCCCATCAGCCTTTCCGTCCGGCTTCTCAGCTCGGAAACCTGACGATCGATTGGCAGGTTGGCAAAATGGCTGCTTAGCCCGAAAGCGCCTTCAAAGACCTTGCGCAATGGCTTGGAGCCAACGATTTGGTACCATTTCGATTTCTGACTCAGGTCGACTTCGGCGAGCGTCTTGAGCTCACGCTGGGCGTTCAGCGAAATCTCGATTTCCTGATGGCGTTCGCCGATGTTCTTCTCAAAAGATCGGGTCACATACATATCAGAGATCGCCTTGCTGTCGACGGTTGTCGTTGTTCCCTCCGGAGCAGGCGCGCTCCATAGCTTGAATGCTGCGTTCAGCTGTTCATAGCGCTTATCCGGAAGCTTGTTGATCAGGCTGGATTCATCATCGGGATCCGCTTCCAGGACTTTTCGGATGAAGTATTTGTTGTTGATGTCGTCATCCAGACCAAATGCCCGGAGCGCAACGCTCAGAAGTTTGTAATTGCCAACAAGGTCTTCGGCGGCTTCGACTTTGGAGATGTTCTCGACGAAATAGTCGCGAGATCTCTGAATCTCGGCACTTTTCGAAAAGACCTGCTTTTGCGAGTCCAGCGTGCGTTCGAGAAGCTTCCAGCCAAGATAGCCGCCATCCGCGACTTGTACATTATAGGCCATCACCGTTGCACGGAGAGCATCCGTGCCTCCCTTGGTAACAGTTCACGCAACTGCTTGAGTGCGTGGTAATAGTTTTTCGAGACGATGGAATCGGTGGTCATGGCCAGGATGTTCCGGCTGTCTCGATCATGGAACACTTGCGAAAGCTGTTCCAAGCCCAAAATGATCTGATCATGGGCCTCATCCGCCGCTGCATCGCCTGTCAAAACCAATTGAAGGATATAACAGGTTCTGGAAACAGGGGTCTGGGCCTTTTCTGGATGAATTGCATCCTTCAGGCGAAGGATATTCGCATTAGGGGTTCGGATTGAAATCTTTGCCCGGCGATCACCGTTTTCGATGACCGCGCCATTGATCAGAACCCGTTCATTAGGGGCCAGTTTGAGGATGAGACCGGTCATCGCTGCACCTCACCGCGCAATCCCTTCATGATGTGCAGATTGATGTCGAGAAGTGGTTGAAGCGGTGCGTCTTCGGCCATGACACGGTGGCCATGCTTGATGCTGAAAATTGCCAATGAGATAAGATTCGCCTTGAGCTGATCGGGCAATTCGTTGCCTTGCGAGGCAAGGTCTGATGCTAGGGCGATCCACAACTCGGTATTGGCATGAGTGGCGCGAATAATGTCGTTGACGTTCCTGCTTTCAAGAGCGCTTTGAAGCAAACGAGTTACACGGGAAAAAGCCATATACTCGTTGTCGCGATCGGTGCGCATATGTTCCGCGCCGAATTGGAATTGGGTATTTCTGAAGGGAGCCGGATTCACGCCTGATTTCCTATTCTAGAATGCAGTCGGATTGCAGGGGCGCCGAATATGGCGCCCCTGCGGAGATCGTTACTTGAACAGGGCCAGGATGGTCTGCGGCGCCTGGTTGGCGATCGACAGGGCCTGGATGCCAAGCTGCTGCTGGGTCTGCAGCGCCTGCAGGCGGGCAGAAGCTTCTTCCATGTCGGCGTCGACCAGCGCGCCGACACCCGATTTCAGCGCATCGGCCAGACCCGACACGAAGTTCGACTGATCATTGATGCGTTTGGCCGAGGTGCCCAGATCGGCGGCGCCGACTTTCGCGATGTTGACCAGTGCCTCGATCTCGCCAAGTGCGGTAAGCGCACTCGCACGATCCGTGATGGTGGTCACCGTCGCCGCCTCGATATCGGCTTCAAAGTCGACCGAAGCAACGGTGATCGAGACCTTGGACGTGGCAACCGTACCCGAGGTCCGGTCCATCGAAGCCAGAACCGAAAAGTCGGTCTGACCGGGGATCGGGTTGGTCTTGAGCAGGTTGACACCGTTCATCTGGCTGGCATCGATGATGGCGGTGATCTGGTTCTTCTTGGCAACGATTTGAGAGTTGACGGTCGCGTAGTCGTTCGCGTCGCTGGCAACGCTGGCGGCCAGATCGCTCATCTCTTGCAGAAGGTCGCGTACTTGTTCCGCGCCTTTGCGGCCGGTGGTCACGACCGATTCAGCCAGATTCAGGTTGCTTTGAATGGTCTTGAAGCTGGACTGGTCCTGCTCCATGACTTTCGAGATTGCCCAGACCGCAGCGTTGTCCTGGGCGTTGGCAACCTTTTTGCCGGTCGAGATCTGGTCCTGGGTCTTTGCCAGGTTCGAGTTGATGCCTTTCAGAGTCTGAAGGGCAACCATTGCACCATTGTTGGTCAGAATGCTGGACATTTTTGTCTCCAATGTAAAAGGGCATTTTGCCCTGGTTTCAAAAAGGCCTTCTGACCTGCGGGTTTTGGCCCGGTGCTTTGAAGCACATGAACGGTCTTAACCGTCAGTTGTGAATAATCTCTGAATCTGCGCGCATCTCCAAGGAAATGTCCCGAACATATTTAATCAAAACTTGCGCGTAGCCATGGGGGCGACTTGTTCCGCCTTCCGATTTCCGGATCTGTCATAGGTGTCGAGACGCCGCGAAAGTTCGAGAATTTCTCGAAACTGCCTTTGTGCGGCTGCGACGCCGTCCTTTGCCGCTTCGGCCAGGCCCCGGATTTCTGCGAGCTCGGCCTGGAAAAGCGCGGCCGCATCTGCGGTCAGGCCGCTGGTTTTGATCTCGTCTTCAAAGCTACGCAGCGATTCTTCTGCGGCTTGCGGATTGAACGCGGTCAGCGCTGCGCGCGCCTGTTGCAGGTGCCCATGCGCCTTGCTCATGCTTTTCCTCCCTCAAGTTTCTTTCCAAGGCCAAGATCCATCCGCGCGCTAAGCGCATCTGCATAGGCATCGGTCATCATGCTTGCGAATTGAGATTCGCCAACTCCGCCAGAGAAGCTTCCCTCCAGTGACCGAGGTCCGGCGTATTTTAACATTTCGGAAAGAAATGCCCGTTCGAGCCCATCAGCAACCTTTGATTCCTGTGCGCTTTGGGGCGACGGTACAGTGGCTGCTATCGTGTTGATCTGCAAAGCTGGATCTCACTTTCTGTTAAAATATGATCATCCTGTGGAAAAATAACTTCTGACGGTAAATATTTGGTAACCAGGTGATGGTAATTCTGCGAATGAATTTGGGGTAAAATTCATGACGCCATTAATGGTAGCTTTTGCAAATGCGGTCCCCGTAAGGGCGGCAAATGCCATGTCTGCGCGGCCGTCCGAGGCTGGCGACGCGTTCTCTATGCTCGTTGAGGAGGGGGGGGCGGACGATTCGGTCTCGCCAGAGATGTCCCAGAACGAGCAGGAAGAGATCGGGGAAGAGGATGATTCGGAGCAGACGGACGGTGACGATATCGTCGTGGCCGTTTTGTTGCAGAACTCCGATATACCAGCGGCCGCAAAGCCGAAAGATGGATTGCCCGATGGACTCATGATCGCCGACCCGGCGGCGGGTGCCGCGTTTGCGGATCTGGTTGAGGGCGAGGCGGTGCGGGCTTCCGTAGCTGTATCGGCGGATGTGACCAGATCGCCCGCATCGGGTTCACAGATGCCGGTTGCAGAGGACGGGGATATGATCACCATGTACGCCCTATTGTCGCAAGATCCTTCGACGGAGAAAGGAGCTGACAAGGAGGGGGAGTTGCTCGATCTCGCTCGTTTGGATGAGACGCGTTCGCGGGTGTCGAAGGCGTCGGATCAGGCAACGATGACCGAGCTGCGTTCAGCGGTTGCGTTCTCAGCCGAGACCGGCGCTCCGCGAGAGGTCAAGCTTGCACCGCTTTTATCGAAAGACCGGGATACCCTTGAGGCAGAGGTCGGATTGCGTTTGGTTGCGCATACGCGGGCAGAGGTGGCGACGCCGGATGCTGCGTTGATGCAGGCCTCGCCGCGCCAAGTGTCCCATATCGCGCATGATGTGCTGAGGCAGATCGGTTCTGGTGTCGCAAATCGCGAAAGCGACCATATCGAGATCACGCTTAAGCCGGAAGAGCTTGGTACCGTCCGTCTGGTCATCACCGGAGGGGAACGCCCGTCCGTCGCCGTCTATGCCGAGCATGCGGATACGCTGGATCTGCTGCGCCGGCACGCAGATATCCTTGCGCGAGAGCTGCGGGATTCCGGCCTGGGGGGCGCTGAAATGTCATTTGCGGACAATAGCGGGACAGGAAAGCGGCAGGCATCAGATCGCGGGCATGCCGATATGATTGCCGAAAAGGAACAGATACCTGCCGTGGCAGAGCGGCAGCCGATGGTCAGAGCTGCACCGCAACCGCGGATCGGTTCGCAAATTGATATCAGAATCTGACGAGGTTTCAGAATGGTGAGTAATATTTCCTCGGTTGCGGCCGCTGCAACGGCACCGCGCCAGGCAAACAATGCGCAGGCTTCGGCCTTTTCCAGCAGCGATTTCGAGACGTTCCTGAAAATGCTGACGACGCAGATCAAGAATCAGGACCCGCTGAACCCCATGGAGGGGACGGAATTCGCGGTGCAGCTGGCGACATTCTCGGGGGTCGAACAGCAGGTTCTGACGAATCAGCTGCTTGCCCAGATGGCGCAAGGATCTGCGGGCGGGCTGGATCAGCTGTCCGGTTGGATCGGGCGCGAGGTGCGGACCACCGCGCCCGTCTGGTTCGATCAGACGCCGCTGACGCTGAATGTCGCCGGGCGACCCGATGCCGATGAGGTCAGGCTGGTGACGCTTGATGCGCGCGGCAATGAAATCTCTCGCGAAGAGATTGGCGCGGGCGATGGCGAGATCGACTGGCTCGGGCGTGACGCACAGGGCAATCTTTTGCCTGCTGGAAAGTACATGTTCCGGGTCGAATCGATCAAGGATGGTGAGGTGATCGGAACCTCCTATGGTGAGGCCTTTACCCGCGTGACGGGTGTCGAGCTTGTCAACGGAACGCCACGATTGACCCTGACCGGCGGTGCGACGGCCGAACTGGACGAGATCAGCGCATTGCGTGAATGATGTGGCGTCCCTTACCGATGAAAAGGGGTGAGGGGCGTTGATGGTTGCGCGCATGGCCCCGCGATCCATGAGGTGCCGTGATCGGTCGGGGGCGGGTGTTGATCCGAGCCTGTCGTGATTGGACGCCATGACTGGAATGGGGGTTGCTTGCGACGGTGGGATGGTTGTTTGGGTGTGTCTTGGCCCGGTCAACCGGACCATTGACCGCCTTGGCGCTGGCCGGGTCTCAGGGACCCGGCTGAGCCGGCATCTGCAACATCTGCCGTCCGGTGCGGATCGAACCGTCATGGACATCAGCCTCGATCGCGGCGCATAGCGCGGGCAGGTCGCGCTCACGCAGGGCGGACAGCATTTCCTTGTGGTGATCCTCAGTGGCGACCGGATCGATATGCTCGATCACCTGGCGCTGGAACGGGCCAAGCTGCAACCAGACGCTTTCGATCAGCGGGATCGCCGCCTGATTGGGGTTCAGCGCATAAAGCGTCTTGTGGAAAAGCTGATTGATCCGGGTCAGGGCGTCCAGATCGCGCCGGGCAAGCGCGTCATCCATCTGTGCGTCCAGCGCGGCCAAGCCTTCGATTGCCATGTCCGAGATATAGGGAAAGGCGCGGGTTGCGGCGTGAACCTCAAGGGTGGTGCGCAAATGCACCAGCTCTTCGAAGAGGCCCGGATTCATCGGCGGCACGCGCAGGCGACGATTGCCCAGAACTTCGATCGCGTTTTCCGAACTCAGCCTGCGCAACGCCTCGCGGATCGGGGTCGGGCTCAGCGACAGCTGATCGGCAAGCCCGCGAAAGGTCAGCGCGGTGCCGGGCTTCAATGCCCCGACCATGATCGCGTTTCGCAACCTGAAATAGGCATATTCCTGTGTCGTCATCACCGCGCCGCGCGGTATTTCGGGCAATTCGGGCGGGTCCATGGGCGATCCTTGTCACTCAGGCATGTTGCGGGGCGTCAAGGCAAGGTGCCGTCAGGCCCCGCTTGACACAAGTCCAAATGCTATCACATTATAAGAAACAGTATCACAAATATTCGGAGCAAGCAGATGACCTCGCAGGACGCCCCGGCCTGGCTGGCCGAACGACCCGAGATCGAGACGATCTTTGCCTGCATCTGTGACCTGAACGGGGTGATGCGTGGCAAGCGCGTCCCGATCGAGCAACTGGACAAGATCACCAGTGGCGCCTTGCGCATGCCGCTTTCGCTGCTCAGCATGGATATCTGGGGCGAGGATATCGAAGGCAACGATCTGGTGTTCGACACCGGCGATGCGGATGGCCTGTGCGATTTCACCGGCCGGCCGATCAGCCCGGTGGACTGGACCTCGCGCCCGGCGGCATTCGCCCAGCTGTGGATGCGACAGGAAGACGGCCGCCCCTTCATGGGCGACCCGCGCCGCGCCCTGGCCGCGGTGGTCGACCGCTTTCGCGAGCGTGGCCTGACCCCCGTCGTTGCCACCGAGCTGGAATTTTATGTCGTCGACCCGTCCGAGCCGGTGCCGCAGCCGCCGCGTTCGCCGATCACCGGCAAGCGGCTGGATTCCGACAGCGCGCTTTCCCTGGACGAATTGCAGCATTTCGATGCCTTTCTGAACGAGATTTACGATTCCTGTTATGCCCATGGCATTCCCGCCGATTCCGCGATCTCGGAAAACGGCGCCGGTCAGTTCGAAATCAACCTGTTGCATGTGGACGACCCGCTTCAGGCCGCCGATGACGCGGTGCTGTTCAAGCGTCTGGTGCGGGGCATCGCGCGCAAGCACGGTTTCGCCGCGACCTTCATGGCCAAGCCCTATGGCGACCGCGCCGGTTCGGGGATGCATGTGCATTTCTCGTTAAACGACGCACAGGGGCGCAATGTCTTTGACGATGGCGGCGATGAGGGGACGCCGATCATGCGCCATGCGGTGGCCGGCCTGATCCGCACGATGCAGGAAAACGCGCTGGTTTTCGCCCCGCATGAAAACAGTTTCCGCCGCCTGTTGCCGGGCGCGCATGCGCCGTCCTCGGTGGCCTGGGGCTATGAAAACCGCACCGTCGCCGTCCGCATTCCCGGCGGCGATCCCAAGGCGCGCCGGATCGAACATCGCGTGGCGGGGGCCGACGCCAATCCCTATCTGGTGCTGGCCTCGATCCTGGGCGGGGCGTTTCTGGGCATCGAAAACGGGTGGGAGCCGCCATCCCCGATTCAGGGCGACGCCTATTCGCAGAATCTGGAAACCCTGCCGCCCGACTGGGCCTCGGCCATCGAGGCGTTTTCGCGCGGGGTGCATGTGCCCGAAATCTATGCCCGCCGCCTGCAACGCATGTTCGTGCAGTGCAAGGTGCAGGAACTGCGCCGGTTCACCCGCCATGTCACTGAATTCGAATATCATTCCTATCTGGAGGCGGTCTGATGAACGCACCCGTCCGCCATTCCGCCGCCGCTCATCCCTATGCCGGAACGGGTGAGCATACCGGAAGCTATTATGCCGCCTCGGCCAATCCCGCGCCGCAGCGACCCGAGCTGATCGGCACGCATGATGTCGACGTGGCGGTGCTCGGCGCGGGCTATTCGGGCCTGTCGACCGCGCTGCATCTGGCCGAACATGGCTATGACGTCGCGGTGGTCGAGGGGGCGCGCATCGGCTGGGGGGCGTCGGGCCGCAATGGCGGACAGATCGTCAACGGGCTGAACGCCAGCCTTCAGACCATCGCCCGCCGCTATGGCCAGGATACGGCCGGTTTCGTGGCCGGTCTGGTGATGGAGGGGGGCGACATCATCCGCGAACGGGTCGCCACCTATGGCATCCAATGCGACCTGAAGCCCGGCAATGTCTTTGCCGCGCTGACCGATGCCCATCTGCGCGAGCTTGAGGACCGGTGGCACCTCTGGCGCGGCTATGGCATCGACAGTCAGGACATGCTGAGCGCCGATCAGATGCGCGATCATGTGGCCAGCGACCGCTATGTCGGCGGGATGATCGACCGCAAGGGCGGGCATATGCACCCGCTCAACCTGGCGCTTGGCGAGGCGGCGGCAATCGAAAGCCGGGGCGGCCGCATTTTCGAAATGTCGCCCGTCACCGCTGTCAGGACCGATGGACCGCAGCCCTCGCTGCACACCGCCAAGGGCGAATTGCGTGCCAGAACGCTGGTTCTGTGCGGCAATGCCTATCTGGGCCATGTCGTGCCGGCGCTGGCGCGGCGGGTGATGCCGGTTTCGACCCAGATCATGGCGACCGAGCCGCTGGGCGATCTGGCGGCGACCCTGATGCCCAGCGATATCTGTGTCGAGGATGTACGCTATATCCTTGATTATTATCGCATGTCCGCGGATGGGCGGTTGCTGTTCGGGGGCGGGACCGTCTATGGGGGCGCCGATCCCCATGACATCAAGGCCAAGCTCTGGACGAATATGGTCAAGGTCTTTCCGCAGCTGACCCAGACCCGCATCGACTATGCCTGGAGCGGGAATTTCGCCCTGTCCTTCAGCCGCGTGCCGCAGATGGGGCGGCTGGGGCCGAACACCTATTTCGCCCATGGCTATTCCGGTCACGGCGTCACCGGCTCGCATACTTTCGGCCGCATCCTGGCCGAGGCGATCCGTGGCGATACCGGGCGCTTTGACGTCTTTGCCGGCCTGCCATGGATCCCGTTCCCGGGCGGGCGCATGTTCCGCGTGCCCTATTCGGTCATGGGGTCGTGGTGGTACGGGCTGCGCGACCGATTGGGGCTTTAGCCCGGGCAGGGGGCGTTCGCGCATTGCCTTGCGATGCCGCCCCCGGCCATATTGCGGCATTCACCCCTGCCGCGCGCCCAAGAACAGGAACAGAGCCATGCCCGTCGAAAACTGGATTGCCGACCGGATCGGCGAGCTGATCGAATTTCGCCACGACCTGCACCGCCATCCCGAACTGCTTTACGATCTGCCGCGCACCGCCGCGCGCGTGGCCGAGGCACTGCGCGCCGCCGGCGTCGACGAGGTGCATGAGGGGATCGGCCAGACCGGGGTCGTGGCGGTGATCCGTGGGCGCACGAATGTCTCGGGCCGGGCGATCGGGCTGCGTTCGGATATGGATGCGCTGCCGATTGTCGAGGCGACGGGCAAGGACTGGACCTCGCAGGTGCCGGGCAAGATGCATGCCTGCGGCCATGATGGCCATGCGGCGATGCTTTTGGGTGCGGCCATCGGGCTTGCGGAAAGCCGCAATTTCGATGGCACCGTGGTGCTGATCTTTCAGCCCGCCGAAGAGGGCGGCGCCGGCGCCCGTGCGATGATCGAGGACGGGCTTTTCCGGCGTTTCCCCGTCGATGAGGTTTACGGCATGCATAACCGCCCCGGCATGGCGGTGGGCGAATTCACCATCGCACCGGGGCCGATCATGGGCTCGATCGACATGTTCGAGATCGAGATCGAGGGCGTCGGGGGTCATGCCGCCATGCCCGACCGGACCACCGATCCGATGCCGGTGGTCGCGGCGCTGATTCAGGCGGCGCAGACCATCGCCGCGCGCAATGTCGATCCGCTGGACGCGGTCGTGGTGTCGATCACCACCATCCATGGCGGCGACGCCTTTAACGTCATCCCGCAAAGCATCCGGATGACCGGCACCGTGCGCACCCTGCGCGAAGAGGTGCGCGATCTGGCTCAGGCGCGGCTGGGGCGCATCACCGCCGGCATCGCCGATGCCTATGGCGCGACCGGCCGGCTGAGCTATTCCCGGAACTATCCGGTGACGGTGAACCATGAGGCCGAAACCGAATATGCCGCCCTTGCCGCCGAGGCCGTGGCCGGCCCCGGCCGTGTCAGCCGCGACATGCCGCCGACCATGGGTGGCGAGGATTTTTCCTTTATGTTGAACGAGGTGCCGGGCGCGATGATCAATATCGGCAATGGCGACAGCGCCGGCCTGCATCACCCGGCCTATGATTTCAACGATGAGGCGATCGGCTGGGGCGTGTCCTATTGGACGGCGCTGGTCCGCGCCCGCCTGCCCGCCGCGCAATAGCGCCGGGCAATAGCGCCGGGCGGGGGCCCGCTAGCGGCGCAGCCTGCGGGCCAGCGCGATACCGGCGATCATCGCGCCCACAAAGATCGCCGCATCGGGCTGAAACAGTCCCAGCGCCGGCAGCGCGCCGCCGGGGCAGAACCCGGCGATGCCCCAGCCGATCCCGAAAACCGCCGAACCTCCGATCAGCGCCGGATCCAGATCGCGCCGCGTCGGCAGGTGAAACATCTTGTCAAACAGCGGCTGCGCGCGCCTCAGCACCAGCCGATAGCCGATCATCGTGACCAGCAGCGCGCCCCCCATCACAAAGATCAGCGAGGCGTCCCATGTCCCGGCGATATCAAAGAAATTCAGCACTTTGGCCGGGTTGATCATGCCCGACACGGCAATGCCCGCGCCAAAGATCAGCCCGGCGATCAGAGCGGCCAGAATGGGCATGTCAGAGCCCTCCGATCAGGTGGCGGATCACATAGACGGTGATCCCGGCGCTCAGCATAAAGGTCACCGTCGCCACCAGCGAGCGCGGCGACAGCCGGGCATTGCCACAGACCCCATGCCCCGAGGTGCAGCCGCCGCCATAGCTGACCCCGATGCCGACCAGCAGCCCGCCCAGCACCAGAAGCGGCCTTGGCACCGGGCTGTCAAAGGCGATCCCGGCCCCAAGCGCGCCCATCAGGATCGGCGCGGCGATGGCTCCGGCCAGAAATGCCAGGCGCCATCCCCGGTCAGGACCGAAGATCGCCCCCGAGAGAATGCCGGTCATGCCCGCGACCCGGCCCAGCAGTGCCATCAACAGCACGGCCGAAAGCCCGATCAGCGCGCCGCCGAATGCGGATTGAAGCGGGGTGAATTCGGTCATTGATGCCCCCGTCCGCTGATCCCGCACCGGCCGGCGGCGGGGCGGCGACCGGGCGGCGCGATCCCCCGGACCGGCCCGATGGGCGGGCTTTCATGCTTGATTTGGATGTGCATCCTGTTCCCCTTTGCCTAATCCCAGACCGTTGCGAACAGATCCAGCGGGATCTTGAGATAGCGCCGGCCATTGCCTTCGGCTTCGGGCAGGCGGCCGGCATTGGTATTGACCTGCAAGGCATGCAGGATCAGCTTGGGCATCGGCAGGGTCCGGTCGCGGGCCTCGCGCGCGGCGACGAATTCCGCCTCGGTCAGGTATTTCGAGATATGGATATTGGTCGCGCGCTGTTCGGCCACGCTGGATTCCCAGCGCGCCTCGCGCCCGCCCGCCCGGTAATCATGGCCGGTGAACAGCCGCGTCTCGGGCGGCAAAGCCAGGATCTCCTGGATCGAGCGCCAGAGCGCGGGCGCGCTGCCGCCCGGGAAATCGGCGCGCGCGGTGCCGCTGTCGGGCATGAACAGCGTGTCATGGACAAAGGCCGCGTCGCCGATGACATAGGTGACCGAGGCCAGCGTATGGCCGGGCGAAAACATCACCCGCACCGGGATGTCGCCCAGCTGAAAGACCTCGTCCGCGGCGAACAGTCTGTCCCATTGCGAACCATCGGTGGGGAAATCGGGGCGGTTGTAATATCCGGCCCAGAGCTTTTGCACCTCGGTCACCTTTTCGCCGATGGCGGTGGGTGCGCCGGTGCGGCGTTTCAGGTAATCGGCCGCCGAGAAGTGATCGGCATGGGGATGGGTGTCCAGAATCCACGCCACCCGATAGCCCCTGTCGGTGACGAAATTCAGGATCAGATCGGCCTGAATCGTCGCGGTGGCGGCGGATTTCTCGTCATAATCCAGCACCGGGTCGATGATGGCGCATTGCCGTGTCGCGGGATCGGCCACCACATATTGGACAGAGCCGGTCCGGGCCTCATAGAACGCTGTTACTTCCGGGGCCAGAATCATGGGAAAATCTCGTCATCTGTTCGTGTATACGGGAACACGGTTCCAGATATAGCGAGGCGGCGGCGATATCCAACAGTTTGCATCCCGCCGCCCGGCCGCATGGTGGCGCGGCATGATGGCGCAGAACGCAAAAGCGGGCCGGACCCCGATCGGGCCGGCCCGCCATGGCCTTGGTTTCGATGGGATCGCGGCCTATTCGATCTCGATCATCAGGTCCTTGGCGTCGATCTGTTGGCCGGGGGTGACATGCAGCGCGCGGACGATGCCGGCGCGGTCGGCATGGATGCCGGTCTCCATCTTCATCGCCTCGATGGTCAAGAGCATGTCGCCGGCGGCAACCTTCGCGCCCTGAGTGACGGCGACCGAGGCCACGACACCCGGCATCGGCGCGCCGACATGGCTGTCATTGCCGGGATCGGCCTTGGGCCGGGCGGCGGTCTGGGATTTGACCAGACGGTTCGGGACCCGGATCACGCGCGGCTGGCCGTTCAGTTCGAAGAATACCTTGACCTCGCCGGTCTCGTCGGTTTCGCCAATGGCTTGCAGACGGATTTCCAGGGTCTTGCCGGGGTCGATCTCGGCCTCGATCTGTTCGCCCGGATCCATGCCATAGAAAAAGGTGCGCGTGGGCAGGGTGCGGACCGGGCCATAGGTCCGGTGGCGGCCCATGTAATCCAGGAAAACCTTGGGATACATCAGATAGCCGTTCAGATCCTCGTCATCGACGGGCTTGCCCTCAAGCTGCTTGCTGACATCGGCGCGCACCACCTCAAGGTCGATGGGCGCCATGCTGGCCCCGGGGCGGGTGGTCATCGGGGCCTCGCCCTTGAGCACCTTGGCCTGCAAGTCCTGCGGCCAGCCGCCGGGGGGCTGGCCCAGATTGCCGCGCATCATGTCGACGACGCTGTCGGGAAAGGCCACCTCGACCGCCGGGTCCATGACCTGCGCGGGCGTCAGGTTCTGCGCCACCATCATCAAGGCCATGTCGCCCACCACCTTGGACGAGGGCGTGACCTTGACGATATCGCCAAACATCCGGTTCACATCGGCATAGGCCTGCGCCACCTCGTGCCAGCGTTCCTCAAGACCAAGACTGCGGGCCTGGGCTTTCAGGTTGGTGAACTGGCCGCCGGGCATTTCATGCAGATAAACCTCGGATGCCGGGGCTTGCAGGCCGGATTCGAAGGCCGCGTAATGTTCGCGCACCGCTTCCCAATAGTTGGAAATCTCGCGGATGGCGGCGATGTCCAGCCCGGTGTCGCGGTCGGTATGGCGCAGGGCCTCGACCACGGATCCCAGCGTGGGCTGGCTGGTATTGCCCGAAAGCGCGTCCATGGCGCAATCGACCGCATCGACGCCCGCCGCCGCCGCCGCAAGGATCGAGGCGCCGGCAATGCCGCCGGTGTCATGGGTGTGGAAATGGATCGGAAGGCCGACTTCCTCTTTCAGCGCCTTGACAAGCACCCCGGCCGAGCCCGGCTTCAATAGCCCCGCCATGTCCTTCAGCCCCAGCACATGCGCGCCCGCGTCACGCAGGTCGCGCGCCATGTCGAGGTAATATTTCAGGTCGTATTTGGCCCGCGCCGGGTCAAGAATATCGCCGGTATAACAGATCGTGCCTTCGCAGATCTTGCCGCTTTCGATCACCGCATCCATGGCGACGCGCATGTTCTCGACCCAGTTGAGGCTGTCAAAGACGCGGAACACGTCGATCCCGGTCGTCGCGGCCTGACGCACAAAGGCCTGCACCACATTGTCGGGATAGTTGGTATAGCCGACGCCGTTGCTGGCGCGCAGCAGCATTTGCGTCATCAGGTTCGGCATGCGCGCGCGGATGTCGCGCAGCCGCTGCCATGGGCATTCCTGCAAGAAGCGATAGGCCACGTCAAAGGTCGCGCCGCCCCAGCATTCGACGCTGAACAGCTGCGGCAGGTTCGCGGCATAGCTGGGCGCGACCCGCACCATGTCGATCGAGCGCATGCGCGTCGCCAAAAGCGACTGATGCCCGTCGCGCATGGTGGTGTCGGTGATCAGAAGGCGTTTCTCATCCAGCATCCAGTCGGCGACGGCCTTCGCGCCCTGCTGGTCCAACAGCTGGCGGGTGCCGGGTAGGGGATCGGCATGGGGGCGGGGCGGAACCGGGCTGCGCGCCTCGGCCGGGGGCAGGGGGCGGCCTGCGGTCTCGGGATGACCATTGACGCTGATATCGGCGATATAGGTCAGGATCTTGGTCGCCCGGTCGCGGCGCTTGCGGAAATGGAACAGGTCCGTGGTCGTGTCGATGAATTTCGTCGTATAGCTGTCATCCAGAAAGGTCGGATGTTTCAACAGGTTGATGACGAATTCGATATTCGTGGCCACGCCGCGCACCCGGAATTCGCGCAGCGCGCGGTCCATGCGGGCAATGGCCTTGCCCGGGGTCTGGGCATGCGCGGTGACCTTGACCAGAAGGCTGTCGTAATAGCGGGTGATGACGCCGCCCGCATAGGCGGTGCCGCCATCCAGCCGGATACCGTTGCCGGTGGCGCTGCGATAGGCGGTCAGGCGGCCGTAATCGGGAATGAAATTGTTCAGCGGATCCTCGGTCGTGACCCGGCATTGCAGGGCGTGACCATTCAGATGCACGCCGTCCTGATCCGCGACGCCGGTCGCCTCGGCAAGGGTGGCGCCTTCGGCGATCTGGATCTGGGCCTGCACGATGTCGATGCCGGTGACCTCTTCGGTCACGGTATGCTCGACCTGGACGCGGGGATTGACCTCGATGAAATAGAACTGCTGGCTGTCCATATCCATCAGGAATTCGACGGTGCCGGCGTTCTGATAGCCGACGGCGCGACCGATTTTCAGCGCCAGCTCGCACACCTCGGCGCGCTGCGCGGGCGTCAGATAGGGCGCGGGCGCGCGCTCGACGACCTTCTGGTTGCGGCGCTGGACGGTGCAGTCGCGTTCATAAAGATGGTAAAGACCGCCATGGCCGTCGCCCAGCAGCTGAACCTCGACATGGCGGGCGCGCAGGATCATCTTTTCCAGATAGCCCTCGCCATTGCCAAAGGCGGCCTCGGCCTCGCGCCGGCCCTCGCGGACCTTTTCGGGCAGTTCCTCGGGGCCGAAAATCGGACGCATGCCGCGCCCGCCACCGCCCCAGCTGGCCTTGAGCATCAGGGGATAGCCGATCCCGGCGGCCTCGGCCTTGATCGCGTCCATGTCGTCGCCAAGGACTTCGGTCGCGGGGATGACCGGAACGCCGGCGGCGATGGCGACACGCCGGGCGCTGGCCTTGTCGCCAAGCGCGCGCATCGTATCCGCGCTGGGGCCGATAAAGGTGATGCCGGCCGCCACGCAGGCATCGACGAAATCGGGGTTTTCCGACAAAAGGCCATAGCCCGGATGGATTGCGTCGGCGCCCGATTCCTTTGCCACCCGGATGATCTCGGGGATCGACAGATAAGCCGCAACCGGTCCCAGCCCCGCGCCGATGCGATAAGCCTCATCCGCCTTGAAGCGGTGCAGGCCAAGCTTGTCTTCTTCGGCATAGACGGCGACGGTCTTCTTGCCCAGCTCGTTCGCGGCGCGCATCACGCGGATCGCGATCTCACCCCGGTTCGCAATCAGAATCTTCCGAAACATCGGCCCCTCCAGGTTCGCTGACGTCAACATAACGATGCTGCGGTGCAGCGCAAGCGCTCACAAAAGACAGGTTATTTCGTGTAATTGCACCCATCGCGTCGTTCGCGAAAGAAATCTTGCAACAGGCGGCGCGATTCTTCCGCGGAAATGCCGTCAACGATGCCGGGGCGGTGGTGGCATTGCGGATGGTCAAAGACGCGCGCGCCATGGCGCACGCCCCCCATGCGCGGATCGTCGGCGCCATAGTAAAGGGTCTCGATCCGCGCGGCCGAAATCGCCGCCGCGCACATGGGACAGGGTTCCAGCGTGACCCAAAGCCGCGCGCCGGGCAACCGCTCGGACCCAAGGGCCGCGCAGGCCGCGCGAATGACCAGAATCTCGGCATGCGCGGTGGGATCCGACAGCTCGCGTGTCCGGTTGCCGGCTCGTGCCAGAACCCGACCATCCGCACCGATCAGCACCGCACCGACCGGCACCTCGTCGCGCGCGGCGGCGGCGCGCGCCTCGCGCAGGGCGTCAGGCATGTAAGAGGTGAAGTTCATGCCCTCTTCTGCCCCGCTGCGCGTCTTGCGGCAATAGCATGGATATTTGAACATGGAAGATGACCAGCCTTGTGCCCGGAGCGGCGGCGATTGCCCGTCTTTCATGCCGAAATATCCCGGGGGAGGCCCGGTACGGGCCGGGGGCAGAGCCCCCATCGCGCCCTTTCCTTTGCGGCATGATTCGTGTATCACACCCGCTTTGCCACCGCAGAGATGCGCAGGAGATCGCGATGACCGACACCCCAGAATCCCCCGTTTCGACCGGCGCCGAGCGTATTGCCAAAGTCATGGCGCGCGCCGGTGTCGCCAGCCGGCGCGAGGCCGAGCGCATGATCGTCGAAGGGCGGGTCACCGTGAACGGCCAGAAAATCGACAGCCCCGCGCTGGACGTCACGGCGGCGGACAAGGTGCGCGTCGATGGCAAGCCGCTGGAGGCGCCGCAAGAGACGCGGCTCTGGCTCTATTACAAGCCGATCGGGCTGGTCACCTCGACCGCAGATGAAAAGGGGCGGCAGACGGTGTTCGATGCGCTGCCGCGCGATCTGCCTCGGGTGATGACCGTCGGGCGGCTTGACCTGAATTCCGAGGGGCTGCTGCTTTTGACCAATGACGGCGAGCTCAAGCGCCGGCTTGAGCTGCCGACCACGGGCTGGCTGCGCCGCTATCGCGTGCGCGTGAATGGTCAGCCCAATGATCTGACATTCGCGCCGCTGCGCCGGGGCGTCACCATCGACGGCGAGGAATTCCAGCCGATGGAGATCAATCTGGACAGCCAGCAGGGCGCGAACGCCTGGCTGACCGTGGGAATCCGCGAAGGCCGCAACCGCGAGATCCGGCGCGCCATGGCCCATGTCGGGCTGATCGTGAACCGTCTGATCCGCATCGGCTATGGTCCCTTCAAGCTGACCGGCATGGAGGAAAACGAGGTGCGCGAGGTCAAGCGCAAGGTTCTGCGCGACCAATTGGGCGGCCTGTTGACCGGCGAGACCGAAGAAAAGCCGCGCAGTTTCCGCGAACGCGGCGCCGCGCGCGGTGAAGGGGGGGACGAGCGTCCCCGCGCCGATGAGGCCGGTCGCAAGCCCTTTGCCCGCCGCGAAGATGGCGAGCGCCGTCCCTATGCCAAGCGCGAAGACGGTGACCGCAAGCCCTATGCGCGTCGCGAGGATGGCGAGCGCAAGCCCTTTGCCCGCCGCGAAGACGGCGAGCGTCGTCCCTATGCCAAGCGCGAAGATGGTGACCGCAAGCCCTATGCGCGTCGCGATGATGGCGAGCGCAAGCCCTTTGCCCGCCGCGAAGACGGCGAGCGCCGCCCCTATGCCAAGCGCGAAGATGGTGACCGCAAGCCCTATGCGCGTCGCGAGGATGGCGAGCGCAAGCCCTTTGCCCGCCGCGAAGATGGCGAGCGCCGCCCCTATGCCAAGCGCGAAGATGGTGACCGCAAGCCCTATGCGCGTCGCGAGGATGGCGAGCGCAAGCCCTTTGCACGTCGTGAGGACGGCGAACGTCCGGCGCGCAGTGGCAAGCCGGGCTTCAAGACCGGGGATCGCCCCCGTTCGGCCGAAGGCGATCGCGGTGGTTTCGCGCCCCGGGATGGCAAACCGGGCGGGTTCAAACCGCGCGCGGGTGGCGGCAAGCCGTTCGGCGAGGGCAAGCCCGGGCGCGATGTCCGGGGCGGAAAGCCCGGCGGCAAGCCGGCGGGCTTCAAACCCGGTCCCAAAACGAATCGCACCCCCGGAAAGGGGGCGCGACCCGAGGGAAAGGGGCCAAGGCGCGGGTGATCCGCACCGCGTTCGGGCAGGTTACTTCGTCAGGATCAGCTTGCCCGCGCGGGTGATGCGCAGGTTATAGACCTGATCGCCCAGAACGATCAGCGCCTGATTGCCGCCGGCGGTCAGCAATTCGGCATCATGTTCGGGCAGGCGTTGCAGAGCGGTCACGCCGGGACGCGTGAATTCGGCAGGGCGGGTCGCGGTCATGTCGATATCCTCGTTTCGGTCGCGTGTATGCGTAATCTGACTGATTCACTATGGATTGTCAAAGTGAATAAGTCAGGAATTATAGGAATTATATTGTCGATATTTATGAATGCTTTGCCGGAAATGAATTGGCCGCCACCCTTGGGTGACGGCCAGGCATCAGGTCTTTCCCGGGGTGGGATCAGCCTTTGCCAAGACAGTCGGCAAACGCCCGGCTCAACCCGCGCAATGTCGCGTCATAGAGGCCGGGGCCGGGGGACAGCATGACGCCACCGGGATCCAGCGCCGCGCCTTCGCGGGTGTCGGTGCCTTCGATCGCGGTGGCCAGCAGGCGGGCGTCGTGATTGACCTCGGGAAAGGCGCAGCTGGCGTGCTGGGCAATGATCTGGTCGCGGACCGCGCTTAGCCGGGCGGCGGCCGGCGCCGATGCATCGCCAAGGCTGACCGGAATGGCCGGGCTTAGCCCGTAATGGGCTGTGAAATAGCCATAGGCATCGTGAAACACCACGAAACGCTGTTCGGCCAGCGGGGCCAGTTCGGCGCGCAATTCCTGATCCAGGGCGGCGACGGCCGCCTGTGCGGCGGTGGCATTGGCGGCATAGGTTCCGGCATTCTCGGGATCGGCCTTGGACAGGGCCTGCGCGATGGCCCCGAGCCAGACCTGAGCATTGGCGGGGTCGAGCCAGGCATGCGGATCCACGCCGGAATGATCGTGGCCATCGTCATGCGCATGGTCATGACCAGCGTGATCGTGCCCGTGATCGTGCCCATGATCGTGACTGTGATCATGGCCGTCCTCATGCTCATCCCAGGCGGCGAATTCGCGCAGATGCGTCTGGGGCAGGGACAGCAGCGCCAGCGAGCTGGCATCCGTGGCAAGGCTGGTGCTGGCGCGGTCGAGCCACGGCGTCATTTCGGGGCCGACCCAGATCAGCAGATCGGCCTTTTCAAGGTCCTGCGCCTGTTGCGGGCGCAGCTGGAAATGATGTGGATCGGCCCCCGCGGTCAGCAGCAGCCCGGGCTGGCCCAGATCACCCATGACCTGCTGCACGAGCGAGGCGGTGACCGGAAGGTCGGTCACGACGCGCGGCACCTCGGCCAGGGCAGGCAGGGCGCAGCCAAGCGCGAGACTGGACAGAAGGATCGGGCGGAACGGGGTCATGGCGTGCTCACTTGCGGAAATGGCAATGTTATTTATGTTATATCGTAACCCGTCAAGGATATTGTGATAGTATAACATCATGCCGACCTGTCAGCACGGGACAGACCCGTTTCACGACCACGATCATGACCGCTGCGCCACCGATGTGCTGCGCCGGGCCGAGGAACAGACCCGCGCCGACGGTGTCCGTTTGACGCCGGTGCGGCGGCGGGCGTTGGAAATCCTGCTGGAATCGCATCGTGCGATGGGCGCCTATGAGGTGCTGGAACGGCTGGCCGCGGATGGGTTCGGCAGGCAACCCCCAGTTGCCTATCGCGCGCTTGATTTCCTTGTGGATCAAGGGCTTGCGCATCGGGTTCAGCGGCTTAACGCCTATGCGGCCTGCCTGTCGCCGGAACGCCATCACGCGCCCGTCTTTCTGATCTGTCGCAGCTGCGAACAGGTCGCCGAGGCGGACGCGCCGCCATTGCGTGACGCGCTGAACGATCTGGCCGCACAGTCGGAATTCGCCATCGAGCGCAGCACCGTCGAGATCGTCGGCCAATGCGCCCGCTGCCGGGATGAGGGGCGGGCATGACCGCGCCGCTGATTCGGGCATCCGACCTTTCGGTCAGCCACGCGGGCGCCGATCTGCCGGTGCTGCGCCATGTCGATTTCCGCATCGACCCGGCCGAGATCGTGACCGTGGTCGGCCCCAACGGGTCGGGAAAATCGACGCTGGTGCGGGCGCTTCTTGGCCATGTCGCGCCGGATACCGGCCGGATCGAGCGTCAGGCCGGTCTGCGCATCGGCTATGTGCCGCAGCGCGTGCATATCGAAAAGGCGATGCCGATGACGGTGCGCCGGTTTCTGTCGCTGCCGCGGCGGGTCGGTGACGCAGAGGCCGGCGCCGCGCTGGCGCGGACGGGCGTCGCCGGGCTTGAGCGGCGGCAGATCACCGCGCTGTCGGGCGGCCAGTTTCAGCGTGTCCTGCTGGCGCGGGCGCTGTTGAACGATCCTCAGCTTCTGGTTCTGGACGAGCCGACGCAGGGGCTGGATCAGCCCGGGATCGTCGCCTTTTACAAGCTGATCGAAGAGGTGCGGGCCGAAACCGGCGCGGCGGTGCTGATGGTCAGCCACGATCTTTTGGTGGTGATGCGGGCCTCGGACCGGGTGGTCTGCCTGAACGGTCATGTCTGGTGCGAGGGCACGCCCCAGGTGGTCAGCGCCGCGCCGGCCTATCGGGCCTTGTTTGGCGCGGAATCGCTGGGCGCGCTGGCGCTGTATCAGCATCATCACGACCATGATCATGATCACGACCATCACCATGGCCATCACCATGGGCACGACCACGGTCACGCCCACGCCCATGCGGGGCCTGAACCCGAGCATTGCCACGGCCCCGAATGCCGCCATCAGCATTGAAGGTTTCCCATGCTTGACGATTTTCTGATCCGCGCAATTCTGGCGGGGCTTGGCGTGGTGATGGCGACCGGGGCCTTGGGATCGTTCGTGGTTTGGCGGCGCATGGCCTATTTCGGCGATTCGACCTCGCATGCGGCGGTTCTGGGGGTGGCGCTGAGCTTTGCGTTTCAGGCGCCGGTCTATCTGGGCACGCTGGCGGTCGCGCTGGCCATGGCCTTGATCGTGACGCGGCTGACGGCGCGCGGTCAGTCGGCGGATACGGTGCTGGGGGTGCTTGCGCATAGCGCGCTTGCGCTGGGGCTGGTCGCGGCCAGTTTCGTGCCGGGCCTGCGCACCGGGCTGGATGCGTTTCTGTTCGGGGATATTCTGGTGGTGTCGCGCTGGGATCTGGTCTGGATCTGGGGCGGGGCGGCGCTGGTGCTGGGGCTTCTGATCTGGCGCTGGCAGCGGCTGGTCACGGCCTCGGTGAACGAGGAACTGGCCATGGCCGCCGGCATCGACCCGGCGCGCGAAAGGCTGATCCTGTCGCTGGCGCTGGCTGTGGTGGTGGCGATAGCGATTCGGATTGTCGGGGCATTGCTGATATCGGCGATGCTGATCATCCCGGCGGCCGCCGCGCGGGGATTCTCTGCAACGCCCGAACAGATGGCGGGTTCCGCAACCCTGATCGGTGCAATCTCGGTTTTGGCGGGACTTGGCGCCAGTCTTTGGCTCGGCAGCCCGGCCGGCTCGTCGATCATCGCCGTCTCGGCCGGGATTTATGCTTTATCCTTGGCCTGTTACCGGAAATCGTGATATTTTCGCCTTGCGCGGGAACCCGCAGGTTCGGGGTGACGCTCCGGCGAGAACCCGCCCAGAAAACAGGGTGTTGGCGAATATGCAACAGTTGCCCGGACGGCAGAGCATTTCCCGATCAAGACCGCTTTCCAAGTCCTTGGCTTTATGCGACTGTCGCTGCGATGTTGCTGGAAACGGCAGCCTTCAAAGTACTAACGGAGC
Organism: Paracoccus mangrovi; assembly: GCF_042648425.1. NCBI lineage: Bacteria > Pseudomonadati > Pseudomonadota > Alphaproteobacteria > Rhodobacterales > Paracoccaceae > Paracoccus > Paracoccus mangrovi. The sequence goes on along the minus strand of NZ_JBHRXJ010000001.1, from coordinate 327,031 downwards.
ATGATCATGACCAAATTTGCTACCTTTGCCCTGGCCCTCGGCCTGACGGCTTCGTCGGCTCTGGCCGGCGGCTATGTCGCCCCCGTCGTGGAAGTCGAGCCGGTCGTCGTTGACGAGAAGCCCGCTTCGTCGAACGCTGGCCTCGTCGTTCCGGCCCTGCTGCTGCTGGGCGTGATCGCCGCCGTCGCTTCGGACGACGACGATGATGACGACTCGAGCAACTAATCGTCCGTAAAGGACCTTTGGTTGAAAGGGCTGGCCGCAAGGTCAGCCCTTTTTCTTTTGCCATGTCCCGACTTTGCCATGTCTCGACTTTGCCATGTCCCGACCATGCCGGCGCGCGGCCCCGGCATTGCGCCGCGAGACGAAAGACCCGGACATGAAAAAAGCCCCGCATCTCTGCGGGGCTTTTTCATGTCTGCGATGGTGTTGCGCGCTTAAGGGCGCAGTTCCTGAATGGTCACATAGCCCAGATTGGGCCCGACCCATTGCCGCGACACCGTCACCCGGCCGCCCGAAACGATATAGTTGTTCTGGAAGGTCGCCGGCCCGTTCTGACAGCTTTCCAGAATCACGCCGGCTTTCGGGCCGGGGCCGATGGTGCAGTCAAAGCTCATCGGGCGTTCCAGCCCGTCGCCGGTCCAATAGCGCATGACGCGCCGGGCCTGACCGCTGCGACCGGCGCGGATCAGCGCGGCCGAGTTCGACATTTCGGCCACCGACAGGTCATGCCCAAGGCCGCGCGTGCCCGCCAGCATGCCGCCGCGCAGGATCAGCGCCTGTTCGTTCTTGGTCATATAGGTGCGCTGACCGCCATTCTCGCCGGTCATGGCCATGACCTGGGTCGTGCCCATGTTTTCCAGCCCGACCATGATCAGCGGGCCGGAATTCACCCGCAGCGCCTCGGCCGCCATGGCCGAGGGATCGCGCGCAGGCGCGGCGGCGGCCTTTTCGCCCCGCACCTTGGCGGCGCTTTGCTTGACCGCCGTGCCCAGCATGCCGGCGACCGAGCCGTCGCTGCCCATATTGCCACAGGCCGACAGCATCGCCAGCAGGGCGGCACCGATCGCGGTGCGCGTCATCATGCGGTTCATCGCCAGAACCTCCCCCAACCTTGATAGAGTTGGCCCGAATGGCTGTCGCGGACCGTATCGTAAAGCCGCCCGTCGACACGCAGGCGCGAACCGCCGTCACGCGACAGCGAGCGGATGTTGCCGCCGACGCGGCGCAACGAGGGTTGCCCTGTGCCCCAGCCCAGCGGGATCGAAATCTCGACGCCCTTGTCGAACGAGCCTTCGCCGAAATCCTCGGCGCTCAGATCGGTCTTGGTCGCCCAGGCGCCGACCCGCCAGCCATTGGCGAATTCGCGCGACAGCGACACGGTCGCGCCCTTGTCGCCGGCCAGATATTTGCCGACATCCAGCTGTGCGGTGATGCCATTGCTGAATTCGTAATAGGCCGAGATATGGCCGGTCGTGACCTCATAGTCGCGGAAGCCAAAGACATCGCGGAAATCGCGTTTCTTGACCCGGTTGATCTCGGCGCCAAAGGCCAGGGGCGAATTGACCGGCCACCACAGCACTTCGCCCGAAACGCCGCCATAGGCGCGTTCCAAAAGGCCGACGGTGACGCGGCTATAGACCGTTTCGGTCGGCTTGGCATACCAGGCCAGCGTCAGGCGCGGGATGGTCGGGCTTTTGTTGCCCTGATACATCCGGCCGTCCGAACGCACGCGCGGCACGCCGTTTTCGTTCACATCCTCGCCCTGGGCTTCGTATTCGTCCGGGGTCAGGTTGCCGGGGCCCTCTTGTTCCTGATTGCCAAAGGCGCGCTGGCGCACGCTGCCGGACAGGATCAGCCCGGGCAGCAGCTCGTATTCCCCAAGCAGCTCGGCGCCGATTTCATAGCGGAACGGTTCGTCCGGGTCGAAAAGCGAGGTCGAGAGATAGGGCTTCAGCCCCCAGCGGAAGCGCGGGAACAGGTCCTGCGAATAGATCAGGTTGCCCGGACGCGGATCGGCATCCGTCACCACCGCGGCGGCGGCGATCTGGCCGGCTTCGCTGTTTTCCAGCCGCTCGACATCCGAGCGGCGCAGCGTCACCGAACTGGTCGGAACGCCGTCCTCGGACGAGGTGATGACCAGCGTTTCGACCGAAGGCGGCAGCGCCCGCGTCATCAGCCGCGCGGTCCGGCCGATGGCCTCGGCCTGCTGGATATAGCGGTGGTTGCGGATGCGGACCTCGGCGCGGTTGGCGTCCAGCGCCATGCTTTCCAGCACCTGACCCTCTTTGGACAGGGCCTCGCCCAGCACCTTCTGGATGGCGGGTTGTGCGGTCGGGTCGGCCGACCATGCACCCGACCAGCCTTCGGGATCGACGTTCTGGGCCACGCGCGGACGCACCGGCGCCGGCGCCTTTTCCAGCCCCGAGGGGAAGGGGGCCTGACGCGGATCCATGGCGACGCTGAACTGGAAACCGACCTGCTTGGCGCCCAGCACATAGCCCTTGACCTGATAGTTCGCGCCGATCTGATAGGTCAGGCCCAGGTTGAAGCGGTTCTTCAGCTTGTCGCCATCGCTCAGCCAGACGGCGCGCTGACAGTTCTCGGCATCGCCGGTCTCGCAGGCATAGCTGTCGCCGGAATATTCGGCGGTCAGATAAAGCTTGTCGGTCGCCTGCCAGGTGGCGTTGATGAAGGGCGCGACATCGCCACGGAACCATTGGTCGATATTGGGCTTGCCGCCTTCCTGATCGTCGGGATCGGGGCGGTCGCCGATGCTGCCGATGCTGCCCTGTTGGGCAAGCCGGCCCCAGCCAAGGCCGGCGCTGACGCGCAGGCGCGGGGTGATGGTCTTGCTGGCGACGAAATATTCGGCGCCAAAGATGCCGGTGCCCATGAAGTCCTGCAAGCCGACGGCGACCGCCGGCCGCCAGCCGTTCGGATCCTCGTCCAGGAACTGATAGCGGACGTCAAAGCTGCGGTCCCAGATGAAGCCCCGGCTTTCCTCGGTGCTGTCGACGCGGGAATAGCGCAGCGCCACGGTCAGACGCGGCAGCGCCTGAAACACGATCGAGTTGCGCCGGGCCAGATCGGAATAGGCGATGGTCGCGCCCAGCGTGGCGTCGGGCAGCATTTCGGCGGTCGGCGTGTCGATGCCGCCGGGCAGGCCATAGCTGTTCAGCGTCGAGCCGATCATCGGATCGGCCCGGCCGGGCGCGGTGCCCAGGCTCAGCAACAGCGCCACCGGCATGGTCGAGGCCAGCAGGCGGCGGGTCAGGGTCGAATGGGCGCGCATCGGCGGGTCCTCTCAGGTCTTGTGCCCGCGTCGGGGCGCGGCGGGGTGGCGCGGCCCGCGCGGCAGATGCCGCATGGGCCGCGTCCGGTCATTCGGATCATTGACCGGCTGCCGGGGCGGGGGGCGTGGGCGGCAGCACCAGCGCCGGGGCCGGCACGGCATTGCCGCCGGTGGCCGCAGGCGCGGTCGTCGCGGGCGCGGCCGGTGCCGTCGCGGGTGCGGTTGTCGTGGGCGTGGTCGTCACGGGTGCCGGCGCCGTGGTGGCGGGCGCGGTCGTCGCAGGCGCCGTCGTCGTGACCGCCGGGGTGGTGGCCGTGCCTGTCGCCGGGGTCGTGCCCGGCGGGACCTTCACCGGGCTTTCGCCAGCGGGGGAGGTGGTCGCCGTGGGCGGCTTGGGCGTGGTGGCGGCGGGCTTCGGTTGCGCCTTGGGTTTGGGGGCCGCGGACGAGGCGCGGGTTTGCGCCTTGGGCATCGTGTCGGTGGGCACGGCACAGCCGGTCAGCCGCTGGCTGCCGACGCGCAGGCGCGCGGTGAACGGGGTTTTCTGATCGCCCGCCTCGCAGGCCTGAGCCTGCACGTTCAGCGAAAAGACGGCGCCGTTCATGGTGCCGATGAACTCGACGCCGCGCGCATAGGTCACGCGGCGCACGCTGACGCCGACCGATTTCGCGCCGGCGCGTTCATAGACGGCATTCTTGTCGGCGGCGGTCACCGTCCAGCCCGCACCGCTGGCGCGGAACATGGCGGTGCTCATGGTGCTGGCCTCGGCGGTGGCGACGGGGACCAGCTCGGCCCCGGTCTCGATCGGCTGCTCCAGCGGCGAGACACCGGGCGGTCCGACATGGCCCGTGGCTTCGGGCTTGGCTGCGGTCTGAAAGGGCAGCTCGCTACAGGCGGCAAGCGCCACGGTCATGGAAAGCACGGCGAAAGCCGAACGGAATTTCATCTGCTCTGTCCCGGTTGCTTGGGTTTTGCTTATGCGACTTGGCTACAGGAAGGCCCCGGATTGGGCAAGCAAAGACAGGCCCCAACCGCCATGAAAGCAGGTGGATGCGCGAATTATCGCACGCTTTTTATTGTTTCAGCAGTTGGGCACATTCACCGCCAGCCCACCCAGCGAGGTTTCCTTGTATTTCTCGCTCATGTCGGCGCCGGTCTGGCGCATGGTCTCGATCGCGGCATCGAGCGGCACGAAATGCTGTCCGTCGCCGCGCAGCGCAAGGCTTGCCGCCGATACCGCCTTGATCGCGCCCAGCCCGTTCCTTTCGATGCAGGGCACCTGCACCAGCCCCCTGACCGGGTCGCAGGTCATGCCAAGGTGATGTTCAAGCGCGATTTCGGCGGCGTTCTCGACCTGCTGGGGCGTGCCGCCCAGCACCGCGCAAAGCCCGGCCGCGGCCATCGCGCTGGCCGAGCCCACCTCGGCCTGACATCCGCATTCCGCGCCCGAGATGCTGGCATTGTGCTTGATCAGCCCGCCGACCGCCGCCGCCGTCAGCAGGAAATCGTCCAGCTGGCGTTCGGATGCGCCGGGCACATGATCCAGCCAATAGCGGATGACGGCGGGCACCACGCCGGCCGCGCCATTGGTGGGGGCGGTCACCACCTGTCCGCCGGCGGCGTTTTCCTCGTTCACGGCCATGGCATACATGGACATCCAGTCATTGATCACATGGGGCGCGGTCAGGTTCATCCCCGCCTCGGCCTTGAGCGCGGCGTGGATGCCGGGCGCGCGGCGGCGGATCGACAGCCCGCCGGGCAGGATGCCGCCCGTTTCCAGCCCCCGTTCCATGCAGTTGCGCATCACCTGCCAGATGTGATGGATGCCGGCCGAAATTTCCGCGTCCGAGCGAAAGACACGTTCGTTTTCACGCTTCATCGCGGCGACGGATTTGCCCGATGCGGCGGCCATATCCAGCATTTCGGCGGCGCTGGCAAAGGCGTGCGGCACCTTGGGCGAGGCATCGGTGCGCGTGTCGTCGCCCCGCGCCGCCAGCTCGGCCGCCGTCAGCACGAAGCCGCCGCCGATGGAATAATAGGTTTCCTGCGAAATCACGTCGCCCTGGGCATCGGTCGCCATCAGGATCATGCCATTGGCATGGCCGGGCAGGGCGCGGTCATAGTCAAAGATCAGATCGCGCGCCGGATCGAAATGCAGATCGCCCAGCCCCTCGGGCGACAGGATCCGGCTGTCGCGATTGGCGGCCAGCACGGTCTCGGCGGCCTCGGCATTCATGGTTTCGGGCAAAAATCCGGCCAGACCAAGGATGGTGGCGCGGTCGGTGGCATGCCCCTTGCCGGTAAAGGCCAGACTGCCATGCAGGCTGGCGCGCAGCCCGTGCGGGCGAAAGGGCTGGTCGCGCAGCATGTCCAGAAAGCGCCCGCCCGCCACCATCGGTCCCATCGTATGCGACGACGAGGGGCCGACCCCGATCTTGAAGATATCAAAGACCGAAAGAAACATGGCGCGGCTCCTGGCTGTCACTGGCTTGGTCCAAGCTTAGCCGTTGGGACCGGCGCCGGCCAGAGGGGCTGCGACGCGGGGCGTGAAGCGATGCGACATTTGACGACGCAGCGTTTGCATATTATTTAGGCGAACAGCCCAAAAAACTGGCATATATCGGTGCTGGGCAAAAGCCCGTGATCCGGGCATACGCCCGGTTCTTTCGCATCCCACGAACCCGGCCTACGAGTTTTCACATGACATTGCCTCACCCCATCACCCTTGGTGCGACGCGGCTTGGCGCCCCGGTTTTCCTGGCGCCGATGGCGGGGATCACCGATCTGCCGTTTCGCCGCGCGGTGGCGCGTCATGGCGGCGCCGGGCTGATGGTCAGCGAGATGGTCGCCTCGACCGAGATGGTGACGCCGCGGCCCTCGACCCGTGCCGCCGTCCGCGCCAAGGCTTTGACCGAAGGGGCGTTGCCGGTCAGCGTCCAGATCGCCGGGCGCGAGGCGGAGGCCATGGCCGAAACCGCGCGCATCGTGGCCGGCATGGGGGCGCGCATCGTCGACATCAACATGGGCTGCCCGGCGAAAAAGGTCACGGGCGGGCTGTCGGGGGCGGCGCTGATGCGCGATCTGGACCACGCGCTGACGCTGGTCGAGGCGGTGGTGGCCGCCGTTCCCGACCTGCCGGTCACGTTGAAGATGCGGCTGGGCTGGGACCATGATTGCCTGAATGCGGCGGAGCTGGCGGCGCGCGCGGCCGGGGTAGGGGTCAGGATGCTGAGCGTGCATGGCCGGACGCGGGCGCAGTTCTATACAGGACAGGCCGATTGGCGCGCCATCCGGGCGGTCGCGAACCTGCCGGGCCGGCCGCCTCTGGTTGCCAATGGCGATGTGGTGGACGCGGCCTCGGCCCGCGCGGCGCTGGAACAATCGGGGGCGGATGCGGTCATGGTCGGGCGCGGCGCACAGGGCGCGCCCTGGCGGCTGGCGCAGATCGCGCATGCGCTTTGGGACACGCCCGCGCCGCAGCTGCCGCAGGGCGCGGCGCTGGCCGAGGCGGTGGCCGAACATTACGACGATATCCTGTCCTTTTACGGGCATGAGCTGGGCCTGCGCGTCGCGCGCAAGCATCTGGGCTGGTATGCCGAGGCGAATGGCGCCCCGAACCGCGCCGAATTGATGCGCGCCGCGACCCCCGGGGCGACGCTGGCCGCGATCCGCGCCGGCTTTGGCGACGCGGTTCCCCCCGGTTCCAGAACCGCCGGTTCCGAAATCACCGGTCCCGCCATCACGGGGGCGCCATGACCGCGCGCCCCGGCACTGGCATGTCTGTCGATCCCGAGGTCGAGCTTGGGCCCGCATTCATGCCCGCGACCGTCGGGCCGAACTGGTCGGCGCTGCCTTTGCCGGCGATCATTCTGGACGGTCGCGGACGCATCGCGGCGATGAACGATCTGGCGGAATCCTTTCTGAACATCTCGTGCCGGTCGTCGCTGGGCCACCCGATCGAGGGGCCCGAAATGCTGAAACGGCTGCGGGTCGTGCCGCCGCTGGCGACGATTCTGGACCGCGTCGCCGAAGGGCATGAGGCGATGAACCGCGCCGGCGTGCGGTTCGAGATCGGCGACCGCTCGGGCGGGCATAGCGACCGCTATGCCACGCTGCATGCCGGCCCCGCGCCCAGCCCGGCGGGCGGCACCGTGATCCTGATCGCCCCGCAAGAGGGGGGCGGCCGGCTGGGACAGGGGCAGGCGGCGCGTTCCGCCGCGCGCTCGGCCATCGGCATGGCGGAAATGCTGGCGCATGAGATCAAGAACCCGCTGGCCGGGATTCGCGGCGCCGCGCAGCTGATCGGCATGAACCTGCGCCCCGAGGATCAGGATCTGGCCGAGCTGATCGTGGCGGAATCGCGCCGCATCGTGGAATTGCTGGATCAGGTCGAACGCTTTGGCGACACCTCGGCGCCGCGTCTTGCGGCAGTCAATATCCATGACGTGCTGGAACGCGTGCGCCGGTCCGCCGCCGTGGGCTTTGGGCGCGGGCTGAAGATCGTGCCCGATTACGATCCCAGCCTGCCGCCGGCGCTGATCGATGCCGATCAGATGGTGCAGGTCTGTCTGAATCTGGTCAAGAACGCCGCCGAGGCCATCGCCCGCGCGCATACCGGCGGCACCATCCGCATCCACAGCTTTTATGACGGCGCGCTGCGCCTTGCGCCCACCGAGGCCGAGCCGCAGGGCCGCCATCTGCCCTTGCAGATCCAGATCGAGGATGACGGCCCCGGCATCCCCGACAGCATCGTCGCCGAGGTCTTTGAGCCCTTTGTTTCGGGGCGCGAGAACGGCACCGGCCTTGGGCTGGCGCTGGTTTCGAAGATCGTCGCCGATCACGGCGCCTGGATCGCGCTGGAATCGCGGCCCGGCCGCACCGTCTTTCGCCTTTCCCTGCCCAAAGCCTGAGGTTTTTCATGGACGGCACCGTTCTGATCGCTGATGACGACCGCACCATCCGCACCGTTCTGACGCAGGCGCTGACCCGCGCGGGCTGTCGGGTGCATGCCACCGGCTCGCTGAACCAGCTTTCGCGATGGGTCGATGAGGGGCGCGGCGATCTGGTCATCACCGATGTGATGATGCCCGATGGCAATGGCATCGACATGATCCCGGCGATCCGCAAGGCCCGGCCCGGCCTGCCAGTGATCGTGATTTCGGCCCAGAACACCATCGTCACCGCCATCCGTGCCACCGAAGCCGAGGCCTTCGATTATCTGCCCAAGCCGTTCGACCTGCCCGATCTGATGGCGCGCGCGGGGCAGGCGCTGTCGCGCCGCGTGCGCCGCGCCGATCCCGCCGCGCAATCCCCCGCAGCCCCGCCCCCCGAGGCAGAACCTGCCACCGATCCGACGCTGCCGCTGATCGGTCATGCGCCGGCGATGCAGAACCTGTTTCGCATGGTGGCGCGGGTGCTCAACGCCGATCTGCCGGTGGTGATCGCGGGCGAGGCGGGGGTGGGCAAGACCGTGGTGGCGCGTTCGTTTCACGATCTGTCCGACCGGCGCGAGGCGGGTTTCGTGGTGCTGACCTCGGCCGATCCATCGGAAGAGGCGATCCAGCGCGCGGCCGAACGTGCGCTGGGCGGCACCCTTTTGATCGAGGATCCGGCCGGGTTCGACAGCGCCGCGCAGGCCCGGCTGATCGGCATGATCGAGGCCTGGGAAAGCGGGCCGGGCCGCAACCAGATGCCGCGCCTGATTTCGACCACCGGCCCCGATCCGCAGGCCGAGGTGGCGGCCGGACGGCTGCGGGCGGATCTGTATTACCGGCTGGCCGGGGTCACGATCACCGTGCCGCCGCTGCGGGCGCGGGTCGACGACATTCCGCCGCTGGCGCGTCATCTTCTGGCGCGCGCGGCGACGCAGGGCCTGCCGGCGCGCAGGCTGTCGGATGCCGCGACCGCGGTGATTCGCGCCCATCCCTTTCCGGGCAATGTGCGCGAGCTGGAAAACATGATGCGGCGGCTGGCGCTGATTGCGGCGGGGGCGGAAATTTCCGAGGCCGAACTGCGCCAGACCTTGCAGGATTCGCAGCCGGTGATGGCGCAGGCGGCGGCGCCCGCGCCATCCGCGCCCCGCGCCATGTCCCCGGCGACCGGGATGGCCGCGCCGGCCCCGGCGCTTTCCGGCCCGCCTTTGGCCGGTCTGGGCGAGTCCGCGAATATGCGGCTGGCCCAATCGGTTGAGATGCATTTGCAACGCTATTTCGATCTGCATGGCGATCAGCTGCCGCCGCCCGGCCTTTACGACCGCATCCTGCGCGAGATCGAAAAGCCGCTGCTTGAGATCGCGCTGGACGCCACCGGCGGCAATCAGCTGCGCTGCGCCGACCTTCTGGGCATCAACCGCAATACGTTGCGCAAGAAACTGACCGACCTGAATATCGAAGTGACAAGACGCCGCAAGCTGATGTAAAACGGCCACAGGTCGGTTCGCGACAGTCGCGCGACGGCCACAGAACGCCGCGGAACAGCGGCGGAATGATGAGGTCGGCACGTGGCAGCGGTATTGTCCAGGCATTCTTGGGATCGGCTCGTCGCCCTGCGGCGCCGGCGCAGCTATCGCAATGCGGCGACGCTGGGGCTGGTGCTGCTGGGGCCGGCGCTGGCGGCGCTGACCTTTGCGGTGATGGGGCCGTTCGCGGGCGCGACCTCGGGGGGCAGGATGCTGCGGCTGGTGCTGTTGGCGGACCTGCTTTACCTGATCGTGCTGATCGGGCTGGTGGTGGCGCGCATGGTGCGCATCTTTGCCGCGCGGCGCAAATCGGCGGTGGGGTCGCGGCTGCATATGCGGCTGGTGGGCGTATTCGCCACCATCGCGCTGGTGCCGACGGTGCTGGTGGCGCTGTTCGCGGGGCTGACGCTGAGCATCGGGCTTGAGGGCTGGTTCTCGAACCGGGTGCAGCAGGTGGTCTCAAGCTCGCTTTCCGCCGCCGAGGCCTATCAGGACGAACATCGCCGCGACCTGACCAATGACGCCAAGCTTCTGGCCGGCGCGCTGACCCAGGCGGCGCGGCGCAATCCGATGCTGGATGACGGGGTGCTGCGCCAGCTTTTGGAACAGGGGCAGGGCCTGATCCAGCGCGGCCTGCGCGAGGCTTATGTCATCGACGGGCGCGGCACCATCCGCGCACGCGGCGAACGCAGCTATCAGTTCTGGTACGAACAGCCCAGCCCCGCGCAATTCGATCAGGCCAGCGCCACCGGGCTGGTGCTGATCGAGGACTGGCAGAATAACGAATTCCGCGCGCTGGTGCCGCTGCCGCCGCTGGCCGACCGCTATCTTTACGTCACCCGCGACGTGGATGGCGATCTTTTGGGGCTGTTGGACGACACCCGCCAGACGGTCGGCGAATATCAGCGGCTGGAACAGGAACGCGGCCGGGTTCTGTTGGAATTTTCCTTGCTTTACCTTGGCTTCGCACTGCTTCTTGTGGCGGCGGCGATGTGGTTGGGCCTGTGGTTCGCCGACCGGCTGTCGCGGCCGATCGGGCGGCTGGCCGCCGCTTCCGAACAGGTGGGCGAGGGCAATCTGGACCTGCAAATCCCCGATGCCAATACCGGCGACGAGATCCAGACCCTGGGCGAAAGCTTTAACCGCATGACCCGCCAGCTGAAACAGCAGCGTCAGGAGCTGGTCGAAAGCTATCGCGCCGCCGACGATCAGCGGCGGTTGTTCGATTCCGTGCTGTCCTCGGTCACGGCGGGGGTGATCGGGCTGGATGCGGCGGGCGAGATCGACTTTCTGAACCGCTCGGCGACGCGGCTTCTGGGGCTGGACCCGGCGCGGGACCACGACCGGTTGCTCTCCGAGGCGGTGCCGGAATTCGCCCCGCTCTTCGAGCGTCTGCACCAGTCGGTCAACGAATGGGTGCAGGACGAGATCCGCCTGAACCGCGAGGGCCGGGTCGAAAGCCTTTTGGTGCGCATGGCGATCCGGCGCGGCGCGGCGGGCGGGCTTGAGGGGTATGTGGTCGCGCTGGACGATGTGACCGATCTGGTTTCGGCGCAGCGCATGGCGGCCTGGGGCGATGTCGCCCGCCGCGTCGCCCATGAGATCAAGAACCCGCTGACCCCGATCCAGCTTTCGGCCGAGCGGCTCAAGCGCAAATTCGGCCCCATCGCCGGCGACGAGCGCGATGCGCTTGAGCAATATACCGAAGTCATCATCCGCCAGACCAATGACCTGCGCCGGATCGTGGACGAGTTTTCGCGTTTCGCCCGCATGCCCGAACCCGACCGCAAGGAAACCGATATCGCAAAGCTGTTGCGCGACAGCGAGCTGATGCAGCGCGACGCGCTGCAAGGGGCGCTGGTTTCCGATATTCCGGACGAGCCGGTGATCGTCGACGCCGATGCCGGCATGATGCGGCAGGTGTTCACCAATCTTTTGAAGAATGCCGGGGAAGCCATTGATGAATTGCGCAAAGACCCGCCCGAAGGTTGGGTGCCCCGGGTGCTGGTCGAGATGCATTCGGCCCCCGATGCGGTCACGATCCGCATTATCGACAACGGGCCCGGCCTGCCACAGGACCGGACCCGGCTTTTCGAACCCTATGTGACCATGAAACCCGGTGGGACCGGCCTTGGCCTGCCCATCGTCAAGAAGATCGTCGAGGAACATGGCGGCAGCCTGTCGCTGACCGATGCCCCCGGTCAGCAGGGGGCCATGGCTGAAATCCGGTTGCCGCGCGAGCGTCAGCCGGTGCGCCTGTCGGTTCGCCGCCAGAAACACGAGCAGGAAATGTCGAAATGAGTGATATTCTTATTGTTGATGATGAACGCGACATCCGCGAGCTGATCTCGGATATTCTGCGCGATGAGGGTTATGCCACGCGGCTGGCCGCCAATTCCGACGAGGCGGTGGCCGAGCTGAATGCCGGCGAGCCGGCGCTGATGATCCTGGATATCTGGCTGAAGGACAGCAAGATGGACGGGATCGACATCCTCAAGCAGGTCAAGCGCAACAACCCCGACGTGCCGGTGGTCATCATTTCCGGCCATGGCAATATCGAGATCGCGGTCGCGGCGATCAAACAGGGCGCCTATGACTTTATCGAAAAGCCCTTCAATATCGACCAGCTTCTGGTGGTGATCCGCCGCGCCATGGAAACCTCGCGGTTGCGGCGCGAGAACACGGTGCTGAAACGCGGCGAGGCCAAGGCGGCCGAGATGCTGGGCAATTCCGCGCCGTTCCGGCGGCTGCGCGAACAGCTGGACAAGGTGGCCAAGTCGAACGGCCGGGTGATGCTGACCGGCGAGCCGGGCGCGGGCAAGGAAATTTCCGCCCGCTATATCCACGCCCACAGCCCGCGCGACCGCGCGCCCTTTGTCACCGTGTCCTGCGCCACCATCGAGCCCGATCACATGGAAGAGGTGCTGTTCGGGCGCGAAAGCGCCGAGCGCGGCATCGAGCCCGGGCTTCTGGAACAGGCCCATGGCGGGGTGATCTATTTCGACGAGGTCGCCGATATGCCGCTGGGCACGCAGCCCAAGATCCTGCGCGTGCTGACCGAGCAGCAGTTCCAGCGTTCGGGCGGGACCGACAAGGTGCGGGTCGATCTGCGGGTGATTTCCTCGACCAATCGCGATCTGGCGGTCGAGATCAATGCCGGGCGTTTCCGGCAAGAGCTTTATGACCGGCTGAACGTGGTGCCGGTCGCCGTGCCCTCGCTGGCCGAGCGGCGCGACGACATTCCGATGCTGGCGGAATATTTCATCGAGCAGTTCCACCTGACCCAGTCGCTGCCGCAGCGCGAATTGCCCGAGGAAACCAGCGCCGCGCTTCAGACGATGAACTGGCCGGGAAACATCCGCCAGCTGCGCAATGTCATCGAGCGGGTGCTGATCCTGGGGGATGGGACCGGCCCGATCCAGCCGGCCGAGCTTGAGGTGCAGGGCGGCGCCAGCAGTGGCGGCGGCGAGGCGCTGGCGCTGGGGCCGCAGATCACGAGCCTGGCGCTGCGCGAGGCGCGCGAGCTGTTTGAGCGCGAATATCTTCTGGCCCAGATCAACCGTTTCGGCGGCAATATCAGCCGCACGGCGCAATTCGTCGGCATGGAGCGCAGCGCGCTCCACCGCAAGCTGAAATCGCTGGGCGTGGTGGGGGGCGTCCGCGTCGAGGACGAGGTCAGTGTGAAGTGATCGCGCCCGGCGGCGCGGTTCTTTGGATATTTATGTGAAGAAGAAACAGGGCGGATGGATGCGTGGGTGCCAGGGGGGGGCGGGATGGACGGGTGTTTTCGGGTATCGGTCATTCCCGGGCCGCGTTAGGATCGCCTCTTATGACGGCAGCAGGCTGGACAGGGAATGAAGATCATCATCTGCGGGGCGGGACAGGTCGGCTGGCACATTGCCCGTCATCTGGCCGGTGAACGCAACGACGTCACCATCATCGACACCAATGCCGAGCTGATCCGGCGCGCCACCGATGCGCTGGACGTGCAGGGTGTGACCGGTTTCGCCAGCCATCCCGAGGTGCTGGACCGGGCGGGGGCCCGTGACGCCGACCTGCTGATTGCGGCCACCCATTCGGATGAGGTGAACATGGTCACCTGTCAGGTCGCGCATTCCGTCTTTCAGGTGCCGCGCAAGATCGCGCGGCTGCGCAGTTCGGCCTATCTGGATGCGATCTATTCCGATCTTTACCGCACCGATCACCTGCCCATCGATGTCGTGATCAGCCCCGAGCGCGAGGTGGCGCGGGCGGCCTTGCAGCGGCTTTCGACGCCCTCGACCTTTGACGCCGAGACGTTCCTTGAGGGGCGGTTGCATCTGTTGGGGATTTCGCTGGAACCCGACAGCCCGGTGCTGAACACGCCTTTGCGCCAGCTCAATGACATGTTTTCCAGTCTGAGCGCGATCGTCACCGGCGTGCGCCGGCATGGCAAGCTTTTCGTCCCCGAGGCCAATGACCAGCTGTTCGAGGGTGATCAGATCTATGTCTTCACGCTGGCCGAGGATGTGCCGCGCACGCTGGAAATCTTTGGCAAGCCGACCGCGCGACAGGAAAACGTGGTCATCATCGGCGCCGGCAATGTGGGCCTTGCGGTGGCGCAGGCGCTTGAGGCGCGGCCCGAGCGTGTCCGTGTCAAGCTGATCGAGCGCAACCGCGCCCGGGCCGAGGACGCGGCCGATGCGCTGAACCGGACCATCGTGCTGAACGGGGACGGGCTTTCGGCCGAATTGCTCGAAGAGGCGGCGGTTCCCAAGGCCGATGCCGTTCTGGCCATTACCGATGACGACAAGACCAATATCCTGGCCGCCGTGCGCGCCAAGCAGGTCGGCGCCAAGCTGGCGATTTCGCTGGTCAACGATCCGACGCTGATGTCGATGATGGAGCCGCTGGACATCGACGCCTTTATCAACCCGCGCGCCAGCACGGTGTCGACCATCCTGCGCCATATCCGGCACGGGCGGGTGCGCGACATCTATTCCATCGGCGATGCCGAGGCCGAGGTGATCGAGGCGCAGGTGCTGTCCACATCGCCCATCGCGGGCCGGCCGGTGCGCGATATCGAATTCCCCGAAGGCGCGCTGATCGGTGCGGTGCAGAAACAGGGCAGGGTGATCAAGCCGGTCGGCGATCTGCGCGTCGAAGAGGGCGATATCGTGGTGATCTTTGCCCTGTCATCCGACATCCCCGAGGTCGAGCGCCTGTTGCAGGTCTCGATCGACTTTTTCTGAGGCGGGCATGAGGTTTCTTCTGCGCCTGCCGCTGATCGTCATTCTGGCCGGGATCGGCGCGTTGGCCATGATCATGCCGGGGCTTTATGCCCATGCGCTGGACCAGCACAAGATCGGCTCGATCTTTCTGGGCTGTGCGGGGCTGTTTTTGTTGCTGGCCGTGATCACCGGGCTGGCCAGCGCCGCCGATCCCGAAGGGCCGCGTCCCGGCAGCGTGCTTTTGACCATGCTGGGCACGATGACGGCGCTGCCGGCGATGCTGGCCGTGCCTTTCGCGCTGTCGCTGCCCGATACCGGCTATCTGAACGCGTGGTGGGAAATGGTGTCGAGCCTGACCACCACCGGGGCCTCGCTTTATTCGGCCGAGCTTTTGGCCGAGCCGCTGCATCTGTGGCGGGCGACGGTGGGCTGGCTCGGGGGGCTTTTCATGCTGGTGGCGGCGGTGGCGCTTTTGGCGCCGCTGCGGGTGGGCGGCTTTGAAATTCTGGCCTCACCCTATGGCCGCAACGAGCGGTTCGCCCGGCTGCCGCAATCCCCCGACGCGCCATTCGCGGCGGCGCAGCGCGTCACCGTGGGCTATCGGCCGGAATATGCCGATCCGGTCTATCGCATGATCCGGATCGGGCGGCAGGTGCTGCCGGTCTATGCCGGGCTGACGATGCTGATGTGGGTGCTGCTTTTGATGCTGGGCGAGCCGGGGCTGGTCGCGCTGACCCGGGCGATGGGCACGCTGTCGACCAGCGGCATCAGCCCGGTCAACGGTCCCGCCGGACAGGCCAGCGGGCTGACCGGCGAGGTGGTGATTTTCCTGTTTCTGATCCCGGCGCTGTCGCGGCGTTTCTGGCCCGGCGGGCGCGAGCTGAGCACCGGCGACAGCTGGCTTGAGGATCCCGAGCTGCGCATGGCGGCGGGGGTGGTGCTTCTGGTGTCGGTGATGCTGTTTGCGCGCCATTTCGTCGGTGCCATCGACGTGTCCCCGACCGGCGCGGCGGGCGTGCTGGAAACGCTGGACAGCGCGATGTCGGCGGCATGGGGCGGCATCTTCAACGGGCTCAGCTATCTGACCACGACGGGCTGGAACTCATTGGAATGGCAGGGCGCGCGGAACTGGTCGGGGCTGAGCTCGCCGGGCCTGATCCTGGCGGGGCTGGCGATGATGGGGGGCGGCGTTGCCACCACCGCCGGCGGGGTCAAGCTGTTGCGGGTCTATGCCCTGGCGCGCCATTCCGAACGCGAACTGGAACGGGTCGTGCATCCGCATTCCGTTTCCGGCGGCGGGCTGATGGCGCGGCGGCTGCGTCACGAGGGGGCCTATCTGGCCTTTATCTTTTTCATGCTTTTCGCAAGTTCGATCGCGGTGGTGGTCATGCTGATCTCGATCCAGGAAATCGAATTCGACAGCGCCACCATCCTGTCCATCGCCGCCCTGACGAATACCGGCCCGCTGGCCGGGGCGATTCCATTGACGCCGACCTTTCAGGGCTCGGCCGGGATGGCGGGCGCCCCCTGGGAGGGCTGGGCCGGGCTTCCGGCGGTCACCAAGGCCATTCTGGCCGGGGCGATGATCGTCGGCAGGGTCGAGACGCTGGCAATTCTGGCACTGTTCTCGCCCGATTACTGGCGGCGATAGTCCGGGGCCGCGTCACATGCTTGCAAGCCGCCTGCGGCTCGCCTAAGTCTTGAAAAACAGCGATAAGGACAAGGTGCCCCCTATGGCCGGCGACAAACAGAACCTTCAGGACGCTTTTCTCAACCATGTTCGCAAGGGCAAGGTTCCGGTCACGATTTTCCTTATCAATGGTGTGAAACTCCAGGGTGTTATCACCTGGTTCGACAATTTCTGCGTGCTCTTGCGCCGTGATGGCCAGTCGCAGCTGGTCTATAAGCATGCCATCTCGACCATCATGCCGGGGCAGCCGATCAGCCTTTACGACGGCGAGGATTGATTGGCCGAAGCCACCGAGACGCGCGAGGCCCCGACGCGGGCCTATGTGATCCATCCCGATCTGGGCAATGATCGCACCCGCCGGTCGCCCGATCTGGCGCTGGAGGAAGCCATCGCGCTGGCCCATGCGCTGCCCGCCATCGAAGTCGTCGGCGCCGAGGTCTCAAAGCTGCGCAAGCCCGATGCCGGGATGCTGTTTTCCAAGGGAAAACGCGAAGAGATCGGCGAGCATGTCAAGGCCGCCGCCGGGGGCGAGGGCGCCGAGCTGGTGCTGATCGACGGGCCGGTGACGCCGGTCCAGCAGCGCAATCTGGAAAAGGCATGGGGGGTCAAGATCCTTGACCGGACCGGGCTGATCCTTGAGATTTTCGCCGACCGCGCCCAGACCCGCGAAGGGGTGTTGCAGGTCGAGCTGGCGGCGCTGGCCTATCAGCGGACGCGGCTGGTCCGGGCCTGGACCCATCTTGAGCGCCAGCGGGGCGGGCTTGGCTTTGTCGGCGGTCCCGGCGAAACCCAGATCGAGGCCGACCGCCGCGCCATCGACGAACAGATGGTGCGCCTGCGCCGGCAGCTGGAGCGCGTGGTCAAGACCCGCGAGCTGCATCGCAAGGCGCGTGCCAAGGTACCCTATCCGATTGTCGCGTTGGTCGGCTATACCAATGCCGGGAAATCGACGCTTTTCAACCTGTTGACCGGGGCCGAGGTGATGGCCAAGGATCAGCTTTTCGCCACGCTCGACCCGACCATGCGGCAGATGACGCTGCCCGGCGGGCGGCGGGTGATCCTGTCCGATACGGTGGGATTCATCAGCGATCTGCCCCATGAGCTGGTCGCGGCTTTCCGCGCCACGCTCGAAGAGGTGCTGGCCGCCGATCTGATCCTGCATGTGCGCGATATCTCGCATCCCGAGACCGAGGAGCAGGCCGGCGATGTCGGCGAGATCCTGGACAGTCTGGGCGTCGAGGATGACGTGCCGTTGATCGAGGTCTGGAACAAGATCGATGCGCTGTCGGCCGAGACCCGCGCCGCGCTGCGCCGCGCCGATGCCCGCACCGAGGGGGTGCAGGCGATCTCGGCGCTGACCGGCGAGGGGATCGACGATCTTTTGGCGGCGGTGGATGCGCGTCTGGCCGAGGCGCTGGACGAGCCGCGCCTTGAGGAGGCGCTGGTTCTGGATCATGCCGATGGCCGCAGGCGCGCCTGGTTGCATCGTCAGGGCGTCGTTGTCACCGAAGAGCCGGGCGAAGATGGGGTGCGCCTGTCCTTGCGCTGGACCGAGCGGCAAAAGGCGCAGTTCGCGGCGCTTTGATGGCGGGGGACCGCCCTTTCGGGATCGGGTGATGCCGGTTGCGGCGGCCGGATCTGGATATTTGGATGAAGAAGAAAGCAGGGCCGCGCCGGAATTGCCGCGGCTTTTGCCTTTTGTCCGGGCGTTTCAGGCGGGCAGCGCCGCCAGTTCATGCGCCCAGGGCGGATTGGCGCCGGGGCGCGAGACGGTGATCGCCGCCGCGCGGGTGCCGAGCGTGAGCGCGGCGGTGATATGTTCGGCTGTCAGCTCGGCGAGGCCCTTGCGATTGAGGACGCCGGCCTGATCGAGGGCCGCGAGGACGCCGGCGTTGAAGGTGTCGCCGGCACCGATCGTATCGGCGACTTCGACCCGGACGGCCTTGGCGTTGAGGATGTCGCCCGACCAATGCGCGCGCGCGCCGGCCGATCCGCCGGTCTGAAAGACCACGCGCGGCCCCCGGGTCAGGATCGCGGCGGCGGCCTGATCGTGGCTGGCGCCGGGGGTCAGCCATTCCAGATCGTCGCCCGAAAGCTTGACCAGATCGGCCATGGCGATCAGCCGGTCGAGCCGGGCGCGATAGGCGGCCTCGTTCTGGATGAAGAAGGGGCGGATATTGGGGTCGATCATCACCGGGATACGGTCGCGGACGCGGGCCACCAATGCCTCGACGGCGGCGCCGCAGGGATCGGGCACAAGGCTGATGCCGCCGATGAACAGCGCGCTGACCCGGTCGGGGATGTCGGGCAGGTCGTCGGCCGTCAGCATGCGCCCGGCCGAGCCTTCGTCATAGAAGGCATAGCGCGCCTCGCCCCCGGTCAGGGTCACGAAGGCAAGCGTGGTGAGCCGGTCGCTGCGCGGAGAAAGCGAGGTGTCGACATGCGCCTCGGCCAGCGGATGGAGAAGCATTTCGCCAAAGGGATCGCGTGAGATGGGCCAGAGATAGCCGCTATCGGCGCCCATGCGCCCGAGCGCGATGGCGGTGTTATAGACCGCGCCGCCCGGCAGGGGGCGATAGCTTGCCCCTTCGGGCACCATGTCGATCAGCGATTCACCGGCGCAAAGGATCATGTCTGTTCCCCCCTCGTTACCGGTTCTTCATATCAGTTGATAGCGGTAACTGCCAATCGGGGAAATGCGGGCTGCGGCGGTGATGGCGGGCTTTTCGGCCGCGCCGATGCGGACATAGCCGCCGCGTTCGTTCGCCCAGACCAGCGCCGCGACCAGCGCCAAAGCCAGCAGCACCGCCAGCGCGATCTTCCAGACCGACCAGGGGCGTTCGCCCTGAACCCGCCCGGACTGGCCGTTGACCACGAAGCGATAGCTTTTGCCGTTATAGCGATAGGCGGCGGTCCAGACCGGCAACAGCACATGTTTGAAGGTTTCGCCGCTGTGGCGGGTTTCGATCCCGGTGATGCGCTGTTCGTCGCCACCGATGTCGCGGCGCACGTCCATGGTGATGACCCCGGCCATTTCCTGACGCGCGATGTCATGGCCCGCGGCCAGCGGGATCGTATAGCCCTCGGCCAGAAAACCCGAGAGATATTCCGGTCGATAGGGCATCAGATGCGACAGGTCCCAGGGCGTCAGCGCATCGGTGATGCGGCGCGGCAGCGAGCCCGAGGCCAGCACCAGCACATCGTCGAAATCGCGCGCGACCTGGCCAGAGACATTGTGCCAGCGGGTGCGGCGCACCTGTTCGGCGACGCGCTGTTGGCGGCCGTTGATTTCGCGGGTGACCCAGACGGTTTCGTAATACCAGTCCCCGCGCGCCCCGCTATAGCGCGACCGGGTATTGGCGTCGAAGGTCCAGAAGGGGGAATAGACCCCACTCATTTCCTTGCCGCGTCGTGCATAGGCGGTCAGGCCCGAGGGCGCGAACCAAAGCCCGCCCAGCCAATCCTCGAGCGCGGCCTTGGCCTGTGCTTCGGTGATGACAAAAGGCAGCACGCCCTGAGGCTTGATCAGGCGCGTGGTGCCGGTATCGGTCACCACGGGCGTGGCGCAGAACGGGCAGGCCGAGGCGTGGCGGTCGCTGGTGATTTCCACCTTGGCGCCGCAATTCGGGCAAGAAAGCGTGCGCACGGTTTCGGTGAGGTCGCTGTCGCTGTCGAGGCGCAACCCCTGATCCAGCGGCAATTCGCGCAGCGAGGGCGCCTTGTGCCCCGCATCCCATTGCAGCGCCCGCCCGGTCGCCGGATCGCGCAGGATCGCGGTTTCGCCCCATGGGCCGTCCTGTGGCTGGCGGCCGGGGGCGCGGGCGGGACCGGGGCCGATATCCTGTCTGTGCCCGCAATAGGGGCAGACAAGCACCTGCTGACCCGGCGAGAATTCGAGGCTTGCGCCGCAATTCTCGCAGGGAAAGCGGTATTCCGAGGGGGGCGTCGGCATGGCTGGGCGCGCCCCGATCAGCCGTCCTGTTTGGGCAGGGGCGGCGGGGGCGGCGGCGGCGCGATGGTGAATAGCTGCGCCAGCGCCGTCACCTCATCGGCGGGTTTCCAGCCGTCCTGTCCCGGGGTCCAGACCAGCGTGTCGCGGGTAAAGCGGCCCTCTTGGGCCAACCGGCCCAGATGGGCGCGGCCATAGGGTCCCTGGGCCTGACCGTCGACGGCGATATGCCAGACGATTTCGGATTGCAGGGGCGGGGGCGTCATCTGCTGGGGGGCCAGCTGGGGCGCCATCTGTTGGGGAACTGTGCCCCATGGGCCGCGTTGCATGCCGCCCATGGCCATGCCCATGCCCATACCGGCGCCGATGCCCGCGCCCATGGCCGCACCCGCGCCGCCCGCCTGGTTCGAGGCGTTCAGCATCGCCTCGGACGCGGCATATTGGCCAAAGCGGTCCAGATCGCCGACAATTCCCATCGAGGTCCGCTTGTCCAGCATCTTTTCGACTTCGTCCGGCAGGCTGATGTTTTCGATATAGAATTCCGGGATGGTCAGGCCGTAGGCCGCGACCGTCGGGCTGATCGCCTTGGCGACGATCTGGCCGAATTGCTGGGTATTGGCGGCCATGTCGAGAACCGGAATGCCCGAGGCCGCGATCATGCGCGAAAATTCCTGCACGATGATGTTGCGCAGCTGGAAGCTGATTTCATCGGCGGTGAATTCGCCATCGGTCCCGACGATTTCCTGCATGAACTTGCCGGGATCGGTCACGCGCATCGAATAGGTGCCAAAGGCGCGCAGCCTGACCGGGCCGAATTCCGGGTCGCGCGCGATGACCGGGTTCTTGGTGCCCCATTTCAGGTCGTTGAAGCGCGTCGTGTTGACGAAATAGATTTCCGACTTGAAGGGGCTGCGGAAGCCGTGATCCCAGTGCTGAAGCCGGGTCAGGATCGGCAGGTTGTTGGTTTCCAGCATGTAAAGGCCGGGCTGAAAGACATCGGCCAGTTGCCCCTCATGGATAAAAACCGCCGCCTGGCCTTCGCGCACCGTCAGCTTGGCGCCGTATTTGATCGCGCGGCCCACGGTCGGGAAGCGATAGACCATCGTGTCGCGCGAATCGTCCGTCCATTCGATGATCTCGATGAACTCGCCGCCAAGGATGTTGAACAGGGACATAGGGTGCCTTTCGGTTTATCGCGCTGCGGGCAACAGCGTGTCCAGAAATTTCAGGTCCGGTTGCCGGCCCATGATGTCTATCAGAATACCGCTGAGCGCGCCTCGCTCGTCAAGCAGCCAGACCGCAGCATAGCCGCCGTCATTGCCAGTAGAGACCAGAAAGATCGGCTGATCGGCGGGCGGGATTGGTAACCAGCGAGCGAAATTTCGCTGTTCCTGAATGGCGGGCATCAGCCATTCAAAGCTGTCACCTTTACCTTGATCTTGCAACGTCGTGCCCAGATCGACCAGCGCCTGACCAGCGCCCAGATCGCCAAGCGCGATGGTGGCAGCGTCGACGCCGAACTCGATCTTCTCACCTGTTTTGGCCGGGCGGTTGCCATTCGCCTCAAGCCAGATCAGGAGGTTATCGCCCTCGGGTGCGGTGCGGGTGAAAACCTGCAAGCTGGCGTCCAGTCGGCGCGGGTCGCGTATGTGATAGTCGTCGCCCCAGGTCGGGTCGCCGACGAAGATGCTGCCGCTGGGCAGGGCAAGCTGGCCGTGATCGTGCCAATTGCCTGGCCGGGCAGCGCTTTCGACAAGCCATATGCGTGCCGGAGAGAGCGGCTCGGCAAGGATGGGTGCAGAAAACAGTCCGAGTCCGAAGAGGCTCGAAAGACATCGTGACAACAGGCGCATGATCAGCCCTTCTAAACTTCGGTCCCCAGGAGTTCGGTCGCGATCTGCATGACGATGGGGCGGGCCTCGGCCTCGGTCATGCCGGGGCGCAGGCGCGGGTCGTAGAGGATCTTGAGCAGCAATTCGTCATGCCGTGTCAGATAGGCGAATTCCTCGTCATCGTTGAAGATCGAGGGCCGCGCGCGCGGGCTGTCATTGGCCAGTCCCATGCCCTGGGTCAGTTCCTCATGCATGCAGGACCGGCGCAGGCGCGGGGGCAATTCGGCGCGGATCACCGCCACGGCCTGGGCATAGACCGAGCCGCTGCCCTGGGAATAGGCAAAGACGGCGCAATAATTCTGGGGCGCGAGTTCGCTCAGCGCGGTCACGTCCTTGGCCGGGATGCCGGGGACAAGAGAATTCAGGCGCGGGCCAATGGCGCGGCGCTCGTCCTCGTTTACGATCAGCACGGTGAAATTGCCGCTGCCCCCGGTCAGCGATACCGGATGGCCGCTGATGCGTTGCAGGCGGCCGGCGAAATTGCCGATCTCGGTGCGGTCGCGGCTGCGCTGGCCGGTATCGACGCTGTCGCCGAATTCCATGCGGATCTGAACCGGGTTCTGCCAGCGCCGCAGCGGCGCCGGGGCGTGACGGACCACCAGCTTGTCGCCCTGACGGATATATTCGTCATGCAGCGCGATCTCGATAAAGGCATCGGTCAGCTTTTCGGGGCTGAGCGCGATTTCAAGGCCCTGATCGGTGCGCAGCCGGCCCCGGGCGATCAGCGCCTCTTCGGTATCGGTCAGATAGCTGCGCATGCCGATGCTGGCCGGGGTGACGGCGGCGGCCTTGGCGCGGTCATTGGCCGCGCGCGCGCTTTCGGCGCGTTCGCGGCGCAGCGCGGCCTGATCGACCCGCGGCTGTTCATCGGGCTTTTCGGGCGGGGCCGGGATATCGACGGGCGGTGCCGGCGGCGCTGCGGGCGGCGCGGCCGAACAGGCGGCCAGCGCCGCCATCAGCGTAAGGGCAAGCGGCAGTCCGGCCGCCGGCCGGTATGCGGAAAGCGTCGGTGTCACGATGATGCAGAGGTCCGGGATGCCGAGGTTTGGGCGGGGTTTGCGGGGCGCGCGCTCGGCGAGGCGAGGGTATTGCGCAATTCGGTTTCCATCGCGGTCAGGTCCTCTTCGGCGGCGGCGCGGCGGGTGCGGCCCTCGTCGGCGATGCGCAGGCTGTCCTCGATGGTGGCAATGAGTTCGGCATTGGCGGTGCGCACGGCCTCGATGTCAAAGACGCCGCGCTCGATCTGGGTGCGGATCTGGGCATTGGCCTGACGCAGGTTCTTGGCGTTCGCGGTCAAAAGCTCGTTGGTCAGGTCGTTGGCTTCCTTGACCGCGCGGGCGGCGGCGGCCCCGCGTTGGATGGTGACGGCCTGCGCAAGCTGGGTTTCCCAAAGCGGCACGGTGTTGACCAGCGTCGAATTGATCTTGGTGATCAGGGATTTGTCGTTTTCCTGAACCAGGCGGATCGAGGGCAGGGATTGCATCGTGACCTGCCGCGTCAGCTTGAGGTCATGGACGCGGCGTTCCAGATCGTCGCGGGCCGACCGCAGGTCGCGCAGCTGTTGGGCGGCCATCACCTTGTCGTTTTCGGACGCGGCCTTGATGGCGGCTTCGCGGGCCGGAATGTCCTCGCGGTCGATCTGGGCCAGCTTTTCCTCGCCGGCGGCGATGTAAAGCGCAAGCTCGTCATAGAAGTTCAGCGTGCGGTCATAAAGCACGTCGAGCGATTTGATGTCTTTCAGCAGCCGGTGCTGATGGCTGTCCAGATCGGCGGTGATGCGGTCGATCTGGGACTGGACCTGTTCGTAATTGGCGACGAATTTGGCAAAGGGCGCGGCGCGGCCCAGAAGCCGTTCCCACCAGCTGCGTTCGCGGCGCACATCCAGTTCGCTGACCGAAAAGCCGCGGATCGTGGTCACGATTTCACGCAGGGATTCGCCGGCGGGGCCGACATCCTTGTTTTTCACATCGGCCAGCATCGCCTGGCTGATTTCCTGCAATTCATTCTGGGCGCGGGCCCCGAAATGGACGATCGAGCCGGTATCGCCCATGTTCAGCTCGTCGATGCGCTTGCGGATTTCCTGGGCCAGGGCGGGGTCGGCCTGGGCAAGCGTCGGCGCGGCGGCCGGTGGCTCGGGAAGGACCGCGGCGGTTACGGTCTGGATCTCTTCCAGGGCGGCTTCGGCGCTGGCTTGCGTCTGGGTGGTCATCCGGTCGTCCTCTCGTCATGCTGTTCAGGACCGGCGGCAGAATAGGCCGATTCCCGGCGAGTGCAACGAGCGGCGGCCCCGGAAAGTTCCGCTTTCGCCGATATGTGGCTATCTTGCCGGGGCGGTGCGACGCCGCTTCCGGGGCGTGACGCCGGCTTGGCGTTGCGCGCGCGGCGGGCGGCGTGTACAAACCCAGCGATTATGCGATGCTAAGGAGCCTGTGGATGCGCAGAGTTGTCGTCACCGGTCTGGGAATGGTTACGCCGCTTGCCTCGGGGGTCGAAGAGACCTGGGCGCGGCTTCTGGCCGGGGAATCCGGCGCCGGCCCGATCACGCGTTTCGATGCCAAGGATGTGGTGACGAAATACGCCTGTGAGATCCCGTTTGGCGACGGCACGGATGGCAGCTTCAACCCCGATGACTGGATGGAGCCCAAGGACCGGCGCAAGGTCGACGATTTCATCCTGTACGGCATGGCCGCCGCGACCCAGGCGGTCCGCGATTCCGGCTGGGTTCCCGCCAATGAAGAGGACCGCGTCCGCACCGGCGTGATGATCGGATCGGGGATCGGCGGGCTGAACTCGATCGCGGAAACGGCGGTGCTGATCAAGGAGCGGGGGCCGAAGCGGGTTTCGCCCTTCTTTATTCCCGGCGCGCTGATCAATCTTGTGTCGGGTCAGGTTTCGATCCGCTTTGGCTTCAAGGGGCCGAACCATGCCGTGGTCACCGCCTGTTCGACCGGCGCACATGCCATCGGCGACGCCGCGCGGCTGATCATGCTGGGCGATGCGGATGTGATGATCGCGGGCGGCGCCGAAAGCCCCATCGGCGAGATCGGCGTCGCCGGTTTCAACGCCTGCAAGGCGCTCTCGACCAAGCGCGAGGATGACCCCAAGGCCGCGAGCCGCCCCTGGGACGAGGATCGCGACGGTTTCGTCATGGGCGAGGGCGCCGGTGTCGTCGTGCTTGAGGAATATGAGCACGCCAAGGCACGCGGCGCGAAAATCTATGCCGAGATCCTGGGCTATGGCCTGTCGGGCGATGCCTATCACATCACCGCCCCCAGCGAGGATGGCGATGGCGGTTTCCGGTCCATGTCGGCGGCGCTGGCGCGGGCCGAACTGTCGCCCGGCGATCTTGACTATATCAATGCGCATGGCACCTCGACCATGGCCGATGTGATCGAGCTTGGCGCGGTCGAGCGGCTTTTGGGCGATGCGGCGGGGGATGTGGTCATGTCCTCGACCAAATCCTCGATCGGGCATCTTCTGGGCGCGGCCGGCGCGGTCGAGGCGATTTTCTGCATCCTCGCCATTCGTGACCAGATCTGTCCGCCGACGATCAATCTGGACAATCCCGCGCGCGAAACGCCCATCGATCTGGCGGCCAATGCCGCCGTGCGCCGCAAGGTGGATTATGTGCTGTCGAACAGCTTCGGCTTTGGCGGCACCAATGCCAGTCTGGTGATGGGGCGGGTCAAGGAATGATCTGGCGCCATATCGCGTCCAATTTCCTGACCCTGCTGATCGTGATCCTGATCGCGGCGGCGGCGGCGATCGCCTGGGCCAAGCATCAATACAGCGCCCCCGGCCCCAGCGCCGTCGCGGCCTGTGTGCGGGTGGCGCCGGGCGCCAGCCTTGCCGCCGTCAGCGAACAGCTTGCGGCGCAGGGCGTGGTGTCGAACGCCTATATCTTTCGGGCGGGCACGGATTATGCCGGCAAATCGCGCGATCTGAAATTCGGATCCTATCTGATGCCGCCGCATTCCAGCATGGAAGATGTGGTCAAGGTCATCACCGCGGGCGGGCCTTCGACCTGTGGCACCGAGGTGGTGTTCCGCATCGGCGTGCGCGAAAACTCGGTGATCCTGCGCGATATGGATGCGACGACGGGTGAATTCGCCGAACAGGCGAAATATGTCCCCGGCGCAGGCGACGCCCCCGCCGCGATCACCGAGGCCGAGCAAAAGCCCGACGCCCGGCTGCGCATCACCGTGGCCGAGGGCGTGACCAGCTGGCAGGTGGTCGAGGGGCTGAAACAGGCCGGTTTCCTGGCCGGCGAGGTCGCGAATGTCCCGGCCGAGGGCAGTCTTGCCCCCGATACCTATGACGTCCAGAAGGGCGCCGACCGCGCCGCGCTTTTGGCCGAGATGGGCCGCCGTCAGGCCGCGATCCTGGCCAGCGCATGGGAAAGCCGCGAAGCCGGGCTGCCCTATCAGACCCCGGAAGAGGCGCTGACCATGGCCTCGATCATCGAAAAGGAAACCGCCGTCCCCGACGAGCGGCGCGTGGTCGCCAGCGTTTTCGTGAACCGGATGCGTCAGGGCATGCGGCTTGAGACCGACCCGACGGTGATCTATGGCATCACCAAGGGCGAGGGGGTTCTGGATCGCGGCATTCGCGGATCCGAGCTGCGTCGGCGCACGCCCTATAACACCTATCAGATCGACGGCCTGCCGCCGACCCCCATCGCCAATCCGGGCCGCGCCGCCATCGAGGCGGCCATGGACCCCGAGGACACGCAATTCGTGTTCTTTGTCGCCGATGGTTCGGGCGGGCATGCATTCGCCCGCACGCTGGACGAGCACAACCAGAACGTCCAACGCTGGCGCGAGATCGAACGCCAGCGTGGCGAGGCGCAATCCCCCGTTCAGGGCAACTAGGCGCGTCTTTTCGGGGACCATGATCGGGCGGCGGCGATGCGGATGCGTATCGCCGCCGATCTCTTTCGTGGCGATTTGACAAAGCTTGGGCGGGCTTGCACCATCATCGGGTCCGGCGTCGTGCCGGTGCCATCTTCAGCAAGGAGACGTAGCGATGAAACTGTCAGATCTTTTCACCAATTTGGCCGATGGTGCTCGCAATTTTGAGGGGCGGATCAAGAAATGGCAGGAAGATATGGAGGCCAAGGGTGCTGAAATGGAGGCGGGGGCCCGCCGCTGGCAAGAGGATGCCGCCACACGTCAGGAAGAGCTGAAGAAAAAGGTTCAGGGCTATCTGGACGATGCCAGCGAGAATGTGCGCACCCAGTGGAACAGCATGCAGGCAAGCTGGGACAAGCAGGTCGCCGAAACCAAGGCCAAGGCCGCCGAGATGCGCGCCAAGGTCGATGCCATGGATGCCGAGGATTACGCCGACTGGTCGGAAGCCTATGCCGCCAATATGGTCGCCTATGCGCAGTCCATGCAGGATGAGGCCTCGACCGCCGTTGCCGCCGCCGCCGAAGCGCGCGCCAAGGCCGATGCGGCCAAAGCCAAGACGAGCTGAGGCCAAGACGAGCTGAGGCCAAGACGAGCTGAGGCCGTTTTGTGAACGCGCCGCGCCCCCGCCGCAACGCGGTTGCGGGGCGCGGATTCGGCCCGAGGCGGCCTGTGTTGCGCGGCGTGCGCTGGGGTGTTGCGCGGGCTATTTAATTGATTTCAAATAAGTAATAACGAAACCCTAATCAACCTTTGGTTAAGCATTGACTCGGAGAACGCCTTAAAGTAGAAAGTATACATGCTGGGAGAGGTGGGCAAGCGGCCGGGTCGGGAGACCTAGGGCCGCTTTTTTCATGTCTCGCTCGTGCGGACAGGCACACGAGGGGCAGGGCGACACACGAATGACAATGAATTTCGATCCGGGGCCGGAGGCGCCGGAAGGGCCTTTCGTGCCCGGCGCCGCCATGGCGCAAGACATGGATGTGATCGAAATCGCCGATGGGCTGTTTCGGTCTTATGCGGGTGATCTTCATCAGCTTCGGCTGAGGATCCAGGCCGGGGAAACCCAGGATTTGAAGGAATCCGGCAAGCTGGTGCGCGACCTTCGGGCCGCCGCCCAGCTGGTGCTGGAGGAAAGGAGCAAGGTTGACAAGCTTCGCAAGGATGCTGCCGGAAGCGTCGGGACAGGTGTCCTTGACCTTGCCGCAGCACGAGATGAAATCGGGCGCCGCCTGGCTTGCCTGCGCCGAGCCGGAGGAAGTTGACGAGTTCCTTGGCGGCCTGAGCGACAACGCGCTTGCCGGTCTGCCCTGGCTTTTCGAGTTCTGGGCGCTGCCGCATCAATTGCCGCCCGGGGGCGATTGGAAAAGCTGGGTCATCATGGGGGGGCGCGGCGCGGGGAAAACCCGCGCCGGCGCCGAATGGGTCAGGGCGCAGGTCGAGGGTGCGACGCCCGAGGCGCCGGGGCGCGCGCATCGGGTCGCGCTGGTCAGCGAGACATTCGACCAGGCGCGCGACGTGATGGTCTTTGGCGAGTCGGGTATTCTGGCCTGTTCGCCGCCCGACCGTCGCCCGGTCTGGGAGGCGGGGCGGCGGCGGCTGGTCTGGCCCAATGGCGCGACCGCGCAGGTCTATTCGGCCCATGAGCCCGAGGCCCTGCGCGGCCCGCAATTCGATGCCGCCTGGGTCGACGAGCTGGCCAAGTGGAAAAAGGCCGAGGATACCTGGGACATGCTGCAATTCGCGCTGCGCCTGGGTGCGCATCCGCAGCAGGTCGTGACCACAACGCCGCGCAATGTGGCGGTGCTGAAGCGGATTCTGGGCAATGCCTCGACGGTGACGACGCATGCGCCGACGGATGCCAATCGCGCCTATCTGGCGGAAAGTTTCCTGAGCGAGGTCGAGGCGCGCTATGCCGGCACCCGGCTGGGGCGGCAGGAGCTTGAGGGGGTGCTCTTGGACGATATCGAGGGCGCGCTCTGGACGACGGCGACCATCGAGCGCTGTCGTGTCGAGGCCGCGCCGCAGCTGTCGCGGATCGTGGTCGCGGTCGATCCGGCCGTGTCGGGGGGCGCGGCCTCGGACGAATGCGGCATCGTCGTCGTCGGCGCCGTGACCGAGGGGCCGGTGACCGACTGGCGGGCCTATGTTCTGGAGGATGCGACCGTCAGGGGCGGGCCACTGGACTGGGCGCGGGCCGCCATTGCCGCGATGGAGCGGCATGGCGCCGAGCGGCTGGTGGCCGAGGTCAATCAGGGCGGCGATCTGGTCGAGAGCGTGATCCGGCAGGTCGATCCGCTGGTGCCGTTCCGGGCCTTGCGCGCGGCGCGGGGCAAGGGATTGCGGGCGGAGCCGGTCGCGGCGCTTTACGAGCAGGGGCGCATTCGTCACCTGCGGGGGCTTGGCGCGCTGGAGGATCAGATGTGCCGCATGACCTTGCAGGGCTATGATGGCAAAGGCTCGCCCGATCGGCTGGATGCGCTGGTCTGGGCGGTTCATGAGCTGATGATCGAGCCGGCCGCGCATTACCGGCGCCCGCAGGTGCGGGGCCTGTAGGTGCGGGGCCTTTAGGCCGGGACAATCCGGGGCGCTGCCCCGGACCCCGGGATATTTGGACATGAAAGAGAACGGGCGCCGGGCCAGGTCTGGGGGTCCGGTGGAGGGTCGCGTTTTGCGGCCCTTTTTCGTGGAAATTCAGGAGGAACCTATGGCGTTTCGTTGGTTCGGGCGTGGGGAAGCGGCGCCCGTCGAGATCGAGAAGAAGGCGAGTGCCACGGGCAAGCTGGTGGCCTTGGCCTCGGGGTCGGGGCGGGTGGTCTGGTCGCCGCGCGATACGGTGTCGCTGACGCGCACGGGATTTGCGGGCAATCCGGTCGGTTTTCGTGCCGTGCGGCTTATTGCCGAGGCGGCGGCTGCCGTGCCGCTGATCTGTCAGGATCGCGAGCGGCGCTATGAGGTGCATCCGGTGCTGGATCTGTTGCGGCGCCCGAATGCCGGGCAGGGGCGCGCCGAGCTGTTCGAGGCGCTGATCGGGCAGATCCTGTTGAGCGGGAACGGCTATCTTGAGGCGGTGGGCGAGGGGGCGCAGGGTCTGCCGGCCGAGTTGCATGTGTTGCGGTCGGACCGGATGTCGGTGGTGCCGGGGGCCGAGGGCTGGCCTGATGCCTATGAATATGCGGTGGGATCGCGCAAGTTCCGTTTCGACATGACCGGCAGTCCCGATCCGATCTGTCATATCCGCAGCTTTCATCCGCTGGACGATCATTACGGGCTGTCGCCCATGCAGGCGGCGGCGGTCGCGGTCGATGTTCACAACAGTGCCTCGAGCTGGTCCAAGGCGCTTTTGGACAATGCGGCGCGGCCTTCGGGGGCGTTCGTCTATAAGGGCGCGGATGGGCAGGGGGCTTTGGCGCCCGATCAATATGACCGGCTGTTGAGCGAGATGGAGATGCATCATCAGGGCGCGCGCAATGCCGGGCGGCCGATGCTTCTGGAGGGGGGGCTGGACTGGAAGCCCATGGGCTTCAGCCCCAGCGACATGGAGTTTCACGAAACCAAGAAGGCCGCCGCGCGCGAGATCGCGCAGGCCTTTGGTGTGCCGCCCATGCTGATCGGCATTCCGGGCGACGCGACCTATGCCAATTATGCCGAGGCGCATCGCGCGTTCTATCGCCTGACGGTGCTGCCGCTGGTGTCGCGGACGGCCAGCGCGCTGGCATGGTGGCTGGGCGAGCATCTGGGCGCCGAGATCGATCTGCGTCCCGATCCCGATCAGGTGCCGGCGCTGGCCGAGGAGCGCGATCAGCAGTGGAAGCGCGTCGGCGAGGCCGGTTTCCTGAGCGATGCGGAAAAGCGGGTCGCGCTGGGCCTGCCGCCTCTGTCGGAGGTCTAGGATGGAGGGCTCGCGTTTCGTGAAGGAGCCCTTTGACTGGCATGACCAGCGCTTTGACACGCAAGAGCGGATCATGGCGCTGCAATTCGGCCAGGTCGAGCGCCGGCTGGAACGGATCGAGGCACTGATCGAGGGGTTGGAGCGGCGGTTGTGGATGACGGTCTATGGTGTCGTCGCCGTCATCCTGACGCAGGCGGTGCAGTCGATCCTGGAATATGCACCGAAAGGAGGGTGACGTGAATTCAAAGGATTACGGGCTGGAGTTGAAATATGCGCCGGGCGCGCAGATCGTCAGCGACGGCACGCAGATCGAGGGCTATGCGAGCCTGTTCGGCCTGACCGATCAGGGCGGCGACATCGTCCAGAAGGGCGCCTATGCCGCCAGCCTGAAGCGGCTGGAGGCGCGGGGCGACAAGGTGCGGATGCTGTGGCAGCACGACCCCGCCCGCCCGATCGGCGTCTGGGACGAGATCCGCGAGGACGAGAAGGGTCTGTGGGTCAAGGGCCGGCTTCTGCCCGAGATCGCCCAGGCCCGCGAGGCGGCGGCGCTGATCGCGGCCGCGGCCATCGACGGGCTGTCGATCGGCTATCGCACCATTTCCGCAGAGCGCGATGGCAAGGGCCGGCGTCTGCTGAGCGAGGTCGAGCTGTGGGAGGTGTCGCTGGTCACGTTCCCGATGCTGGCCGAGGCCAAGGTCGGCAAGAAATCCGACCGGGCATTCGAGATGGCGGCGGCGTTCCGCGCCGCGACGCTGGCGCTGCGCGCCGAATAAGTTTCACCGAACTGGAGGGGAACCATGACCGAGGTGAAAGCCGCGGCCGGGGCGGACATGCCCGGCGATCTGGGCAGTGAGATGATCGGGTTTGTCAATGAACTCAAGTCATTCCGCGCCGATATTCAGAAACGACTGCAAGCACAGGAAGAACGCATGACCATGCTGGACCGCAAGAACATTTCCCGTGGCCGCGCCCCTCTGTCGGTTGAAGCCGATGCGGGCGCCCCCCATCAGAAGGCGTTCGACGCCTATATCCGCCACGGCGACGATGACGCCCTGCGCGGCCTGCCGCTGGAAGGCAAGGCCATGAGCACCGTCAGCGATGGCGGCTTCCTGGCGGCGCCGACGGTGGCGTTGCAGGTGCAGAACGCGCTGAACGTGACCGCATCGCTGCGGCGCGTGGCCAATGTCGTCACCGTGGAATCGGCCAATTACGAAGTGCTGGTCGATATGGGCGACATCGCCAGCGGCTGGTCCACCGAGGCAACCGCACAGGCCGAAACCGGCACCTCGACCGTGCAGCGCGTGGTCATTCCGGTCCATGAGCTGTCGGCGATGCCCAAGGCGAGCCAGCGTCTGCTGGATGATGCCGCCTTCGATATCGAAACCTGGCTAGCCGATTGCATCGCCAACAAGTTCGCCCGCGCCGAGGCCACCGCCTTTGTCAGTGGCGACGGCGTCAACAAGCCCAAGGGTTTCCTGACCCATGCGAAGGCCCCGAACGGCACCGCGACCAATGTCCAGATCGGCACCATCGCATCCGGCGGCGACGGCGATTTCGCCACCACCAACCCGGCCAATGCGCTGATCGATCTGGTTTATGCGCTGGGCGCGCAGTTCCGCGCCAATGCAAGCTTTGTCATGAACTCGAAAACCGCCGCCGCCGTGCGCAAGATGCGTGACGCCGATGGCCGTTTCCTGTGGGCCGACAGCCTTGCCATGGGTCAGCCCGCGCAGCTTTTGGGCTATCCGGTTCTGGTCTGTGAGGACATGCCGGACATCGCGCGCGGCTCGTTCTCGATCGCGTTCGGCGATTTCCATTCGGCCTATACGATCGTCGAGCGGCCCGACCTGCGCGTGCTGCGCGACCCCTTCTCGGCCAAGCCGCATGTGCTGTTCTATGCCACCAAGCGCGTCGGCGGCGGCGTCACCGATGCCCGCGCGATCAAGCTGATGGTCTTCGGCTGATCCAAGGCCGAAGCGGGGGTCGCGCAGGCAAGATCCGCCTGACCGGCTGAGCTGTCCGCGCGCGCGAAGGCGGATATGCGCGGCCCCCTGTTCGTTCGCCCTTGGGATGCAGGCTCCGTACACGCGGGAGAGACGAAGATGATGCTTGTGGAGTTGACGGCGCCAGCCCTTGAGGCGCTGCCGGTTGCGGGGTTGCGAGACCATCTGCGGCTGGGAACGGGTTTCGACATGGCCGAGGACACGGCCGAGACGGCGGCGCTTGCGGGTTTCCTGCGCGCCGCCATTGCCACCATCGAGGCGCGCACCGGCAAGGTGCTTCTGGCGCGGCAGTTCCGGCTGCGGCTTGAGGAATGGCGCGATCCGATGGAACAGCCGCTGCCGCTGGCGCCGGTCAGCGCCATCGAGCGTATCGAGATGACGAATGCCGCGGGCGCGGTGACGCTGGTCGATCCGGCGAGCTATCGGCTGATCCCGGACATGCAGCGCCCGATGCTGGCGCCGGTCGGGGCGTTTTTGCCCAATATCCCGGTTTCGGGCCATGCCACGGTGACTTTTTCGGCCGGGTTCGGAACGACATGGCAGGCGGTGCCGCCCGATCTGGCGCAGGCGGTGCTGCTGTTGGCGGCGCGCTATCACGAGGATCGCAGCTATGAGGGCACGCATTCGGCGATGCCCTTTGGCGTCAGCGCGCTGATCGAGCGCTGGCGCGCGGTCCGGGTGCTTGGGGGGCGCGGCAATTCGCGCGGCCGGGCATGACGGCGCAAGCGCAAACTGCACGGCGGCTGACGGTGCCGCTGGTGATCGAGACGCCGATCCGAGAGGCGGATGGCATGGGCGGTTTCCGCCTTGTCTGGCGCGATATCGGACGGATCTGGGCCGAGATGCGGTCCGGCGCGGGCGGCGAGCGGTTCGCCGAGGTGGGGGCGCAGAGCGTCGTGACCTGGCGGATTTTCGTCAGGGCGGCGCCGATGGGCGACCCGCGCCGCCCGCGCCCCGAGCAGCGGCTGCGCATGGGCGAGGACCCGCAGGCGCGCCGTTTCCGCATCGAGGCGGTGGCCGAGGACGACGCCCGCGGGCGTTGGCTGGTCTGTGTCGCGAAAGAGGAGGCTCTGGCATGAGCTATGCAGCAACGGCCGCGCTTCAGACGGCGGTTTATCAGACGCTGCGCCAGAACGAGGCGCTGCACAATTTGGTGGGCGACGCGATCTATGACGCGATGCCGGTGGCGGCGCCCACGGGCACCTATGTGTCGCTGGGTCCCGAGGACGTCAAGGATGCGGGCGATTACACGGCCGGCGGCGCGAACCATGATTTCGTGATCTCGGTTCTTTCGGGATCGGATGAGGCCAATGGCTTTGGCGCGGTGAAAGAGGTCGCGGTGGCGGTTTCCGACGCGCTGGAGACGGCCGGGATCACCTTGGATCGGGGGCATCTGGCGGGACTGTGGTTCCTGCGCGCACGCGCGCGCCGGGCCGAAAACGGCGCGGGGCGGCGGGTCGACATGACCTTTCGCGCGCGCATTGACCTGGGTTGAGGAGAGACGGACATGGCGGTGCAGAACGGACGCGACCTGCTGATCAAGATGGACATGACCGGTGACGGCCAGTTCGAGACCGTGGCGGGGCTGCGCGCCTCTCGCCTGGGTTTCAACGCCGAGACGGTGGATGTGACCAGCCTGGAAAGCGAAGGCCGCTGGCGCGAGCTTCTGGCGGGTGCGGGCGTGCGCTCGGCCTCGATCTCGGGGTCGGGGGTGTTTCGCGACGGGACCTCGGATGAACGGGCGCGGCAGGTCTTTTTCGATGGTGAAGTGCCGCGCTTTCAGGTGGTGATCCCCGATTTCGGCACGGTCGAGGGGCCGTTCCAGATCACGTCGCTTGAATATGCGGGCAGCTATAACGGTGAGGCCACCTATGAGATTTCCATGGCAAGCGCAGGCGCCATCACCTTTGTCGCGCTGTGACATGGCCAATCCGCTGACGGGTGAGGTCGAGCTTTGGCTGGATGGCACGCGCCATCTGGCCAAGCTGACGCTGGGCGCGCTGATCGAGCTTGAGACCGAGCTGGGCGCCGAAAGCATGGTCGCGATGGTCGAACGCTTTGAGGGCGGGCGGTTTTCCAGCCGCGACGTGATGGCGGTGCTGGTCGCGGGTCTGCGCGGCGCGGGCTGGACGGGCGGCATGGACGAACTCTTGGCCGCCGAGTTTCGCGGCGGCCCGGTGGGGGCGGCGCAGGCGGCGGCGTCGCTTTTGGCGCGGGCGTTCCGCATCGAGGGCACATGAGCGCGGGCCTGGATTGGCCGGGGCTGATCCGGGTCGGCATCGGCCCGGCCCGGCTGGGCGGGCTGGGGCTGACGCCGGCGGCGTTCTGGGCGCTGACGCCCGCGGAGCTTGCGCTGATGCTGGGGGTCGAGCCGGGCAAGGCGGCGGTGATGACGCGCGACAGGCTGGCAGAGCTTGTCGCGCGCTATCCCGACAGGCCCGCGCCGTAAGGCGGGCCTCGGCGAAATCAAACGGGACAGTTGAGAGGAGGCGCCGTCGTGGCAAACAAGGACGGATTCGACGGGCTGGCCGAGGACGGCCAGATCACGCTGGGCAAGGGCGTTGATCAAAGCACGCGCATCACCGCAGAGTTCGAGGCCGAGCTGGCACGGCTGCGCCAGTCGATGCTTTATACCAATCGCGAGGTCGGCACCCTGACCACCGGGATCGGCAGCGGGTTGCGGCGCGCCTTTGAGGGGCTGGCATTCGACGGGCTGAAGCTGAGCGATGCGCTGAAAGGCATTGCCCGCAGCATGGCCGATACGGCCTTTGGGGTGGCGTTGAAGCCGATCGAACAGGCGCTGTCGGGCGCCATCGCGCAGGGCGTCAACGGGTTGGTTTCGGGCATCCTGCCTTTTGCCAATGGCGGCGCCTTCACGCAGGGCCGCGTCATGCCCTTTGCCAAGGGCGGCGTGGTCAGCCAGCCGACCGCCTTTCCGATGCGCGGCGCGACCGGGTTGATGGGCGAAGCCGGCGCCGAGGCGATCATGCCTTTGCAGCGTGGCTCGGACGGGCGGCTGGGGGTTGCGGCATCGGGGGGCGCGGGACGGGCGGTCAATGTGACCTTCAACGTCTCGACCCCCGATGTGGCGGGGTTCCAGCGCAGCCAGAGCCAGATCGCATCGCAACTGGGCCGGCTGCTGGCGCGCGGCGAAAGAAACGGGTGACGACAGATGGCATTTCACGAAATCAGATTTCCGGCGAACCTGTCTTTCGGGTCCGTCGGCGGCCCGGAACGGCGTACCGAGATCGTGTCCATGACCAATGGTCACGAGGAACGCCGCACCCCCTGGGCGCATTCGCGCCGCCGCTATGATGCCGGGCTGGGGCTGCGGTCGCTGGACGATGTTGCGGCGCTGATCGCCTTTTTCGAAGCGCGGGCCGGGCAGATGCATGGTTTCCGC
Organism: Paracoccus mangrovi; assembly: GCF_042648425.1. NCBI lineage: Bacteria > Pseudomonadati > Pseudomonadota > Alphaproteobacteria > Rhodobacterales > Paracoccaceae > Paracoccus > Paracoccus mangrovi. Next base: position 290,333 of record NZ_JBHRXJ010000001.1, on the reverse strand, counting down.
TGGAAGGACTGGGCCGATTACAAATCCTCGGCCCCGAGCAAGAAGGTCAGCTTTCGGGATCAGCCGCTGGGCAAGGGCGACGGCGTTCGCCGCGCCTTTGTGCTGCGCAAGGGGTATGCCTCGGGGCCGAGCAGCTATTGGCGCCCGATCACCAAACCGGTGACGGGCACGGTTCTGGCAGGCACCGGTGAGGTCGAGCTGCGCGACGGGCTGGATTTTGAGGTGAACCCGGCCACCGGCGTCATCACCTTCGCGGTCGCGCCCGAGGATGGCGCCCCGGTCACGGCCGGGTTCGAATTCGACGTGCCTGTGCGTTTCGACACCGACCGGATTGCGGTTTCGGTCGCCTCGTTCCAGGCGGGCGACCTGCCGCAGGTGCCGGTGCTGGAGGTGCGGCTATGACCGAAACGATTGCACGCGCCTGGGCGGTGACGCGTCGCGACGGCATGGTTCTGGGCTTTACCGATCACGACCGGGGGCTGAGCTTCGAGGGGATCGAGTTTCGCCCCGATGCCGGGCTGAGCGCGCGCGCCGTGGTTCAGGGTTCGGGCCTTTCGGTGGACAATACCGAGGCCGCGGGCGCCTTGTCCGACAGCGCCATCACCGAGATCGACCTGATGGCCGGCCGCTGGGATGCGGCCGATGTCCGGCTGTGGGATGTGGACTGGAATGATCCCGGAAATCGCCGGCTGATCTTTCGCGGTCAGCTGGGCGAGGTCACGCGCAGCGGCGCGGCCTTTCGCGCCGAATTGCGCGGCCTGTCCGAGCCGCTGAACCGCGCACAGGGGCGGGTTTATCACCCCCGCTGTTCGGCCGAACTGGGCGATGGTCAATGCAAGTTCGACCTGACGCGCGCCGGCTATTCGGCCGAGGGGCGGATCCTGTCCCACGAAGGCGGGCAGCGGATGATCCTTTCGGGCGTCGCCGGGCATGATGCGCGCTGGTTCGAACGCGGCCAGATGATTGTGATCTCGGGGGCGGCCGAGGGGCTGACGGCATTGGTCAAGAACGATCTGCTGCTGCCCGGAGGGCGGCGCGAGGTCGAGCTTTGGGCCGGGTTCGGGATCGCACCCGCCATCGGTGATCGCGTCAGGTTGATCGCGGGATGCGACAAGCGCGGCGAGACCTGTCGCCTGAAATTCCTGAACTATCTGAACTTTCGGGGCTTTCCGCATCTGCCGTCCGAGGACTGGCTGTTGACCCCGAAGGTGAACAGATGAGCGGCGCGATCGTAGAGGCGGCACGCGCCTGGATCGGCACGCCCTATGTGCATCAGGCCTCGGTCAAGGGGGCGGGGACGGATTGCCTTGGGCTGGTGCGCGGCATCTGGCGGGAGTTTCACGGCACTGAGCCCGAGACCTTGCCGGCCTATACGCCCGATTGGGGTGAGGTCGGGCAGGTCGAACTTTTGCTGGGCGGGGCGGGGCGGCTGTTGCGTCCCGCCCCGGATGAAGAGCCGGGCGATGTGCTGGTGTTTCGGATGCGTGCCGGAGCCATCGCCAAGCATATGGGAATTCTGGCGCAAACGGGAAAGCAGGCGAGCTTTGTGCATGCCTATGACCGGCATGGCGTGGTCGAAAGCCCGCTATCCGCGCCATGGCGGGCAAGGATCGCAGGCCGTTTCCGGTTTCCGCCGCTTTGAATAGGGAAGGATAAGGCGCAATGGCGACGATTCTGCTGGCGGCGGTCGGGGCATCGGTGGGTGCGGGTTTCGGCGGCACGGTTCTGGGCCTTTCGGGGGCGGTGATCGGTCGCGCGCTGGGCGCGACCCTGGGCCGGGTGATTGACCAGCGTCTGCTGGGTGGCGGCTCGAAGGCGGTCGAAACCGGGCGCGTGGACCGCATGCGGATCCAGACGGCGGGCGAGGGCAGTCCGATCCCGCGCCTGTGGGGACAGATGCGCGTGCCGGGGCATTGCATCTGGGCCTCGCCCTTGACCGAGGTGCGGCGGCGTCAGGGTGGCGGCAAAGGCTCGGCCCCAAGCGTGACCAGCATCAGCTATCGGCTGAGCTTTGCGCTGGCGATCTGTGAAGGGCCGATTCTGGGCATTGGCCGCATCTGGGCGGATGGCGAGGAAATCGCCGCCGACGACCTGAACATGCGCGTCTATCTTGGCGATGAGGAACAGCTGCCTGATCCGGCGATTGCCGCGCAGGAAGGTGAGGATGCGCCCGCCTATCGCGGCATCGCCTATGTCGTTTTCGAAGAGATGGGGCTGGAAAAATGGGGCAACCGTGTCCCGCAGCTGTCCTTTGAGGTGACGCGGGCGGCGAAAGAGGGGCGGGGCCTGTCGCGTGAGGTCGAGGCCGTTGCGATGATCCCGGGCACCGGCGAATATTCCCTGGCGACCACACCGGTCAGTTACGATTTTGGTGAGGGCGAGACCCAGATCATCAATCGCAATACCGCCATGGCCGAGACCGATTTTCAGGCCTCGATGCAGATACTTGGCCGCGAGTTGCCGAATGTGGGGTCGGTCTCATTGGTGGTGTCGTGGTTCGGGGACGACCTGCGGGTGGGTGAATGCACGGTGCAGCCCAAGGTCGAAAATGTCGAATGGGACGGGCGCGAGATGGGCTGGCGCGCGGGCGGCATCGGGCGCGATGGCGCGGTTGAGGTCGCGCGCGTGAACGATCGCCCGATCTATGGCGGCACGCCTTCGGACGGGTCGGTCATCGAGGCGCTGAGCGCGATCGCGCAGTCGGGCCGCAAGGCGGTGTTCTATCCCTTTATCCTGATGGAGCAGCTTGCGGGCAATGCTCGCCCCGATCCCTGGAGCGGCGCGGCCAGCCAGCCGGTCATGCCCTGGCGTGGTCGCATCACCACCAGCATCGCCCCTGGCCGCGCGGGCAGTCCCGCCGGCACCGCCGCCGCCGCTGCCGAGGTCGCGCGTTTTTTCGGCAGCGCCGAGGCCGGGCATTTCCAGCGCGACGGCGGCACGATCACCTATACCGGCCCCGCCGAATGGTCCTATCGCAGGTTCATCCTGCATTATGCGCATCTGTGCGCGGTGGCGGGTGGGATCGACGCCTTTCTGATCGGGTCGGAAATGGTCGGGCTGACCCAGATCCGGGGCGCCGGAAATACGTTCCCGGCGGTGGCGCAGCTGCGTCGGCTGGCCGCCGATGTGCGCGGCATTCTGGGCGAAGGGGTCAAGATCGGCTATGCCTCGGACTGGTCGGAATATTTCGGCTATCACCCCGGCAATGGCGATCTGTTCTTTCATCTCGATCCGCTGTGGTCGGATGACAATATCGACTTTATCGGCATCGACAATTACATGCCCTTGTCGGATTGGCGCGAGGGTGAGGACCATCTGGACGCCAAATGGGGCCGGATCGACAATCCCGATTACCTGCGCGCCAATGTCGCCGGGGGCGAGGGGTACGACTGGTATTATGCGCGTGACGAGGATCGCCGCGACCAGATCCGGTCGCCGATCAGCGACGGCGCCTATCACGAGCATTGGGTCTGGCGCTACAAGGACATCCGCAACTGGTGGGCGCGGGAACATTACAACCGGATCAACGGTGTGCGTCAGGCGCAGCCGACCGGTTGGGTGCCGCGTTCCAAGCCGGTCTGGTTCACCGAAATGGGGTGTGCGGCGCTGGACAAGGGGACGAACCAGCCCAACAAGTTCCTGGATGCGATGAGTTCGGAATCCGTTCTGCCGCATTTCTCGGATGGGCGGCGCGACGACGTGATCCAGGCGGCATATGTGCGCGCCATGACCGAGTTCTGGGGCGACCCGGCCAACAACCCGGCACGCGCGGCCTATGGCCGGACCGGGGCGGGTCGGATGATCGATATGTCGCGCGCCCATGTCTGGTGCTGGGACGCGCGGCCGTTTCCGGCATTTCCGGGACGCACCGACCTTTGGTCGGATGGTCCGGCCTGGGAACGGGGGCATTGGCTGAACGGGCGCGCGGGCGCGGTGCCGTTGGCCGATGTGGTTGCTGAACTCTGCCGTGAGGCGGGGGTTCGGGCCTTTGACACCGAGGGGCTGCGGGGCTTGGTCCGGGGTTATACGCTGTCAGGTGGCGAAAGCGGTCGCGCGGCGTTGCAGCCGTTGATGCTGGCGCATGGTTTTGATGCGGTGGAACGCGACGGCGTGCTGGGCTTTGTCATGCGCGGCGGCCAGCTGGATGCCGAGATCGGCCCCGATGACATGGCGCTTGCCGAAGAGGTCGAGACGGTCGAGGTCACGCGCGCGGCCGATGCCGAACTGGCCGGCCGGGTGCGGTTGACCCATGTCGAGGCAGGGGGCGACTATGCGACGCGCACCGCCGAAACGGTGCTGCCGGGCAGCGAGTTTCTGGCGGTCTCGGACAGTGAGCTTGCCATGGCGTTGACGCGTGGCGAGGGGCAGGCGATGGCGGAACGCTGGCTGTCCGAGGCGGCCGTTGCACGGGATTCGGTGCGCTTTGCGCTGCCGCCGTCGATGTCGCATCTGGGTCCGGGCGATGTCGTGCGTGTGTCCGAAGATCGGGCCGAGGCGCGGCGTTGGCGCATCGACCGGATCGAACGCGCCGGTGCGGTCACTGTCGATGCGGTGCGTGTCGAGCCGGGCGTTTATCGTCCGGCCCGGGCGGTCGAGGGCGAGGTGAGCCTGCGCGCGTTTCGTCCGCCGATCCCGGTCTGGCCGATGTTTCTGGACCTGCCGCTGTTGCGGGGGGACGAGGCGCCGCATGCGCCGCATCTGGCGGTTACGGCGACGCCTTGGCCGGGGGCGACTGCGGTCTGGGTCTCGGCCGAGCAGGCGGGGGGATATTCGCTGAACGCGACGATTCCGCAACCTTCGGTCATGGGCCATACGCTGGCGCCACTTTCGGCGGCGCGGCCGGGGGTCTGGGACCGGGGGCCGGGGCTGCGCATCCGGGTCAAGGGCGGCACGCTGGAAAGCGCGACGCCCGAAGCCCTGATGTCGGGGGCGAACCTGTTGGCCATTGGCGACGGTTCCGCCGAGGGATGGGAGCTTTTGCAGTTCGCGGATGCGCGTCTGATCAGCGCGGGGGTCTGGGAAATCTCGACCCGGTTGCGCGGGCAGGCGGGCACCGATGCCCTGATGCCCGATGTCTGGCCTGTGGGCAGCATCGTGGTGTTGCTGGACGGTGCCGCCGAGCAGGTGGATCTGGCGCCCACGGCGCGCAACCAGTTGCGGCACTGGCGGATCGGACCGGCCTCGCGCAGCCCCGATGACGCGAGCTATCGCCATATCGCGGCCGCCTTCCGGGGCGCCGGGTTGCGGCCGCTTTCGCCCTGTCATCTTGAGCTGCGCGGTCGCGTGGTCAGCTGGATTCGCCGCACGCGGGTTCAGGGCGATGGCTGGGACGGTCCGGATGTGCCCCTTGGCGAGGCGCAGGAGCTTTACAGCGTGCGGCTTGTCCAGAACGGTAACGTGCTGGCGCAGGCGCAGGTCGGGGTCCCGACATGGACCGTGCCGCAGGAAGTCTGGTCCTCTGCCATGGCGGGGGGCGGTTTTGCCATCGAGGTTGCCCAGCTTTCCGACAGTTTCGGATCGGGACCCTATGCAAGGAGGATGATCAATGTCTAACACCACCGCCAAATGCGCGCTGCCGCTGTTGATGCCGGCGCAGGCGCAAAAGCATGTCACCGTCAATGATGCGCTGATGCGGCTGGACGGGCAGATCGACCTTGTCCTGCAAAGCCTTGGCCGCACGACCCCGCCCGACACGGTGGTGGATGGGCTGTGCTGGGGCGTGCCCGCCGGAGCCGTGAACGCATGGGAGGGGCAGGGGGGCAAGATCGCCATTGCCGCGAACGGAGGCTGGATCTTTGTCGATCCCGGCTATGGCCGGCGTGCGATGATTGCCGATCAGGGGGTGACGGCGATCCATGATGGCACATCCTGGATCACGGGCGCGCTGACCATCGGCACGCATGGATCGGGCATGATCGCGCGGCAATCGTCCGAGGATCTGACGCTGGGCGCGGGGGCCAGTTTCCAGACAACGATGGTGATCCCGGCCAGCGCCATGGTGATCGGGGCGACCGCGCGCGTGCTGACCGCCATCACCGGCACGGCGACCTCATGGACGATGGGCACGGCGGGGGCCGAGAACCGTTTCGGCCAGGGGCTGGGCAAGGGGCAGGGATCATGGGCGCGCGGCATCCTTTCGGCGCCCATGACCTATTGGAATCCGGCGCCTGTGGTCTTGACCGCGACCGGCGGACAGTTCGCCGGCGGCCGGGTCCGTGTGGTCATTCACTGGTGGGAGCTGCGCGTGCCCAACTGACGCACCGGGCACAGCGGCCTTTTCGCGCCCGTCCGTTTCGGCTAGACAGGAATCATGAAACAGACGGGCGCGCCATCATGAATATGCAAAATGACAAGGTCGAGCCGCTTTTCGACGGACGAAATGCCACCCGCGAGGCCCTGTGGGGCCGCATTCAGTGCGAGGCCCGCGTTGCTGTGCGCGACGAGCCGCTTTTGGGTGCGCTGATCCATGCCGGGTTGTTGCATCACGCGACTTTTGAGGCCGCGCTGGCCTATCGCTTTTCGCTGAAACTGTCTTCGCGCGAGATGAGCGAACAGATCCTGCGTGAGATCGCGGATGACGCATTCGCGCGTTCCCCCGAGTTGGCCGAGGCTGCCAGAGAGGACCTTTTGGCGGTGTATGACCGCGATCCGGCGACGCATCGCCTGATGCAGCCCATCCTGTTCTTCAAGGGTTATCAGGCATTGCAGGCTTACCGGATCGGGCACTGGCTTTGGCAACAGGGCCGCTATGATCTGGCGTATTTCGTGCAGATGCGCTGTTCCGAGGTGTTCGGCGTCGATATCCATCCGGCTGCGCGCATGGGCACCGGCGTGATGATCGATCATGCCCATTCCATTGTGATCGGCGAAACCGCCGTGGTCGGCAATGACGTGTCGATGCTGCATTCGGTAACGCTGGGCGGGACCGGCAAGGAGGATGGCGACCGTCATCCCAAGATCGGCAATGGTGTGATGATCGGCGCGGGTGCCAAGGTGCTGGGCAATATCACGGTCGGCCATCATTCGCGCATCGCCGCGGGTTCGGTGGTGCTGAACGATGTGCCGCCCTGCAAGACCGTGGCCGGCGTGCCGGCGCGGATCGTGGGCGATGCCGGCTGTTCGGATCCGTCGGGTTCGATGAACCAGTTGCTGGGGCATGACGACCTTTTCTAGGGTGGTCGCCCCGGCTTGACGGAGCCTAGAGCCAGTCTCTGTTGCCGCTTCCGGTCAGTTCGGTCAGGGTAATTCCCTCGCGCTCAAGACGGGCGTCGATGTCCTGTGCGATGCGCGGGGCCAGCGAAAATCCCTGATAGATCAGCGCCGAATAGATCTGTACCGCCGATGCGCCTGCGCGCAGCTTTTGCCAGGCCTGTTCGGCCGAACCGATGCCACCGACGCCGATCAACGGGATGCGGCCGCCGGTTTCACGGTAAAGCCGTGCAAGGACGCGGGTCGCGCGGTCGAAAAGGGGCGCGCCCGACAGGCCGCCCGCCTCGCCGGCATGGGATGAGGCAATGCCATCGCGCGACAAGGTCGTGTTGGTGGCGATGATGGCGTCGACGGGGGCGGCCATGGCGACCGCCGCGATATCGGCCAAAGCTGCATCGTCCAGATCGGGCGCGATCTTGATGAAGACGGGCGGGCGGCTTGTCAGTTCGTCGCGGGCGGTGATCACCCCTTGCAACAAAGCGGCCAGCGCCTGCGGCCCCTGAAGGTCGCGCAGTTTTTCGGTATTCGGGGACGAGACGTTGACGGTCAGGAAATCTGCCGCCGCCCCCGCCCTGCGCACGACCTGCGCGAAATCCGCACTGCGGTCGTGGCTGTCCTTGTTCGCGCCGATGTTCAGTCCGACCGGAATGCCCTTTGGATAGGGGGCGGGGCGGGTGCTCATGCGCCGCGCGATCACCTCGGCGCCGTCATTGTTGAAGCCGAAGCGGTTGATGATGGCGCGGTCTTCGGTCAGGCGGAACAGGCGCGGCCGGGGATTGCCGGGTTGCGGGCGCGGGGTCGCGGCGCCGACTTCGACAAAGCCGAACCCCGCGCGCATCAGTGCCGGCAGAACGCGCGCGTTCTTGTCATAGCCGGCGGCCAATCCGACCGGGTTGGGCAGGTCCAGCCCAGCCAGCGTCAGGCGCAGCCGGTCCGACGTGACCGCCGCACCGGGCAGCGGCACAAGCCCCCGTTCCAGCGCCGCGATTGAGAGGTCATGCGCCTGTTCGGGATCGAGGCGGTGAAGCGCGGCAAGGCCCAGACGTTCGATCAGTTTCATGCCAGATCTCCGGTCAGGTGGCCGTTCGGACCCAGGGGGAGTTGCCGTGTCCAGATCACATCCGTTGCCAGCAACTCGCGGTAAAGATGCGGGAAAAGCTGTCCCCCGCGCGAGGGTTCCCAGCGCAATCCGCCCAATCCGTCGCTTTCCAGCGCCAGCAGATGCAGCCCGGTTTCGGCGGCGAAATGGCGCGCCAGCGTTTCGGGCAGCTGCGCGCCGGTGGACAGATGGATATAGCCATCGGCCAGATCGACGGGCGCGCCGGCGCTGCGGCCCGACTGGGAAAAGGCCTGAAATTCGGCCGTGCGGAATATCTTGTAGATCAGCATGCTGGGTTCATGCGCCGCGCCACGCGCTGCGTCAAGCGCAGTTCGCCGGCACACGGCTTCGTCGATTGACGGGCGTCCGGGCTTGGCCCAATCTGCCTTTTGTCCAGATTATCCGTGACGAGAGGAAACAAGATGACACGCTGGCTCATGGTTTCTGCGGCTGCCGTTGCTTTGTCGTCGGGCGCCGCCCAGGCCGATTACACCCTGCATATCCTGCACATCAACGATTTCCACAGCAGGGTTGAGCCGATCGGCAAATATGACAGCACCTGCGATGCCGAAGCGGATGAAAAGGGCGAGTGCTTTGGCGGCGTGGCGCGGCTGGCGACCAAGATCAACGAGCTGCGCAATCAGCTGAAGGCCGAGGGGCAGAACGTGCTGGTTCTGGATGCGGGCGACCAGTATCAGGGCAGCCTGTTCTATACCACCTACAAGGGCAAGGACACGGTCGAGTTCATGAACGCGATCGGCTTTGACGCCATGGCGGTGGGCAATCACGAATTCGACGATGGCCCCGCCGGGCTGCAACTGTTGGCCGAAGGGGTGAAATTCCCGGTCATTTCGGGCAATCTGGACCTGTCGCAATCGCCCGAGCTCAAGGGCAAGGTGGGCGATATGCTGACGCTTGATGTCGGCGGCGAAAAGATCGGCATTGTCTCGGCGCTGGCGATGGATACGCCCGAAACCGCCTCGCCGGGGGACAAGGTCATTTTCAAGGACGATCTGGACAGTCTGCGAGCGGATGCGCAGGAGTTGAGCGATGCGGGCGTGAACAAGATCATCGCGCTGACCCATGAAGGGTATAAGCGCGATCAGGAAATCGCCGCCGGGGTGCCCGGTATCGATGCGGTGATCGGCGGGCACAGCCATACCCTTTTGGGTGATATGGAGGGGGCCGAGGGTCCTTATCCCACCATGGTCAAGGCCGAGAACGGCGTCGAGGTTCCGGTGGTCACCGCACAGGCCTATGGCAAGTATCTGGGCCATCTGACGCTGACCTGGAACGATTCCGGCAAGCTGATCAAGGCCGAGGGCGCGCCGATCCTGTTGGACAGCTCGGTCGCGCCGGACGCCAAGCTGGCCGCGCGGGTCAGGGAGATGGGCGCCCCGATCGAAGAGCTGAAAAAGCGTAAGGTGGCCGAAATCAAGGCCCCGATCGACGGTGATCGTGCCTCGTGCCGGGCGCGCGAATGCGAGATGGGGACGCTTCTGGCCGAGGCGATGCTGGACCGTGTCAAGGATCAGGGCATCACCATCGCCATCCAGAATGGTGGCGGGCTGCGCGCCTCGATTCAGGCGGGGCCGGTCACCATGGGCGATGTGCTGACGGTGCTGCCGTTCCAGAACACGCTGTCGACCTTTCAGCTGAAAGGCAGCGATGTCGTCGCCGCGCTGGAAAACGGCGCCAGCCAGATCGAGGATCAGGCCGGTCGTTTCGCGCAGGTCGCGGGGCTGAAATATACGGTCGATCCCGCCGCGCCGGCCGGCAGCCGGATCAGCGATGTCGAGGTGCGCAGCGGCGCCAGCTGGGTGCCGATCGACAACAATGCGGTCTATGGCGTGGTATCGCAGAACTATATGCGCGCCGGGGGCGACGGCTATAAGGTCATGGCCGAAAAGGGTATGAACGCTTATGATTTCGGGCCCGATCTGGCCGATGTGCTGGCCGATTATCTGTCCAAACAGGGACCGGATTTTGTTGCCAAGACCGATGGGCGCATCACCGTCAAGTAAGATGAATTGACATGAACCATGGCCGGGCCGCGTGCCCGGCCTTTTTCATGTTCCGGCCGTGACCAGCGCGCGATTGTTCTTGAGATGCCGCTCGGCCAGCTTGCGGGCCTGACGGGCATTGGTCAGCGGCCGCACGCTTTGCGGACCGATGCCCGCGACCAGTTGCGGAAACAATGCGGTGATTTCGCGCCGCGCGGCGGGGGTCATGGCCTGCATGGCCTGCGGGCCGATGTAAAGTGACTCGGTCCATCCGCCATTGGACATGACCAGCTCATGGCGGTCAAAGAGCAGGTGCAGATAGGTGACGCCCATTTCGGGGCGCAGCACATCGATGCCCGGGATCGTGCAAAGATGCTTGGCCGCGACCAGCACCTCATCGGCGCCGAACATGCGTTGCGCGATGGCCGAACGAACCAGCACGCGATGCTGTGGCGAAACCACCAGATCGCGCGCCGGCAAGCCGGTTCCAAGCGCGCCGGCGGAAATGCGGATCGGGCGCAGGTTCGGTTGCAGATCCAGCCTTGCCGCGGGGATCTCGACGCCGCCGATCCAGCGCAGCACCTGAAACCCGTGATCGCGCGTCGCGATCAGATCGCCGGGGACCAGAGTCTCGACCGCGCGAGGGCCGGTCCGGGTCTCGATCAGGGTGCCGGGCGTGAAGCAGGTGGCTTGATCCGGCGCATAACTCACCGAGGTCTGGCCCGCCGAAATCCCCAATGTCTTGAGATAACGATAGCTGGCCGTCGCATCGAACGCCGGCCAGATGCTGGCGCCATCCGCGCCCTGTTGGACCTTGGGCACGATCATGACCGTGTGCCGACCGCCCGCCTCGGCGGGGTATCCCGTCGCACCGGGCTGGGTATAGGCGGGGAAAAAAACATAGAACTGATTTCCCTGGCCATCGCCGATCAGAATAGAATCCTGATAGGAAATCCGGGTGCCGGCGGGCAGGGTCTGCGCATCGTCGCCGAAGCCAAAGACGGTGTCCTGGGTCAGTGCCTGACTGGTTTCGGCCCCGCTGTCGTCGTAAAAGCTGCCCGAGCCGCCACGCGACAGATATCCCAGCGTGCCGTCATCATCGCTGATCGTGACATTGTCGATGCTGGCATCCGCAAAACTGATGTCATTGCTATTGGGAAAGGGGACGTATTTGTTCGCCCCCGATGCCCAGGGTTCGTTATAGACCTCGGTTTCGAAGGTCGCGGTAATGATCTGGTATTCCATTTCCCGCCCTATGCAATTTTAGATTGTTTTTATCTGTATACATTTCAATGCATGCGCGAATCAATCCTGAGGTTGTGGAAAATTAAAATCACAACTTTGGATTGAATAACCGGGATTGATGCGGAAACGCGTTCCGGCGATGCGGTGCCTATTCCGGGGCCGGTGTCGGGTGCCCCAGCTCTTCGGCCAGAAAACGTTCGAAATCGTCCAGATCGACGGGATCGAACTGTCCGAACCCCTGCATCCAGACCGAGGCGCGCCGCAGCCCGTCAGGATCGAGCTTGCACCAGATGATGCGTCCGCGCCGCTCTTGCCGGATCAGCCCGGCCCCGGCCAGAACGGCAAGGTGCTTTGAAATCGCCGCAAGGCTGACCGGAAACGGGGCCGCGACATCGGTGACGGCCATGTCATCCTCAAGCAGCATGGCAAGGATGGCGCGCCGCGTGGGATCGGCGAGCGCGGAAAAGATGGCGTCGAGGCGGGCGGTTTCAGTGGTCATCGGATTTGCTTAACTGGCGGGTTGAATATGAAACGGATGCCAAGCGCATCGCAAGTGCCCGTTTCCGCCCCGCTCGGATCGCAGTCAATACGAATGATTTCAATGTCTTGCGTGACGCGCTGCATTGCTTGACTCATGCGGTTCCAACCCCTATCACCGCGCCAACCGAAGTAACGGGGGTGTGAGCCTTGGCCGAAGAGCCGGATCATGAGGCCGAGCGCGCCCGGGACATCGAACGCCTTCGTGCGCTTGAGGCCCGGCTGGGTGAAAAATCGGCCAAGCCGCAGGTCTCGCGGGGTGAAGAGCATTTCAGTCAGGCCAATATGGCCTGGCGCATGGTGACGGAACTGGTGGCCGGATTGGGCATCGGCTTTCTGATCGGGTTCGGGCTGGACTATCTGACCGGCTGGCGTCCGGTCTTCATGGTGGTTTTTGTGCTGCTGGGCCTGGTGGCCGGCATCAAGACCATGATGCGGACGGCGAATGAAATAGGCAAGAAACCGGGGCATTCCGGCGACGACAAGGGTGAATGACGATGGCAGGGACGGAAGAAGAAGTTGATGGTCTGGTGTTCCACCCGATGGATCAGTTCATCATCAAGCCGCTGTTCGGCCATGGTGAAATCAGCTGGTACACCCCGACCAATGCGACGCTGTGGATGGCGCTCGCCGCGCTGGCGGTGATCGGGCTTCTGGTGTTCGGCACCCGTGGCCGCGCCATCGTGCCGAACCGCCTGCAATCCATCGCCGAGCTGCTTTACGGCATGGTCCGCAAGATGGTCGAGGACATCACCGGCAAAGAGGGGCTGAAATACTTCCCCTATGTGATGACGCTGTTCTGCTTCATCCTGTTCGCCAACTTCCTGGCCCTGCTGCCGAAAAGCTTTTCGCCCACCTCGCATATCGCGGTGACGGCGGTGCTGGCGCTTCTGGTCTTTGTCGGCGTGACGGTGCTGGGCTTCGTCAAGAACGGCACCCATTTCCTGGGCCTGTTCTGGGTCAGCTCGGCGCCGCTGGCGCTGCGCCCGGTTCTGGCCGTGATCGAACTGATCTCGTATTTCGTGCGTCCGGTCAGCCACTCGATCCGACTTGCCGGCAACGTCATGGCCGGTCACGCCGTGATCAAGGTTTTCGCGGCCTTTGCCGCCGTGGCCGCGATCGCGCCGGTTTCGGTGCTGGCCATCGTCGCCATCTACGGGCTTGAGGTGCTTGTCGCACTGATCCAGGCCTATGTGTTCACCATCCTGACCTGCGTCTATCTCAAGGACGCTCTGCACCCGTCGCACTAAGGCGCCGGGATCGCGGATCAGGACAATCGAAAACCCTTTCCAAAAGCCTCAAGGAGCATGAATATGGAAAATCTGGGTCAACTGGGACAGTATCTGGGCGCTGGTCTGGCTTGCATCGGTATGGCGGGCGCCGCCATGGGTGTGGGCAACGTCGCCGGCAACTATCTGGCGGGCGCGCTGCGCAACCCGTCGGCGGCCGCTTCGCAGACCGCCACGCTGTTCATCGGCATGGCCTTCGCGGAAGCTCTGGGGATCTTCTCGTTCCTGGTCGCGCTGCTGCTGCTGTTCGCAGTCTGATCCTTATTGCCATCCTTGCGGTTGGGTGGGGGCGTGATGCGCCCACCCGATTGTGAAACGACCGGCATGGGGTAGGATATGATCAGCCTGTTGCAACAGACCGCAGCCGATGCGGTCCATCAAACCGAAACGCAAGCCGTCGAAGCGGCTGGTCATGGCGCCGAAGCGGCCCATGCCGCGGCGGGTGCAGCCGATCACGCTGCCAGCGCGCCGGGTATGCCGCAGCTGGACTTTTCCACCTTCGGCAACCAGATTTTCTGGCTGCTGGTGGTTCTGGCCGTGATTTATTGGGTCCTGTCGCGCATCGCTTTGCCGCGCATCGGCGGGGTCATCTCGGATCGTCAGGGCGCCATCACCGGCGATCTGATGGCTGCCGAGGAATTCAAGCACAAGGCCAAAGAGGCCGAGGCCGCCTATGACAAGGCACTGGCCGACGCCCGCAGCGAAGCCCAGAAGATCGTCGCCGCCAACAAGGCCGAGATCCAGAAAGAGCTTGATGCCGCCATCGCCCATGCGGATGCGGAAATCGCCGCGCGTGCGGGCGGATCCGAAAAGCGCATCGGCGAGATCCGCGCCTCGGCTGTCGAGGATGCGCGCGCCGTGGCGCGTGACGTGACCGCGACGCTGGTCGAGTCCTTCGGCGGTTCCGCCGATCAGGGTCTGGTCAATGATGCGGTCGATCAGCGACTGAAAGGGGCGATGCAATGAAACGTCTGAGCGTTCTTTTCGCCCTGATGGCGAGCCCGGCCCTTGCGGCTTCGGGTCCGTTCTTCTCGCTGCGCAATACCGACTTTATCGTCACGATGGCCTTCCTGCTCTTTGTGGCGATCCTGGTCTATTACAAGGTGCCGGGCATCATCGGCGGTCTGTTGGACAAGCGCGCCGAGGGCATCCGCAACGATCTGGCCGAGGCCCGCCGCCTGCGCGAAGAAGCGCAGGAGATCTATGCGAGCTATGAGCGCCGTCAGCGCGAGGTCAAAGGCCAGGCCGATGCCATCGTTGCCAACGCCAAGCGCGAAGCCACGGTTGAGGCCGACAAGGCCAAAAAAGCTCTGGCCCAGTCCATCGAGCGCCGCCTGAAGGCTGCCGAGGATCAGATCGCCAGCGCCGAGGCCGATGCCGTGCGTGCCGTGCGCGACCGCGCCATCCAGACCGCCGTCGCCGCCGCGACCGAAATTCTGGGCAAACAGGCCAGCGCCGCCGACCGCAGCGCCGGCATCGACAAGGCGATTGCCGATGTGGCCACGCGCCTGAACTGATCGACCGGACCGGAACGCGAAAGCGCAATTCGGTTCTGCAAGATTGGCCCCCGGTGAGCTTGCTCGCCGGGGGCCTTCACTTTGCGATCTGCGACTGAGCCGCGCGCAGATCGGCGATCACGGCGTGAAAACGCTGTTCTTCTCCGGTCGCGCGAGCCAGAACGATGCCGCCCTGAATGCCGGCGAGGATGCGCTGCGCCTCGGTGCGGGCCTGGGCATCACCATGGCCGGCGCGGCGCAGGCATTGTTCCAGCGCCGTCAGCCAATCGTTGAAATAGGTCTGGATCTCTTGCGCAAAGCTGTCGCGCGTCGCATCCAGTGCAAAGGCCCCGACCAGGCAGATGCGTTGACCGCCGCGGAAATAATCCGACACGGCGCTGAACATGTGGTCAAGGGCGGCATCGGGCGCCATCCCGCGCAGCGGCGCAAAAACATTCTCGTCGAACCAGCGGGCGATATGGTCCAGAACGGCGGTGGCCATCTCTTGCTTGCCGCCGGGAAAGAGGTGGTAAAGGCTGCTTCGTCCCAGCCCGGTGGCCGAGACGATGATCCCGATGCTCGCGCCCTCATAGCCGTGGCGGCGAAACAGCTCGGCCAGCATCGGCGTGATGTCGCTTTTCTCGGCTATCATGCGCGCCATGGCGGTCCCCGGTCATTGCGGATAGGCGGTGCCGCTCAGCCGGTGAAACAGCGCGGCCAGCGCCACCAGCAGCACCGCCCCGGATATAACCGGAAATATGAGAAACAGGAAACCCGGATCGGCGGCAAAGACCACCAGCGGGTCGGCCCCGGCCGGCGGATGCGTCACCCGCAACAGCACCATCAGCGCAATCGCCAGCCCGACCGCCAGCGCCAGCGCCCACCATTGATCCGGCAGCGCCTGTCGCAGGACCAGCCCGGCCAGCGTCGCCACCGCATGCCCGCCGATGACATTGGCCGGCTGCGACAGCGGACTGTTGGGCACGGCAAACAACAGCACGCAGCTGGCGCCAAAGGGCGCCATCAACAGCGGCATTCCCGCCCCTTCGGTCATCAGCCGCAGGCCGGCAATGGCGATCACCCCGCCCAATCCGGCCAAAAGCACAAGGCGCGCCGAGGGTTTCGGCAGGGGTCTTGCGATGAATTTGCGCATAACGAATCCTGTAACGATTGTTCCAATATTGGAATGATCGTTACAGATGGGGGGATGGGTTTGTCAACGTCTTTGCCCGTCCGGTATTCCGCCCGGGCAGAACCCGTTGGGCGCAATGAAAACGGGCCGGCAGTCTGGCTGCCGGCCCGGTCATTTCTGCGCTGATTGCGACGCCCTTAGCGGTTCGGCGTGATCAGGATCTGCACGCGGCGGTTCTGGGCGCGGCCCGCGACCGTGTCATTGCTGGCGACCGGCTGGCTGGCGCCGCGGCCGGCGGTGGTGATGCGGTTCTGCGCCACGCCGCCTGCGGTCAGGATGCCGGCGACCGAACGCGCGCGGCGCTCGGACAGGTCCTGGTTATAGGCGGCCGAGCCGGTGCTGTCGGTATGGCCGACGACCTGGATCGTGCTGTCGGGATATTGCTGGAGGTTGCGCGCGATGGTGTAGAGATCGTTCTGCCCCTGCGCGCCGACGGCGGTGCTGTCGACCGCGAACAGCGTCGATTCCGGCATCGTGACCGACAGATAGCTGCCATGGTTCACGACCTGGATATTGGGGTTGTTCAGCGATTGCTGAAGCGATTTCTGTTGCCGGTCCAGGATGGCGCCGATGCCGCCGCCCAAAGCCGCACCGATCAGCGCGCCGCGTGCCGCATCCCGGCCCTGATCGTTCTTGTCGCTGTCGCGCGTCGCACCCAGGATGCCGCCGATGGCCGCGCCGGCCAGCGCGCCGGTCTGCGTCTTGTTCAGGCCGGTTCCGGTTCCGGTCGGGTTGCCATAGGGGTCGGTCGGTGCACAGGCGCTGACGGCGATCATGCCGACCGAGGCCAGAAGCAGCGGAATACGGGTCTTCATTCTTTCTTTTCCCTTTTTCACACGGGGCGATCCATCATCGCCTGTCCAAAACGATCTGGCCGGGCGTCGTGGCGACACCGACCGCTGGAGCCCAAACACCGCGACAATGCCATGGGTTCCCGCCCAAGGCCACAGCAACCGCCTGAAATCCGGGCGTCCTGCGTCACATTGCAGCGAGGGCGCGCGGCGCGATGCTGGCGCCCTCGCGCATCAGAAGCGCGCGCTTGATCGCCGCCCCCCAGTGATAACCGCCGATGCTGCCATCGATGCGGGTGATGCGGTGGCAGGGCACCGCCCATGACACCGGGTTCTGCCCGACGGCCGTGCCGACCGCGCGCAGCGCCCGGGGCCGGCCGATGATTTCGGCCAGCTTGGCATAGCTGATCACCGCGCCCGGCGGGACCTTGGTCAGCGCGCGCCAGACCAGCAGCTGGAATTCGGTTCCGCTAAGCCGGACGGTGATTTCCCCCTGACCGGTCAGCAGCGCGGTCACGGCCGGGGCAAGGGCCTCGGGGGCCTCGATCAGGCGGGCGCGGGGCCAACGGGCGGCCAGGTCCTGATGGACTTCGGGTTCGGACATCTCACCGGCAAAGCCCAGCCCCCACAAGACGCCGCCCGCGCCCATTGCGATCACGGTGCCGAAGGGGGTGGCAAAGCGGCCATGGCACAACACCACGTAGCCATCTTGTGCCGGTTGCGTGGTGATGACGATGCGCGGGCCGCTGTCGGGTTGGGCCATGGTGAACAGGGTTCGGGTCATGCTTGCCTCATCTGCGGGTTGGCGGATGCCTTTGGGCCAAGCCTAGCGTAAGATCGGCGCAAATCCAGCCTTGGCTTTGCGCGGAGCCTTGGGGCGTCTGGCCGCGCTCGGGGCTTGCGCCTGACGGACAGTCGGGGCATCAGACCGGCATGGTCCGTCAAATCACCAGCCAGAGCGTCCCCCAAAGCGCGCCCAAAAGCGTCCGGCGTGTCGGCCCGGCCTTGCCCTATGGCATGCAGGTGCAAATCTTTTCGCGCCTGCGCGAGGCGAACCCCCAGCCGGTGACCGAGCTGGAATATGTCAACGCCTTCACGCTGCTGGTGGCGGTGGCGCTGTCGGCGCAGGCGACCGATGCGGGGGTGAACAAGGCCACCAAAAACCTGTTTTCCCGCGTGCGGACGCCGCAAGAGATGCTGGATCTGGGCGTCGAGGCGCTGACCGAGGAAATCAGGACCATCGGCCTGTTCCGGCAAAAGGCCAAGAACGTGATCGCCCTGTCGCGCATTCTGGTCGAGGAATATGGCGGCGAGGTGCCGCAGTCGCGCGCCGCGCTGATGACGCTGCCCGGGGTGGGGCGCAAGACCGCGAATGTGGTTTTAAGCTGCGTCTTTCACTTTCCCGCGCAGGCTGTCGACACCCATATCTTTCGCGTCGGCAACCGCACCCGCATCGCGCCCGGCCGCGATGTTGATGCCGTCGAACGCGCGATCGAGGACAACGTCCCCGTCGAATTTCAGCAAAACGCCCATCACTGGCTGATCCTGCACGGCCGCTATGTCTGTCAGGCCAGGCGGCCGCGCTGCCGGATCTGTCCCATCGAAGACCTCTGCCCCTATGAGGAGAAGACCGAATGACCACCCCCTATGTGATCGGCATCGGCAATGCGGTCATGGATGTGATCGCGCCCGCGTCCGATGCCAGCCTGAACCGGCTGGGCATCGAAAAGGGCATCATGCAGCTGATCGACCGTGAACGCTCGGAATTCCTGATGGCGGCGCAATCGGCGGATGCGGATGCGCAGAAGGCGCGGCTGGTGCCGGGGGGATCGGTCGCGAATACCCTTGCAGGCATCGGCGCGCTGGGGCTGAAGACCGCCTTTATCGGCCGTGTGGCCGGCGATCCGCTGGGCCTGTCCTATGCCGAGCAGACCGAGGCGCAGGGCACGGTTTTCGTCAATCCGCCGGTGGCGGGCGAGGTGCTGCCGACCTCGCGCTCGATCATCTTCGTCACGCCGGACGGCGAGCGGTCGATGAATACCTATCTGGGCATCTCGGCCGAGCTGGATGCGGGCGACGTCAATCCCGCCACCTTCAGCGGCGCCGACTGGTTGTTCCTTGAGGGGTATCTTTTCGACAAGGATGCCGGCAAGGCCGCATTCCTGAAGGCGGCGGATGCCTGTCACAAGGCGGGCGGGCAGGCGGGGATCGCGCTGTCAGACCCGTTCTGCGTTGACCGCCACCGCGCCGATTTCCGGCGTCTGGTCGCCGGGCCGATGGATTACGTCATCGGCAATGTCCATGAATGGCAATCGCTTTATCAGGTCGAGGATCTGGAGGAAGCGCTGCGGCTGGCGCGTGCCGATTGCGGGACGGTGATCTGTACGCGCTCGGGCGAGGATGCGATCCTGATCCATGGGGACGAACGCGTGGCCGCGCCGGTCCATCGCGTGGTGCCGGTCGATGCGACCGGGGCGGGCGATCAGTTCGCCGCCGGGTTGATCTATGGGCTGGCCATTGGTGCGCCGCTGGCGGCTGCGGGGCGGATGGGCTGTATCGCGGCGGCCGAGGTGATCGGCCATGTCGGCGCCCGGCCCGAACAGGATGTGCGCGCCCTGTTCCGTGCCGAGGGGCTGATCTGATCGCGCGGGTTGCGCGGTTTTTTGGATATTTGAGTGAAGAAGAAGGGCAGAGGTTCGCGCCTCTGCCCCTTTTCATGCCATGCCGGTTCTTGCCATGCCGGTTTCAGGCGGCTTTCTTGCCGGCGCCGAAGCGACCATAGAAGCTGTCGCCTTTCGCGGCCATGTCGCGCAAAAGCTGCGGCGTGGTGAAGCGCGGGCCGAATTTTGCCGTCAGATCGTCGGCGATCTCGACCGTGCGCGGGGCGCCCAGCATGTCGAGCCAGCTGAACGGGCCACCCGACCAGGGCGCGAAGCCCCAGCCGAGGATGGCGCCGACATCGCCTTCGCGGATGTCCTCGAGCACGCCCTCTTCCAGCGCGCGCACGGCCTCCAGCGACTGGACGAACATCAGCCGGTGCTGGACCTCGGTCAGTTCGGGCTGTGCCTCGGATTGCGGCCATTCGGTCGCAAGGCCGGCCCAAAGATCGCCGCGCTTGCCCTTGTCGTCATAGTCATAGAAGCCGGCATTCGATTTGCGCCCCAGACGGCCCTGATCATACATCCTGAACAGCACCTCATCGACCGCGCCATCGGGATAGGCATTACCCATCGCCGCCTTGGTCGCCTTGGCGATCTTGACGCCCAGATCGATCGAAGTTTCATCGACCAGTTGCAGCGGCCCCAAGGGCATCCCCATCAACTTGGCGGCGTTTTCGATCAGCGTCGGGTTCACGCCTTCGCTGACCAGACGGATGCCTTCGTTGATATAGGGGATGATGCAGCGGTTGGCATAGAAGAAGCGCGCATCATTGACCACGATCGGGGTTTTGCGGATCTGGCGGACGAAATCCAGCGCCTTGGCGACGGCTAGGGGCCCGGTCTCGCGGCCCTTGATGATCTCGACCAGCGCCATCTTGTCCACCGGGCTGAAGAAGTGGATGCCGATGAACTGATCGGGGCGCGCGCTGGCCTTGGCCAGTTCGCTGATCGGCAGGGTCGAGGTGTTGGTGGCAAAGATCGCGTCTTTCGCGATGACGGCTTCGACCTTTTTCGTGACCTCGGCCTTGACGGCGGGGTCCTCGAACACCGCCTCGACGATCAGGTCGCAGCCTGCAAGCGCCGCGTAATCGGTGGTCGGCGTGATGCGGGAAAGCAGCTCGGTCTTTTTATCTTCGGTCGATTTGCCGCGGCTGATCGCCTTGTCCAGCAGGCCGGTCGAATAGGACTTGCCGCGTTCGGCGGCCTCCTGGCTGTTGTCGATCAGCACCACCTCGATCCCGGCCATCGCGCTGACATAGGCGATGCCGGCGCCCATCATGCCGGCGCCGATGATGCCGAGTTTCTTCACGCTCTGATCCGGGGCGTCGGGGCGGTTCGCGCCTTTTTCCAGCGCCTCCTTGTTGATGAAGAGGCTGCGGATCATCGCGGTCGAGCTGGGGTTCAGCAGCACATTGGTAAACCAGCGCGCCTCGATTTTCAGCGCGGTGTCAAAGGGCACCAGCGCGCCCTCATAGACCGCGCTCAGCAGGGCTTTCGCCGCCGGATAGACGCCCATGGTCTTGCCATGCACCATCGCGCTGGCGCCGACAAAGGTCATGAAGCCCGCCGGGTGATAGGGCTCGCCGCCGGGCATCTTGTAGCCCTTGGCGTCCCAGGGTTTCACCAGATCGGCGTCGGTCGCCTTCAGCACCCAGTCGCGGGCCGCCGCCACCGGGTCGGCCACGACCTCGTCGATCAGGCCGGCAGCCTTGGCCTTGGCGGGGTCGGAAAGCTTGCCCTCCAGCAGGAAGGGGGCCGCGCCCATAGCGCCCAGCTTGCGCACCAGCCGTGTGGTGCCGCCCGCGCCGGGGAAGATGCCGACCATGATTTCCGGCAGACCGATCTTGGCCTTGGGGTTCTCGGCGGCAAAGATGCGATGCGTGGACAAGGGCAGTTCCAGCCCGATCCCCAATGCGGTGCCGGGCAGGGCGGTGGCGATGGGCTTGCCGCCTTTCAGGGTCTTGGGGTCCATGCCCGCGCGCTCGATCTTGCGCAAAAGCTGGTGCAGGCCCATCACGCCGTCGAACACGCCCTGCGCGCCGCCCGCCCGCATGCCGGCGATGACGTTCAGATCCATCCCGCCGGCGAAATCCTTCTTGCCCGAGGTGATGACGATGCCCTTCACGGCGTCATCGGCCAGCGCGTCGTCGATCAGCCCGTTCAGCGCCGCCGCGCCATCGAGGCTGAGCACGTTCATCGACTTTCCGGGCACATCCCAGGTGATGATGGCGACGCCCTCGGCGTCCTTTTTCATGGTGAAATCGGTCATTTCGTCTCTCCCTTCGGGGCGAGGTCGCGGGGGGCGGTCCACTCGCTGCCGTCATGATAGGTAATGCGGGTCGCGCCGCCGTCGGTATGCAGCACCATGTCCACGTCGGAATAGGTCACCGTTTCGCAGTCAGCCTTGCTGCCGACCACGAGAAAGCTTGCCGGCGCGGCCGAGCGGTTGACAAAGCGGTGCCCGTTGGGTTCGCCCGCCCGCCATGCCGCGCAATCGCCGGGGTGCATGGGCGTTTCGCCGCCATCCTCGACAAGGATCAGATCGCCGCTCAGCACCATGGCGAATTCATCCTCGCGCAGATGCCAGTGGCGCAGGCTGGCAACCGCACCGGGTTGCAGCGTGATGATATTGACGCCGAACTGCGTCAGGCCGGCGGCCTGTCCCAGCCGCAATCCCGAACGCCCGGCCATCTGACTGGCATAGGGTTCGGGATAGAGCGAGCCGGTCTTGACCGGCGCGGTGTCCAGATCGATCTTGGGCATCACACGCGCTCGATGATGGTGGCCGCGCCCATGCCGGATGCGATGCACAGCGTGGCCAGCCCCACGTTCTTGTCCTGACGCTCCAGCTCATCCAGCAGGGTGCCGATGATGATGGCGCCGGTCGCGCCCAAGGGGTGGCCAAGCGCGATCGAGCCGCCATTGACGTTGACCAGCGCCGGATCGACCTGAAACGCCTGCATGAAGCGCAGAACGACCGAGGCGAAAGCCTCGTTCACCTCGAACAGGTCGATGTCGGAAATCGACATGCCGCTATCCTTCAGGATCTTTTCGGTGACGGGCACCGGGCCGGTCAGCATGATCGTCGGATCGGTGCCGATCTTGGCGGTGGCGCGGATGCGGGCGCGGGGCTTCAGTCCGTAAGCCTTGCCGAATTCGGCATTCCCGATCAGCACGGCGCCGGCGCCGTCCACGATGCCCGACGAGTTCCCGGCATGGTGGATATGCTCGATATGGGACAGATGCGGGTATTTCAGCATCGCCACCTTGTCGAAACCGGGCATCATCTCGCCCATTTCCTTGAAGCTGGCTTTCAGCTTGCCCAGATCCTCGACCGTGGTGCCGGGGCGCATGTATTCGTCGCGATCAAGGATGATCAGCCCGTTCTGGTCGCGAACCGGCACGATGGATTTGGCAAAGCGGTTCTCGGCCCATGCGACGCCGGCGCGGCGCTGGGATTCGACGGCCAGCGCATCGGCCTGTTCGCGGGTAAAGCCGTATTCGGTGGCGATGATGTCGGCCGAAATGCCCTGCGGGACGAAATAGGTCTGGAAGGTCAGGCTGGGATCGACGGCGATGGCGGCGCCGTCGCTGCCCATGGCCACGCGGCCCATCATTTCGACGCCCCCGGCGATATAGGCCTGACCGGCGCCACCCTTGACCTGGTTGGCGGCCAGGTTCACGGCCTCCATGCCGCTGGCGCAGAAACGGTTGATGGCAAGGCCGGGGATCGACTCGTCCAGATCCGATTCCAGCACCGCCGAGCGGGCAAGACAGCCGCCCTGTTCCTTGACCTGGGTGACATTGCCCCAGATCACGTCCTCGACCGCGTGGCCTTCAAGGCCGTTGCGTTCCTTGACGGCGTTCAAGAGCCGCGCCGACAGCGCGACCGATGTGACCTCGTGCAGGCTGCCATCGGGGCGGCCCTTGCCGCGCGGGGTGCGGGCGGCGTCATAGATATAGGCTTCGGTCATGCGTCCTCCTTCGTTGCCCGGTCCGAAGGGTTGCCGGGCATCAGATCATAGGGATGTTTCCAGCCGGGCAGGGCGGCGATGCCGTCCAGCCAACGGTCGATATGGGGCCACTCGGCGCGGTCGAAACCGAAGGGCTCGGGGTAATAAAGATAACCGCAGCAGGCAAAATCGGCGATGCTGGGGGTCGTGCCGGCCACCCAGTCGCGGCGGCTCAGATGATCGTCGAGCACCTTATAGGCGGCGCGCAGGCGCCCCATAAGGTAATCTATCGCCGCCTGCGGACGTTTCGGGGCCGGCACGAAATTCATCAGAAAGCGCGCCGGCCCGGCCTGGGCAGAAAGCTTGTGATTGTCGAACATCAGCCAGCGCAGGGTTTCGTTCCGATCCTGCCCCCAAAAGCGCCCTGTGCGGTCGGCGATATGCATCTGGATCACCGCCGACTGGCTCAGCGTCAGATCGTCTTCGCGAAAGACCGGCACCTCGCCCATTTCATTGAGGGCGCGAAATTCGGGGCTGCGGGTTTCGCCATGAAAAAAATCGACATGGACGGGCCGCCAGTCATAGCCGGCCAGTTCCATCGTCAGCGCCGCCTTATAGGCATTGCCGCTTTCACCAAAGCACCAGAGCTGTGCTGTCATCGCGTCCTCCTGCCTGCCAACCGGGGGCTGCGCGCCCCCGGACCCCCCGGGATATTTTTCTGAAGAAGAAAGAGGTTCGTTAACGCTTGCGCAACCTTTCACGAGTTACTTTGACGCCACGGCACAGGCTGGGAAGCCGATGACCGTTGAAGGAGAAAGCCCCGCGTCATGCCGCTGATGCCGATGGCCGCGTATGAGGCGGGGCCGCCCCTTCTTCTTCATTCAAATATCCCCGCCGGAGGCATCCGGCCGTGCCGGCGGGGTTCCGGTTTCAGAATCGCGCGGCGTCCAGCGCCATGACCGGCTCGGCGCCGGAGCGGATCCGGGCCAGATGGGCCGCCGTCGCCGGCAACTGGCGCGCCATATAGTAGCGGCCCGTGATCAGCTTGGTCTCGTAAAACGCTGCGTCCTCGGTGCCCTGAGCCAGCGCCTTGCGGGCTGCGGCCGCCATGCGCAGCCACATCAGACCCAGCGCGACCTGCCCAAAGAGATGCATGAAATCATACGAGCCGGCGAGCGCCGCGTTCGGGTTCTTCATGCCCTGTTCCATAAAGAACATGGCCGCAGCTTGCAGATCCTTGGACGCGGCCTTCAGCGGTTCGCAGAAGCCGGTCTTCAGAACCTGGTCGCCCTCATGTTCCCTGATCCCGGCCTTGACCATCTCGAAAAAGGCCATGATCGGCTTGCCGCCTTCGGCCGCGAGTTTGCGGCCCACGAGGTCCAGCGCCTGCACGCCATTGGCGCCCTCGTAGATCATGGTAATCCGGGCATCGCGCACGAATTGCGACATGCCCTGTTCCTCGATATAGCCGTGGCCGCCAAAGACCTGCTGGGCCTGCACCGCCGATTCAAAGCCCTTGTCGGTCAGAAAGCCCTTGATCACCGGGGTCATCAGCGAAATCAGCCCGTCCGCATCCTTGTCCTCGGCCAGATGCGTGCGGTCGATCAGATTGGCGCCCCAGAAGGCCAGCGCCCGCGCGCCCTCCAGAAAGCTTTTCTGATCCATCAGGTTGCGGCGGATATCGGGATGCACGATCAGCGGATCGGCCGGCCCCTTGGGATTGGCGTCACCGGTGACCGCGCGGCCTTGCAGGCGTTCGCGGGCATAGGCGACGGCGTTCTGATAGGCGTGTTCGGCCACCGCATAGCCTTGCAGGCCGACGCCGATCCGGGCCTCGTTCATCATGGTGAACATGGCGCGCATGCCCTTGTGCAGGTCGCCCAAGAGCCAGCCTTTGGCGCCATCATAGTTCATCACGCAGGTGGCATTGCCGTGAATGCCCATCTTTTCCTCAAGATTGCCGACGCTGACGGCGTTGCGCGCGCCAAGGCTGCCATCCTCGTTGACCAGAAATTTCGGCACGATGAAGAGCGAGATCCCCTTGGTGCCCTCGCCGCCGCCGGGGGCCTTGGCCAGCACCAGATGGATGACGTTTTCCGACATGTCGTGATCGCCGGCCGAGATGAAGATCTTTTGCCCGGTGATCAGATAGCTGCCATCGTCCTGGGGTTCGGCCTTGGTGCGCAGGATGCCCAGATCGGTGCCGGAATGCGGCTCGGTCAGGTTCATGGTGCCGGTCCATTCACAGGTCACCATCCTGGGCAGGTACATCGCCTTTTGCGCGTCCGAGCCATGGGCATGGATCGCCGAATAGGCGCCATGGGTCAGGCCCTGATACATGGTGAAGGCCATGTTCGAGGCCGAAAACATCTCGCCCGCCGCGATGCCGACCACATAGGGCATGCCCTGGCCGCCATATTCGGGATCGCAATCCAGCGCCGTCCAGCCGCCGTCGCGCATCTGCTCGAAGGCCGCGTGAAAGCCGGTCGGCGTCCGCACGACACCGTTTTCCAGCCTGCATCCCTCGCGGTCGCCGACGGCGTTCAGCGGCGCCAGCACCTCGGTCGCAAGCTTGCCTGCGGCGTCCAGAATGGCGCCGGTGAATTCGGGGTCCAGCTCGTCATAGCCCGGAAGATCCTGCGCAGAGATCTTCAACACGTCATGCAGGACGAACTGCATGTCACGGATGGGCGCGGCATAGATGGTCATTGTTCCTCCCAACGGATAATGATGCTCAGATGTTGGTTTTCAGCTTTTTCAGCTGGGCTTCGCCGTCGGTGATCTGGGCACGCAACTCGGCGATGGCCGCCCCCAGTTCCGCATATTGGCGCTCCATGTCGGCCAGCCGTTCGCGCGCGGTCGACAGCGTGGCTTCGGTCTGGGTCACATTGCGTTCGGCGGGGTCGTAAAGTTCCAGCAATTGCCGGATCTGTTCCAGCGAAAAGCCAAAGCGCTTGCCGCGCAAGATCAGCTTCAGCCGCGCCCGGTCGGATCGGCCGTAAAGGCGATGCTGGCCCCGGCGCTGCGGGAACAAAAGCTCGCGGGTTTCGTAAAATCGCAGCGTGCGCGGGGTGACGTCGAAGGCGTCGCACATCTGGCGAATGGTCATCACTTCGGCGCTCATGGCCGATCCCCCTTCTCCAACCACGGTTTCCTGCCATGTAATATAGGTAAGGTTGACGTTCGCGTCAGCCGCGACGTCGCGTCAGAGCACGACAAGGGGTGAAATCCCCTTGGGTAACAGTGCCTTATCGGGGCGAATTATTTTTTCTGCGCGTCCTCGGGCAGCCGGTCCAGGATCTGGGCGATCTCGTCGCGCAGCTGGCGCAGATCGGCGATCGAGGTTTCCAGCTCGTCGCGCTGTTGGGCCAGCACCTCAAGCTGGCGGTCGGCCAGCCTGATCCAGACGCGGGACTGTTCCTGCGTGCCCTTTTCGCCATAGATCAGCAGCCATTGCCGGATATCCTCAAGCGAAAAGCCAAAGCGCCGGCCGCGCAGGATCAACTTCATCCGCGCCACCTCGCGCGCGCCGTAAAAGCGTGACCGGCCTTCGCGATGGGGGCTGAGCAGTTCGATATACTCGTAATATCGCAGCGTTCGCGGCGTCACGTCAAAGCGTGCGCACATATCCTTGAAACTGATGAGTTCGCTGTCGGGCATCGAAAATCCCTGTGCTCGGAGGCGCTTCCGCAGCAAGCCTAGCGCGCGCAAGGTGCAAACTCAACCACAGCGGTCGGGCTTGCCTGACGGGGGCGGGCTGCTACCATCCGCGGGACAAGGATACAAAGGCGAAAGACATCCCCCATGACAGGGCAGGACCCAGATCAGCCCCCCGGACTGACCGAGCGCGAACAGCGCAAGCGCATCGCGCGCCAGTTCATCGAAGCGATCCCCCATGCCAAGGCGCTTGGCATGGTGCTGGACGATATCGGTCCCGAAGGGGCCGCCATCTCATTGCCGTGGCATCCCGATCTGGTCGGCGATCCGCGCAGCGGGGTGATCCATGGCGGCGTGGTTTCGGCGCTCATGGATACATGCAGCGGTGCGGCGGTGATGGCGCACCCGACCGGGCCGCGTTCGACCGCGACCATCGATCTGCGCATCGACTATATGCGCGGGGCCACGCCCGGTCAGATGATTCGGGCCCGGGCCGAATGCTATCACGTCACCCGGTCGGTCGCCTTTGTGCGGGCCTGGGCGATGGATGACGACGCGACCCGCCCCGTGGCCTCGGCCAGCGGCGCCTTTACGATCGAGCGCTGAGATGGCTGACCGCAACGAACCCCTGGCCGCGATCAAGTCGCGGCGTGACAAGACTCTGACCGCGCTGGTCGCGGGTGTGCCCTATATCCGCTGGCTGGGCATCCAGTTCGACCGCCGCGGGGATGAGCTGACGGCGGTGCTGCCTTTCGATCACAAGCTGATCGGCAATCCGCTGTTGCCGGCCATCCATGGCGGGGTGACGGCCGCGTTTCTTGAGGTGACGGCCATTGTCGAACTGGCCTGGACCGCATTGTGGGAGGATATGGAACAGGGCCGCATCGCCCCCGATGCCGCCGTGCCCGAAAGCCTGCCGCGCCTGCCCAAGACCATCGACTTTACCGTGGATTACCTGCGCTCGGGCCTGCCGCGCGATGCCTATGCGCGGGCGCGGGTGGTGCGTTCGGGGCGGCGCTATGCCAGCGTCCAGGTCGAGGCATGGCAGGATAATCGCAGCCGGCTTTTCGCGCAGGCGACCGGGCATTTCCTGATGCCGCAGGACGGCTAGGCCGCATGACCGGCACCAGCCTCGCCACCGGCGCGGACCGACCGGGGCGCGAGATCTCCAACCGCCGCGTGCTGGCGATCGCGCTGCCCATCGTGCTGTCCAATGCGACGATTCCGATCCTTGGCGCGGTCGATACCGGCGTCGTCGGCCAGCTGGGGCAGGCCGCGCCCATCGGCGCGGTGGGGATCGGTGCCATCGTCCTGGCCTCGGTCTACTGGATTTTCGGGTTTCTGCGCATGGGCACCTCGGGGCTGGTGGCCCAGGCCCATGGCGCGGGCGACGAGGTCGAGGCCGGCGGCCATCTGTTGCGGGCGCTGGGGATCGGGCTGGCGGCGGGGCTGGCGCTGATCCTGTTGCAGGTGCCGGTCTTTGGTGGCGCCTTTCGGCTGGCCCCCGCCTCGGCCGAGGTCGAGACGCTGGCCCGGCAATATCTGGGGATCCGCATCTGGGGCGCGCCGGCGACCATCGCGCTTTACGCCGTCACCGGCTGGCTGATCGCCATCGAGCGGACGCGCGCGGTCCTGGTGCTGCAACTGGTGATGAACGGGCTGAATGTGGGTCTGGACATCTGGTTCGTGCTGGGACTGGGCTGGGGGGTGCAGGGGGTCGCGCTGGCCACGCTGATCGCGGAATGGTCGGGGCTGGCGCTTGGCCTGTGGTTCGCGCGCCATGCGCTGCGCGGTGCCTGGGGGCAGGCGGGGCTTTGGGCGCGTGACCGCATCGATCAGCTGGCGCGCGTGAATGGCGATATCATGATCCGCTCGGTTCTGTTGCAGGGCGCGTTCACCAGCTTCATGTTTCTGGGCGCCGGACAGGGTGACGTGACGCTTGCCGCCAATCAGGTGCTGCTGCAATTTCTGGAAATCGTCGCCTATGGGCTGGACGGTTTCGCCTTTGCCGCGGAATCGCTGGTCGGGCAGGCCATCGGTGCGCGGCGTCCCGACCGGCTGGCGCGGGCGGCGCGGCTGACCTCGCAATGGGGTGTTGCGGGGGCGGCGCTGCTCGGGGGTGTCTTCTGGCTGGCCGGGCCGGCGATCATCGATCTTTTGACCACATCGCCCGAGGTGCGCGAGATGGCGCGGCATTATCTGCCATGGCTGATCGTCGCGCCGCTGATCGGGATCGCCTCATGGATGCTGGACGGCATCTTTATCGGTGCCACCCGCACGCGCGAGATGCGCAACGCCATGCTGGTATCGGTGGCCGTCTATGCCGTGCTGGTCTCGGTCCTGCCGATGGTCATGGGCAATCATGGGCTTTGGGCGGCGCTGATGGGGCTGAACGCGCTGCGCGGATTGACCATGTGGCGGCTTTATCCGCGTGTGGCGGCGGCGGCCCGGCCCGCGGCGCGCGCATAGCGGCGGCACAGGGCAAAACGCCCCGAGCGGGTCGGGGCGTTTTCTGTCACGGTCCGGGGGCGGGCGCTGTCCCGCGCGCCCCGGATGCCGGGCCTAGATTTCGTCGTCGATCTGGTTGCGGGCGACGGCGCGCAGTTCGACCATCTTGGCGCGGATCGTCGCCTCGTCGGCCTTGCCCGCCAGATCGGCGGCCAGCTTGCGATAGACATCCTCATCGCCCGGTTCCTCGAAATCCGAGGTGAGCACCGTCATCGCATAGGCGCGGGCATCGTCGCCCGTCTTGCCCAGAAGCGCGGCCGCCCATTCGCCCAGAAGACGGTTGCGCCGTGCCTCTGCCTTGAAGTTCAGTTCGGCGTCATAGGCGAATTTCGCCTCTTGCGCGCGCTCGCGGTCGTCAAAAGTGGTCATGGCGGCCTCCGGCTTGGGGTTGTCCCTTGATCATATTGAAGGATATGGCCGGCCAGGCGCCGCATCGCAAGCCTGTATCGCAGAATTGGTTTTCGCGATCTTAAGGCCGCCCCGCATCCGGCGCCGCTTTGGCCCGATCGCGGATTTGCCCGGCCTTGCCTTGGGAAGGCGCGCGCCCCGTATTGCCCCTGACCCCGTTTCTGGCCTATAGCCGCATAGAGACCGGCACCTTGCACATGGGAGACGCGCGGCATGGCACCACGGCGCAAGAAAATCTACGAAGGCAAGGCCAAGATCCTTTACGAAGGCACCGAGCCGGGCACCCTGATCCAGTATTTCAAGGATGATGCCACCGCCTTCAACGCCCAGAAAAAGGCGACAATCGAGGGCAAGGGCGTCCTGAACAATCGCCTGTCCGAGTTCTTCATGACCGGGCTGACCAATATCGGTGTGCCGAACCACTTTATCCGTCGCATCAACATGCGCGAACAGCTGGTGCGTCAGGTCGAGATCATCCCGCTGGAAGTGATCGTCAGGAATTTCGCCGCCGGCTCGATTGCCAAGCGTCTGGGCATGGAAGAGGGCACCCCCCTGCCGCGTCCCATCGTCGAATACAGCTTCAAGAACGACGAGCTGGGCGATCCCTTCGTGTCCGAGGAATATATCATCGCCTTCGGCTGGGCCAGCCAGCAGGATCTGGACGATATCGTGTCGCTTGCGCTGCGGGTGAACGATTTCCTGTCGGGCGTGTTCTTTGGCGCCGGCATCAAGCTGATCGATTTCAAGATCGAGGTGGGCCGGATCTGGGACGGCGATTTCATGCGCCTTGTCGTGGCCGATGAGATCAGCCCCGACAGCTGCCGGCTGTGGGACGTGAAAACCGGGCAGAAGCTCGACAAGGACGTGTTCCGCCGCGATCTGGGCAATCTGACCGACGCCTATACCGAGGTCGCGCGCCGGCTGGGCCTGATGCCCGCCAATACGACCAATCTGACCAAACCGACGCTGATCAACTGAAAGGCCCGCCGATGAAAGCCCCGCTCAAGGCTCGTGTCACCATCATGCTGAAGGATGGCGTTCTGGACCCGCAGGGCGAGGCGATCCGCCATGCGCTTGGCGGTCTGGGGTTCCAGGGCGTCGATGCGGTGCGTCAGGGCAAGGTGATCGAGCTGGATCTGACCTCGACCGATGCTGTGGCCGCGAAAGCCGAGGTCGCGCGCATGTGCGAGGGGCTGCTGGCCAATACCGTGATCGAGAAATACGCCGTCGAGATCGTCTGATCTGTCGGACCGGGGGCTTTGCGCCCCCGGACCCCCGCAGGATATTTGGGCATGAAAGACGACGGCAGGGGGTCCGATGATCGATCGGCTGTCGATGTTCATGGTTCTTGCGCGTGAGGAGCATTTCGGCCGCGCGGCCGAGGTGCTGGGGATCACGCAGCCGAGTCTTTCATCCGCGATCAAGGCGCTGGAGGAGCAGCTGGGCGTTCAGCTTGTGCGGCGCGGATCGCGCTATCAGGGGCTGACCCCCGAGGGGGAGCGGGTTCTGGACTGGGCGCGGCGCATCGTTGGCGATGCGCGCGCCATGCAGGCCGAGATGGCCGCCAGCCGCAAGGGGGTTTCGGGTCTGTTGCGTTTGGGGGTGATCCCCACCGCCATGCCCCGCATTGCCGAGCTGACCGGACCGTTTTTGCGCCGCCATCCCAATGCCGGCGTGTCGATCCTGTCGCGCAGCTCGGACGAGATCCGCGACCAGATCGAGGCGCTGGAGCTGGATGCCGGGGTGACATATCTGGACAGCGAGCCTTTGGGCCGGGTGCAGAGCCGGCCGCTTTACCGTGAAACCTATTGCCTTGTGTCGCGCGATGCCGAGACTGGGCCGGTCGGATGGACCGAGGCGGCGGGGCGGCCGCTTTGCCTTTTGACGCCGGATATGCAGAACCGCCGCATCGTCACCCGTCACCTGCTGGAGGCGGGGGCGGATGCGATGCCGCGGGTCGAGTCGACCTCGATGCTGGCGATTTTGTCGCATGTGGCGACGGGCGACTGGGCGGCGATCCTGCCCCAATCTCTGGCGCAGGGCTTGCCTTTGCCGCATGGGGTGGGCGCGCGGCGGCTTGCCGGGGCGGGCCATATGGTCGGGCTGGTCACCGCGCGGCGCGAGCCGCATCCGCCGCTGGTCGAGGCGCTGTTGAAGGCGACGGATTCGATTGACGTTTTCAATCAATAGACGAGAGATCGCGATTGTTATGGCTATCGTCGGGGCCTAGTCTGGTTGCACATTGCAATGAGCCAGGACCTGCCCAGCCATGACCAAAGCGGCCTCTTCCGCTGATCTGTCCGAACGCCTTGGGGCGATCATCGCCGCGCATCGTGACCGCGAGGGGCCGCTTTTGCCGATCCTGCACGATATTCAGGCCGAATGGGGGTTCATTCCCGACGAGGCCGAGCCGGTGATCGCCGCCGCGCTGGGGCTGACGCGGGCGGAAATTCATGGCGTCGTCAGCTTTTATCACGATTTCCGCGAAAAGCCGGCGGGGCGGCATGTGCTTCGCCTGTGCCGGGCCGAGGCCTGTCAGTCGATGGGGGCGGACGCGCTGGCCGATCAGGTGCGCGCGGCGCTGGGCATCGATTTTCACGAAACCACGCGGGATGGGCGACTGACGCTTGAGCCGGTGTTTTGTCTGGGGCTTTGCGCCTGTGCGCCCTCGGCGCAGATGGGCGCGCGGCTGCTGGGCCGCGCCGATCTTGCCAAGGTGCAGCGGCTGGTGGCGGAGGCGGGGGCATGAGGATCTGGGTTCCGCTGGACGCCGCCGCGAAGGCGATGGGGGCCGATGAGGTGGCCGGCGCGTTGGCCCGGGCGCTGCCCGATGCGCGGATCACCCGCAATGGCACGCGCGGCATGATCTGGCTAGAGCCCCTGGTCGAGGTCGAGCGTGACGGCGTGCGTTACGGCTATGGCCCGGTTGCGCCCGAGGATGCGACTTCGGTCGCCGAGGCGATCCGGTCGGGGGGGGCGCATCCGCTTTCGCTGGGTCCGGTCGAGGATCTGCCCTGGATGCGGGGGCAGATGCGGCTGACCTTTGCGCGTGTGGGGGTGATCGATCCGCTTTCCATTGCGGAATACGAGGCGCAGGGCGGGCTTGCGGGCCTGCGCCGCGCCATTGCGGCGGGGCCGGGGGCGACCGTTGACGAGATCACGGCCTCGGGCCTGCGCGGGCGCGGGGGCGCGGGGTTCCCGACCGGCATCAAGTGGAAGACGGTCGCCGGCGCCAAGGCCGCGCAGAAATACATCATCTGCAATGCCGATGAGGGCGACAGCGGCAGTTTCGCCGACCGCATGCTGATCGAGGGCGATCCGCTGGTCCTGATCGAGGGCATGGCGATCGCGGGCATCGCCGTGGGCGCCACCCGGGGCTATGTCTATATCCGCAGCGAATATCCCGACGCGATCCGCCAGATGCAGGCGGCGATTGCCGTGGCGCGGCAGGCGGGGATGCTGGGGGCGTCGGTGCTTGGGTCCGGCCACGCCTATGACATGGAGGTACGCGTCGGTGCCGGCGCCTATGTCTGTGGCGAGGAAACCAGTCTTCTGAACAGCCTCGAGGGGCGGCGCGGCACGGTGCGCGCCAAGCCCCCGATCCCGGCGCTCGAAGGGTTTCTGGGCCGTCCGACGGTGGTCAATAACGTGATCTCGCTGGCCTCGGTGCCGTGGATCATGGCGCAAGGTGCCGCGGAATATGCGGCGCTTGGGATCGGGCGGTCCAAGGGGACGATCCCGATCCAGATCGCCGGCAATGTCCGCCATGGCGGCCTTTACGAGGCGGCGTTCGGCATGAGCCTTGACCAGATCGTCAACGAGATCGGCGGCGGCACGGCCAGCGGCCGCCCGGTCAAGGCGGTGCAGGTCGGCGGCCCCCTGGGCGCCTATATCCCGCCCGGCGATTTCGACGTGCCCTTCGGCTATGAGGAGCTGGCGGGGCGCGAGGGGCTTTTGGGTCACGCCGGCATCACCGTCTTTGACGACAGCGCCGACATGATGAAACTGGCGCGCTTTGCGATGGAATTCTGCGCTGTGGAAAGCTGCGGGAAATGCACGCCCTGCCGCATCGGCTCGATCCGGGGCGTCGAGACCATCGACCGCATCGCCGCGGGTGATGCCGACGCGATCCCGATCCTGACCGATCTGTGCAATACGATGAAATGGGGCTCGCTCTGCGCGCTGGGGGGATTTGCGCCTTTCCCGGTGATGTCGGCGCTGACCCATTTCCCCGATGATTTCAGCGGGCGCGGGCTGCCCCGTCAGGAGGCTGCGGAATGAAGGATTTCATCATCCCGGATCGCGACATGGGCACGCCGGCGGTCAAATCCGGCACCACCGTCAACCTGACCGTGGACGGCATCAAGGTGCGCGTCCCCGCCGGCACCAGCGTGATGCGCGCCGCAGCCGAGGCCGGGATCAGCGTGCCAAAGCTTTGCGCCACCGATCATGTCAGCGCCTTCGGCTCGTGCCGGCTATGCGTGGTCCAGATCGACGGGATGCGCGGCACGCCCGCATCCTGCACGACGCCCGTGGCCGAGGGCATGGTCGTCCATACCCAGACCGACGACATTGCCCGCATCCGCAAGGGCGTGATGGAGCTTTATATCAGCGACCATCCGCTGGACTGCCTGACCTGCGCTGCCAATGGCGATTGCGAATTGCAGGATATGGCGGGCGCGGTGGGCCTGCGCGAGGTGCGCTTTGACCCCGGCGCCAACCATTTCAACGCGCGCGAGGCGGGCGCGCCGAACCCCGAATACCGGCCCAAGGATCAGTCGAACCCCTATTTCACCTTTGATCCGGCAAAATGCATCGTCTGTTCGCGCTGTGTGCGCGCCTGCGAAGAGGTGCAGGGCACCTTCGCGCTGACCATCGAGGGACGGGGCTTTGACAGCCGCGTCTCGGCGGGGATGGCGGGGGACGATTTCCTCAGCTCGGATTGCGTCAGCTGCGGGGCCTGCGTGCAGGTCTGTCCGACCGCGACGCTGATCGAGAACAAGGTGATCGAAATCGGCACGCCCGAGCATATCGTGAAAACCACCTGCGCCTATTGCGGGGTCGGCTGTTCCTTTGACGCCCATATGCGGGGCGAAGAGGTCGTGCGCATGGTCCCCTCGCGCGATGGCCGCGCCAATCGCGGCCATAGCTGCGTCAAGGGCCGTTTCGCATGGGGTTACGCCACCCATCAGGACCGCCAGACCCAGCCGATGATCCGCGAAAACATCAGCGATCCGTGGCGCGTGGTCGGCTGGGACGAGGCGCTGGATTTCGCCGCGACCCGGTTGCGGCGGGCGCAGGCCGATCACGGCGTCGATGCGATCGGGGTCATCACCTCGTCGCGCTGTACCAATGAGGAAACCTATCTGGTCCAGAAACTGGCCCGGGCGGTCTTTGGCAACAACAACACCGATACCTGTGCGCGGGTCTGTCATTCGCCGACCGGATACGGGTTGAAAACCGCCTTCGGCACCTCGGCCGGGACGCATGATTTCGATTCTGTGGACGAGACCGATCTGGCGCTGGTGATCGGCGCCAACCCGACCGACGGCCACCCGGTCTTTGCCAGCCGGTTGCGTCGGCGGTTGCGCCAGGGGGCGGGGCTGATCGTCCTCGACCCGCGCGAGATCGACCTTCTGTCGACCCCGCATATGGGCGAGGGGCTGCATCTGCCTCTGCGGCCCGGCACCAATGTCGCCGTGCTGACCGCGATGGCCCATGTCATTGTCGCCGAAAGGCTTTATGACGAGGTCTTTATCCGCGCCCGCTGTGACTGGGACGAATTCATGGCCTATGCCGAATTCGTGCTGGACCCGCGCCACAGCCCCGAAGAGGTCGAAAAGACCGCGCGCGTTCCGGCCGGGCTGATCGCCCGCGCCGCCCGCGCCTATGCCGCCGCGCCGC
Organism: Paracoccus mangrovi; assembly: GCF_042648425.1. Classification (NCBI taxonomy): domain Bacteria; kingdom Pseudomonadati; phylum Pseudomonadota; class Alphaproteobacteria; order Rhodobacterales; family Paracoccaceae; genus Paracoccus; species Paracoccus mangrovi. Next base: position 254,382 of record NZ_JBHRXJ010000001.1, on the reverse strand, counting down.
GCGCCAGCATCTATTACGGGCTGGGCGTGACCGAACATTCGCAGGGCTCGACCACGGTCATGGCCATCGCCAACCTTGCGATGATGTGCGGCAATATCGGCGTGCCCGGCACCGGCGTGAATCCCCTGCGCGGCCAGAACAACGTTCAGGGTTCCTGTGATATGGGCTCGTTCCCGCATGAATATCCGGGTTACCGCCATGTCTCGGACGCCGCCACGCGCGAGATTTACGAACGCGTCTGGGGGGTGCCCTTGCGGTCCGAGCCGGGCCTGCGCATTCCCAACATGTTCGACGCGGCGCTGGCCGGTCATTTCCGCGGGCTTTACTGTCAGGGCGAGGATATCGTCCAGTCCGATCCCGACACCCGGCATGTGACCTCGGCGCTTGCGGCGATGGATATCGTCATCGTTCACGACCTGTTTCTGAACGAGACCTCGAACTATGCGCATGTGTTCCTGCCCGGTTCGTCATTTCTGGAAAAGGACGGCACCTTCACCAATGCCGAGCGCCGCATCAATATGGTGCGCCGCGCCATGACCCCCAGAAACGGCCATGAGGACTGGCAGGTCACCCAGATGCTGGCGAACCGGCTGGGCGCGAACTGGTCCTATGGGCATCCGTCGGAAATCATGGAGGAAATCGCCCTGACCACGCCCAGCTTCTCGGGCGTGAGTTATGACCTTCTGGAACGCGAGGGCTCGGTGCAATGGCCCTGCAATGCCGATGCGCCGCTGGGCACGCCTTTGATGCATGTCGATGGTTTCGTGCGCGGCAAGGGGCGGTTCATCCATACCGAATATATCGCCACCGATGAACGCACCGGCCCGCGTTTCCCGCTTTTGCTGACCACGGGGCGGATTTTGTCGCAATACAATGTCGGCGCCCAGACCCGGCGCACCGCCAATGAGGTCTGGCATTCCGAGGATCTGTTGGAGATCCACCCCTCGGACGCGGAAAACCGGGGGGTGCGGGATGGCGACTGGGTGCGGCTTGCCTCGCGCGCGGGGGAAACCACGCTTCGGGCGGTGCTGACGGAACGGGTGGCGCCGGGTGTGGTCTATACGACCTTTCATCACCCGACGACTCAGGCCAATGTGGTGACCACGGAAAATTCCGACTGGGCCACGAATTGCCCCGAATTCAAGGTGACGGCCGTACAGGTCAGCCCCTCGAACGGCCCATCGGAATGGCAAGAGGAGTATCGCAGCCATTCGCAAGCCGCACGCCGTATCCTGCCCGCCGCCGAGTGACGGCGACATGAAGGACATCAGATCCGCGGTCCTGCGCTGGGATGGCGGCTGGCTGGATGCCGGCCCGATCCCCGCCGCGCCGCAGGAATGCCCGGTGGCCATCGTCATCGACGGCATGTCTCAGGCCGTGCTGATGGCGACGCCCCATGACCTGCGCGATTTCGCGCTGGGTTTCGCGCTGACCGAGGGGCTGATCGCCAGCCCCGCCGATGTTCAGGATTACGAGGAAGCGGTGGTCGAGGCCGACGGTTTCGCCGCGCGTGAGGCGCGGCTGTGGCTGCGCCCCGGCCTTGCCGCCGGTCTGGCCGAACGGCGGCGCAGCATGGTCGGGCCGGTGGGCTGCGGGCTGTGCGGCGTCGACAGCATCGCGGCGGCCTTGCCGCAGGTGGTGGCGGTCGCGTCCGACTGGACCATGCCGCCCGGCGATGTCGCCCGGGCGGTGGATGCGCTGATCCGGGGGCAGCGCCTGCGCCGCGCGACCCCCGCCATTCACGGCGCCGCCTTCTGGGACGGCGCCCGCGCCATCACCCGCGAGGATGTCGGCCGCCACAATGCGCTGGACAAGCTGGCCGGCGCGCTGACCCGCGACGGCATTGATGCGGGGCAGGGGGCGATCGTCATGTCCTCGCGCCTGTCGGTCGATCTGGTGCAAAAGGCCGCGCGGATCGGCGCGCCGGTGCTGATCGGCGCCAGCGCCCCCACCGGGCTTGCGCTGGACTGGGCGGACCGCGCCGGCATCACCTTGATTGCGCGGGCGCGGGATGCGTCCTTTGACCTTTATACCCATCCCCGGCGCATCGCCGGAAGCCGAGGCCCCGATGTCTGACAATTCCGACAAGCTGATCCGCATGGCCGGCCAGATGGCCGATTTCTTTCGCAGCCAGCCCGACCGCCCCCCGGCCGAGGCCGTCGCCGCCCATATCAATGACAGCTGGACCTATCGCATGCGCCGCGACCTGATCGCGCGGCTGGAACAGGATGGCGGCGCCGATCCGGTTCTGCGCGATGCCGCGGCCTTTATCGAACTGCCCGACGACGACCCGCGGCGGGGCTGATTTTGCCTCTGCCGCGCGCGCGGGCGGCGTGATAGCGTGGCGCCATGGCACAGCTACCTTCCCGTCAAGAAATTCTGGACTGGGTGTCGGAACATCCCGACGCCACGGCCAAACGCGATATCGCCAAGGCCTTTGGTCTCAAGGGTGCCGAGCGCATCGAATTGAAGCGTCTGCTCAAAGAGCTTGAGGCCGAGGGGCTTCTGGAACGCCGCCGCCGGCATTACCACGATGCCGAGCGGCTGCCCCCGGTCACCGTGTTGCAGATCCTGCCGCCCGATGCCGATGGCGATATCTTCGCGCGCCCCATGGAATGGCAGGGCGAGGGGCCGGTGCCACGCATCCTTTACGCACCGCTGAAATCCGATCCGGCCATTGGCGCGGGCGAACGCATCCTGGCCCGGCTGATCGAGGTCCGGGGCGAAGATCACGACTATCAGGCCCGGCTGATCCGCCGCATCGGCACCACCCAGCACCGCATCGTCGGCATCTATCGCGAGGGCCGTGGCGGCCCCGAGGCGGGCGGCCGCATCCTGCCCATCGACAAGGGCTCGGACAAGGAATGGCAGGTCCGTCCCGGCGACGCGCATGGCGCCAGGAACGGCGAGCTGGTCGAGGCCGAACAGGCCGGCCCGCGCGGCCGTCTTGGCCTGCCGATGGCGCGGGTGCTGGAACGTCTGGGCGATCCCTCGGCGCCGCGCGCGGTCAGCCTGATCGCCATTCATCAACATGGCATCCCCGACGATTTCCCCGATGAGGTCATCGCCGAGGCCGATGCCGCGAAACCCGTGGGCATGAAGGGGCGCGAGGATCTGCGCCATCTGCCGCTGGTCACCATCGACCCTTCGGATGCGCGCGACCATGACGATGCGGTGGCGGCCGAACTGCACGAGGATGGCGGCGCCACGATCTGGGTCGCCATCGCCGATGTGGCCCATTACGTCACCCCCGGCTCGGCCCTTGACCGCGAGGCGCGAAAGCGCGGCAATTCCACCTATTTCCCTGACCGTGTGGTGCCGATGCTGCCCGATATCCTGTCGGGTGATCTGTGTTCGCTGCACGAAGGCGTCGACCGCCCGGTGATCGCAGTCAAGATGCGGCTGGACGCACAGGGCAACAAGACCGGGCACAGCTTTCATCGCGGGGTGATGCGTTCCGCGGCCAGCCTGAGCTATGAACAGGCGCAGGCGGCGGCGGACGGCAATCCCGACGCACAGACCGAACCTCTGGTCTATAACGTCATTCGCCCGCTTTGGGGCGCCTATGATCTGTTGAAAGCGGCCCGCGCGCGGCGTCAGCCGCTGGAACTGGACCTGCCGGAACGCAAGATCATCCTGACCCCGGACGGGCGGGTGAAGTCGGTGAATTTCCGCGACCGCTTTGACGCGCATAAGCTGATCGAGGAATTCATGGTGCTGGCCAATGTCGCCGCCGCCGAGGAACTGGAACGCCTGCGCCGCCCGCTTTTGTACCGGGTCCATGAAGAACCCACCGCCGAGAAACTGGACGCCCTGCGCGAGGTGGCCGAGGCGTCGGGATTCACCCTGGCCAAGGGGCAGGTTTTACAGACGCGGCACCTGAACCGGCTTCTGGAACAGGCCGGCGGCACCGATTTCGACGAGCTGATCAACATGACCGCGCTGCGATCCATGCAGCAGGCCTATTATCACCCGGAAAACTATGGCCATTTCGGGCTGGCGCTGCGGTCATACGCGCATTTCACCTCGCCCATCCGGCGCTATTCCGACCTGATCGTGCATCGCGCGCTGGTCCTTGGCCATAAATGGGGCGATGACGGGCTGTCGCATTGGGATATCGAAAATCTGGGCGAGACCGCCAAACAGATCAGCGAGACCGAACGCCGTTCCATGGCCGCCGAACGCGACACCACCGACCGCTATCTGGCCGCCTATCTGGCCGACCGGGTCGGGGCCGAGTTCACCGGCCGCATCAGCGGGGTGCAGAAATTCGGCGCCTTCGTGCGGCTGGACGAAACCGGGGCGGACGGGCTTTTGCCGATCCGCGAAATCGGGCGCGAGTATTTCCACTATGACCCCGATGCGCAGGTGCTGATGGGGTCTGAAACTGGGCTGGAGATCGGCATCGGCCAGCGCGTCACCGTGCGCCTGTCCGAGGCGGTGCCGCTGACCGGCGGCTTGATGCTTGAGCTTCTCGAGGTCGAGGGCAAACCCCTGCCGCAGGGCGGCGGGCGCGGCAAGGGCAAGGGCCCGATCCGCAAGCGCGCCACCCAGTCCCGGCTGGCCGAATTGAAGCGGGCGCAAAAGCGCAAGCGCGTCCGCCGCGCCAAATAGATCGCCATCAAACGGAAAAAGGCGGGCCAAGGCCCGCCTTTTGTCTTTTCGCCGGATCGTTTCTTTACAGAAACAACAGGCCCGCGCCGATCACCACGCCGGTGACCAACAGCATCACCACGCAATAGCCCATGATGTCGCGCGCCTTCAGCCCGGCAATGCCCAGCATCGGCAGCGCCCAGAACGGTTGCAGCAGGTTCGTCCAGGCATCCCCCCAGGCCACGCCCATGGCGACGCGCGGGATGTCGGCGCCAAGCGCCTCGGCTGCGGGCAGCATCACCGGGGCCTGCACCGCCCATTGCCCGCCGCCCGAGGGCACGAAGATGTTCACGATGCCGCCGGCGATAAAGCTCCAGAAGGGCAGGGTTTCGGCGGTCGAGATCGAGACGAAGAACTCGGACAGGCTGGTCGCCAGCCCCGAGCCGGTCATGATCGCCATGATCCCGGCATAAAAGGGAAACTGGATCACGATCCCCGCGCCGCCCTTGACCGCGCGGTCCAGCGCCGAAAGCAGGCTGCGCGCACTGCCATGCAGGATGATGCCCAGAAACAGGAACAGGAAATTCACCACGTTCAGGTTCAGCCCGCCCCCGCCGCCGAAATGCATCGCCAGCCAGAGCAACCCCGGTATCCCCACAAGCCACATCAGGATGCGGCTGTTTTCCAGCCGCTCGGCCGGGGTGGGGTTGGCAGAGATCGGCGCCTCGGGGGCATCGTGCAGCATGGCCGGATCGACCAGCACCATCTCGTGATCGTCGGGCATCATCATCCGGTTGGCGATCGGGATCACGATGAACAGCGCCAGACAGATGGTCAGGTTCCAGCTGGAAAAGATGGTCAGCGCGGTGGGCACGATGCCGATCTGGCCTTCGGTGAAATGTCCCGGCGTCGAGATGGTCAGCGGGATCGAACCCGAAATGCCGCCATGCCAGATGACAAAGCCGGAATAGGCGGCGGCGACCAGCAGCCGGTAATCGACGCGGATCTGGCGCGCCAGTTCGCGGGCAAAGATCGCGCCGACGACCAGACCGAAGCCCCAGTTCAGCCAGCTTGCGATCAGCGACACCACCGAAACGAGGATGATCGCCGAGCCGGCCGAACCGGCCAGTCCCGCCAGCCGCGTCAGCAGGGCCCGGACCGGGGGCGAGCTGGCCAGAATATAGCCGGTGACCAGCACCAGCAGCATCTGCATCGAAAATTCGAGAAGCTTCCAGAACCCGTCCCCCCACATGCGGACGACGGCGACGGGGCTGTTGGCTTCGAAAATCACGGCCGACAGTGCCGCGACGATGGTCAGCACCAGCACGAAAATGAAGGCGTCGGGCAGCCATCGCTCCATCAGGCGCGTGGCTGGGCGGGACAGGGCGCGCAACATATCGGGTCTCCTTCTCTGGGTGTTCGCCTGTCGATTGTGTTGGCTGCTGCCGCTAAAGTCCACCGGGCGCAGGGAAAAAGCCGTGCCCCGATTGAGGCACCGCACGATGCGGCCACGATGCGGCAAAGCATGGCGCGCGCCGGGGCGGGGCTTGCGCGCGAAGGCCGGGCGCTCTTTGATGCGGCGATACGGGATAGGGGCCGTCGGATGCCGTTCGAGAACTGGATCGCCTATATCATCGCCTATGCCGTGATCTCGGTCATTCCCGGGCCCAGCGTGTTCATGGTGATCGGACAGTCGCTGACGCGCGGAGGTCGGGCCGCCATGGCCTGTATTCTGGGCGACCTTGCCGGGGGCGTCGTCGTGATGACGGCATCCTATCTGGGGCTTGGGCTGTTGCTGGCGTCGTCCGGCATGGCCTTCATGGCGCTGAAATGGGCGGGGGTGGCCTATATGGCCTGGCTGGGCGTTGCACAGATCAGGGCGGCGCGAAAGCTGGTGGATGCCGGGCCGATCGGCGCGGTTTCCACGCGGGGCAGCCTTGGCGCCGGCTTTCTGACCGGGGTGCTCAATCCGAAAGCCATCATGTTCTACATGGCGTTTCTGGCCCAGTTCATCGAGCCGACCGCCCCGCAATTTCCGCAATTCATGATCCTGATGGCAAGTTCGACCGTGATCGTCGCGCTTGTGCTGGGGGGATATGCGTTTGTGGCGGCAAGGCTCGGCGCGCGGCTGCAAAGCCTCAGTGCGCGCAAGCGGATGGGCTATGCGGGCGGCTCGTGCCTGCTTGGGGGAAGCGTGCTCATGGCCGCGACACGCTAGGTCGCGCTTTCGGCACCCGACACGGAAAAAGGGGCGGCCTGCGCCACCCCTTTCAAGCCGTGTTACAAGGGCGTGCCCGGGCCTCAGCCGATGGCTGCGGCGCGCACATCCTCGTCGATCTTGTCGGCATATTGGGCGAAATTGTCGCTGAACATGCCGACCAGCTTTTGCGCCTGTGCGTCATAGGCGGCCGGATCGGTCCAGGTGCGGCGCGGATCCAGCAGCTTGGCGTCGACGCCGGGCACCGCGACCGGAACCTCAAAGCCGAAATTCGGGTCCTTGCGGAATTCGACATTGTTGAGCGAGCCGTCCAGCGCCGCGGTCAACAGCGCGCGCGTGGCCTTGATCGGCATGCGCGAGCCGGTGCCATAGGCGCCGCCGGTCCAGCCGGTATTCACCAGCCAGCAATTGGCGCCGGCTTCGGCGATCTTGCCCTGCAAGAGCTTGCCGTAAACCTCGGGGCGGCGCGGCATGAATGGGGCGCCGAAACAGGTCGAAAAGGTCGGGATCGGCTCGGTCACGCCGACCTCGGTGCCCGGGGTTTTCGAGGTAAAGCCCGACAGGAAATGATACATCGCCTGCGCCGGGGTCAGCCGGGCGATGGGCGGCAGCACGCCAAAGGCGTCGCAGGTCAGCATGATCACGTTTTTCGGCTGTCCGCCCAGCGAGGTCGCCGAGGCGTTCGAGATCGCCTCAAGCGGATAGGCGCAGCGCATGTTGTCGGTGATCGAATTGTCCTCGAAATCCAGAACCAGGGTTTCGGGGTCAAAGACCATGTTTTCGATCACCGTGCCAAAGCGCGAGGTAGTCGCATGGATTTCCGGCTCGGCGCTGGCCGACAGGTTGATGGTCTTGGCATAGCAGCCACCTTCAAAGTTGAAGATGCCGCGATCCGACCAGCCATGTTCGTCATCGCCGATCAGCACCCGCGACGGGTCCGCCGAAAGCGTGGTCTTGCCGGTGCCCGACAGGCCGAAAAAGATCGCCGCGTCATCGGGATTGCCGATGGCGTGGTTGGCCGAGCAATGCATCGGCATCACGCCTTTGGCCGGCAGGATATAGTTCAGCAGCGTGAATACCGATTTCTTGTTCTCGCCGGCATAGGCGGTATTGCCGATCAGGATCAGCTTTTTCTCGAAATTCAGCGCGATCACGGTTTCCGAACGACAGCCGTGGCGGGCCGGATCGGCCTTGAAGCTGGGGCAGTTGATGATGGTGAATTCCGGCGCGAAAGCGGCCAGTTCGGCGGCATCGGGACGGCGCAGCAGGTGGCGGATAAAGAGCCCGTGCCAGGCCAGTTCGGTGACCACGCGCACATCCAGACGCAGCGCCGGATCGGCCCCGCCGTAAAGATCCTGCACGAAATAGTCGCGGCCCTTCATGTGCTCCAGCATGTCGGCATGCAGGCGGTCAAAGGCGTCGGGGGCCATGGGGCGGTTGTTTTCCCACCAGATCGTGTCCTCGACCGCGGGGGTGCGCACCACATGCTTGTCCTTGGGCGAGCGGCCGGTATGCGCGCCGGTCGAAACCAGGAACGCGCCCCCAAGACCCAGCTTGCCCTCGCCACGCGCGACGGCCGCCTCGACCAGGGCGGGCTCGATCAGGTTATAATAGACGTTGCCGAGCCCCGTGATCCCCTGGTCCTCAAGACGGCAATTCGGATTGACGCGCGGTTCGGTCATGTCACCTGTGCTCCTGCAAGAAATCTGCGGCCGTCAACCGGCCGTTGCGGTCCTATAGCATGGCATTTCCCCAGCGAAAGCGCACATATGGGCAGGGTTAGCGCAACCACAGTTGGTTAGCGCAATCATTTGCGCGAACACGGTTTTATCGACAAGAATTCGACACAAGACCGGGCCATCAAGGCCGGTGCCAGCCCGCGATTCGGTGCGGATTCCAAAGGGGGACGGGATGATCCTGCACGCATCTTGCGTCGCGCATCGGGGGCGGGGGCTGTTGATCCTGGGGCCGTCGGGTGCGGGCAAATCCGGCTTGGCGCTTGAAATGATGGCATTTGGGGCCTCGCTTGTGGCCGATGACCGGACCCTGCTGCGCGCCGAGGCCGGCCGAATCGTCGCCGATTCGCCGCCATCCATTCGCGGCCGGATCGAGGCGCGCGGTGTCGGCATCCTTAGGGCGCGCGCCCATGGGCCGGTCGATCTGGTGCTGGCGGTCGATCTGGCCCAGGCCGAACCCGACCGCCTGCCGCCCGACCGGCAGCTGGATCTGGGGCTGGGGCGGCTGCCCCTTGTTCTTGGGGCGGGGCGCGTTCATCTTGCGTCAATATTGTTACAATATCTTGAAGGTGGGCGGGCCGACACGGAATGACAACGATGGCGGATGATGCGATGGCCGACATGCATGACGACCGGGCGCAGCGGCTGGTTCTGGTGACCGGACCGTCCGGGGCCGGGCGGTCGACCGCCATCAATGTGCTTGAGGATCTGGGTTACGAATCCATCGACAATCTGCCCTTGTCGCTGGTGCCGCGGCTTCTGGACGGGCCGGCGCGGCCGGTGCCGCTGGCGCTGGGGCTGGATGTGCGCAACCGCGATTTCTCGGCCGCCAATCTGATCGAGCTGATCGACCGGCTGACGCGGCTGCCCGAATACGCGCCCGAGGTGCTGTATCTGGACTGTGCGACCGAACAGCTGTTGCGCCGCTTCAATGAAACCCGCCGCCGCCATCCCCTGCGGGCCGAGGGCGCGCCTTTGGACGCGATTCTGGCCGAACGCGACATGCTGGCGCCGATTCGCGCCCGCGCCGATGTGCTGGTTGATACCTCGGAATTGTCGCCCCATGACCTCAAGGCAGAGCTGGCACGCTGGTTCGATGCCGAACCGGGGCGGCGGCTTGCGGTTTCGGTCCAGTCCTTTTCCTATAAGCGGGGGGTGCCGCGCGGGGTCGACATGATGTTCGACTGTCGTTTTCTGGCCAATCCGCATTGGGAACCGGCTTTGCGGCCGCTGGATGGCCGCGACAAGGCGGTTCAGGATTACGTTGCGTCCGATCCGCGCTATGACGAGTTCTTTGAACGGGTGCGCGATCTTGCGCTTTTCACCCTTCCTGCCCATCTTGACGAAGGGAAGGCCCATCTGGCAATCGGCTTTGGTTGCACCGGCGGGCAACACCGTTCTGTCACAGTGGCGGAAAAAATGGCGGATGCGCTTGCGAAAGCGGGTTGGCAAGTGTCAATTAGGCATCGGGAACTTGAACGCCGTGAAAAGGCGCCGGCACCTGCGGATGATGGCCTGGAACTGGCCTCCCGTGCAGTCAGGGCGCAAGGGTGACGGCTGTGCGTGGTGGAGTGAATTGATCGGGATTGTTATCGTGGCACATGGTGGCCTCGCACGGGAATATCTCTCGGCGGTCGAGCATGTGGTGGGACCGCAGACCGGCATCAAGGCCGTGACGATTGAAGAAAATCACGATCGGGGCGAGAAGCAGGCCGAAATCTGCGCCGCCGCCGATGCGGTGGATTCGGGCGACGGCGTGGTCGTGGTCACCGATCTGTTCGGCGGCTCGCCCTCGAACCTGTCGCTGATGGCCTGTGCCGCGCGCAACCGCACCATTCTTTATGGCGCCAACCTGCCGATGCTGGTCAAGCTGGCCAAATCGCGCAAGATGACGGTGGCCGACGCGGTGGCGCTGGCCAAGGATGCGGGGCGCAAATACATCAACAGCTATGACGTCGCCCCCGCCGATGTCGTGCAGCTATCGAAACGTGCAGCTTCATGAGTGAACAGGTCAACGGGGCCGTTACCCGCGAATTGGCGATCATCAACGAAAAGGGCCTGCATGCGCGGGCCAGTGCGAAATTTGTCGAAACGGTCGAACGTTTCGACGCGCGCGCGACGGTCGAAAAGGACGGGATCAGCGTCTCTGGCGATTCGATCATGGGGCTTTTGATGCTGACCGCGCCGCGTGGCAGCACCATCGTCGTGACCACACAGGGCGCCCAGGCGGCCCAGCTTGCCGATGCGCTGACCGCGCTTGTCGGGGATTACTTCGGCGAAGGCATGTAGGGCCAGCGCGTGGCCCGGACTTCATACCATCACGGCAATCTCAGACAGGCGCTGGTCGAGGCGACCGTTCAGCTGATCGAGGACAAGGGCCCGCAGGCCTTTACCCTGGCCGAGGCCGCGCGCCTTGCCGGGGTCAGCGCGGCCGCGCCCTATCGCCATTTCGCCGGCCGCGACGAGCTTCTGGAAGAGGTCGCCCGTCAGGGATTCGAGGAATTCGCCGACCTGCTCGAGCGCGCCTTCAACGAGGGCCGGCCCAGCCCGCTGAGCGCGGTCATGCGCATGGGGCAAGCCTATCTGACCTTCGCGGCCCAGCGGCGCGGCTATTATATCGCCATGTTCGAATCGGGCATTTCGATTGCCGGGAATGCCGGGCTGTCGCAGGCCTCGGACCGGGCGCGGGGCGTTCTGGTCCGGGGCGCCGAGGCGCTGTTTCTGAAAATGCCCGCCGACCGGCGCCCGCCGCCCGGCATGGTCGCCGATCATCTCTGGGCGCTGAGCCATGGCGTGGTCGAGCTGTTCAGCCGTGGCAAACCGGGCAGCCGCTCACCGATTTCGCCCGGCGATATGCTGGAAAGCGGGGCGCTGATCTATCTGCGCGGGCTGGGCGTCATCCCCGATTGAAAATTTTCGCCGCGCTCTCTTGACCGCAGCTGCGCAAACTCCATCTATGTAAATGTGATTAACATTCACATCGAAAGGGACCGTCAATGAGTCACACTGAATTAACTGCTCGCCCTTCCGTGCTGGATCGGATCGGCGCGGCACTGTCCGGGATCCGCGACTGGCTTGATGAGCGTGGAAAGGCGGCCTGGATCGCTGTCATGATCCTGGGCTTCATCGCCGTCTGGCCGCTGGGCCTCGCCATTCTTGCCTATATGATCTGGAGCAAACGCATGTTTTCATCCTGCCGTCACCGTCATCATCACCGCGGCAATGGCCGCAGCTTCAGCGCGCCCACGGGCAATATCGCCTTTGACGCCTATCGTGAAGAGACGCTGAAGCGGCTCGAGGACGAGCACAACGAATTCGTCGACTTTCTGCAAAAGTTGCGCGAAGCCAAGGACAAGGCCGAGTTCGACCAGTTCATGCAGGGCCGCAAGGAGCCGCGCGACGTCACGCCGCAGAACTGATCGCCGCGCCGCATTGAACGTCGCATCAAAAAAGGGCCGGGAAAACCCCGGCCCTTTCGACATGGATCGGTCGGATCCTCAATAGGAATATTCGGCATAGATGCGGTCCAGATCGCCCGCCCATTCGCCGTGATATTTCGCCAGCATCTCGTCGGCCGGGACCTTGCCCGTCTCGACGCTTTCCTTGAGCGCGTTCAGGAAATGGGTCTCGTCGGGGACCAGCCCGCCGGCGCCCTGACGCGCGCGCGATTTCAGCCCGGCCTCGGCGATGGTCAGCACCTCGCGCGCCAGATCGCGCATCACCACGCCACCGACACGCGCGTCCAGCGCATGGATCCCGGCCTCGCGGCGCCAGGATTCGCGGGTTTCCGCATCCCAGCCCTTGACCAGATCCCAGGCCGCATCCAGTGCCGAGCCGTCATAGATCAGCCCGACCCAGAACGCCGGCAGCGCGCAGAGCCTGCGCCAGGGGCCACCATCGGCGCCACGCATCTCGATGAATTTCTTGACGCGGGCCTCGGGGAAAACGGTGGTCAGGTGATCGGCCCAATCCGACAGCGTCGGCACCTCGCCCGGCAGGGCGGGCAGGCGGCCGTTCAGGAAATCGCGGAAGCTTTGCCCCAGCGCGTCGATATACTTGCCATCGCGATAGACAAAATACATCGGTACATCAAGAACATAGTCGACCCAGCGTTCATAGCCCATGCCATCTTCAAAGGCAAAGGGCAGCATGCCCGTCCGGGCATTGTCAAGGTTTTGCCAGATATGCGCGCGCCAGCTTTTCCAGCCATTCGGCTTGCCATCGAGAAAGGGGGAATTGGCGAAAAGCGCATTGGCCACGGGTTGCAGCGCCAAGGCGACGCGCAGTTTCCGCACCATGTCGGCCTCGCTGGAAAAGTCCAGGTTCACCTGCACCGTGCAGGTGCGGTACATCATCTGCGTGCCCAGCGTGCCGACCCGGCCCATGTAATCGGTCATCAGCCGATAACGCCCCTTGGGCATCATCGGCATCTGGTCCTGACGCCAGATCGGCGCGGCGCCCAGCCCGATGAAGCCGGCGCCCATCTCGTCGGCGATGGTCTTGACCTCGGCCAGGTGGCTGTTCACCTCGTCACAGGTCTGATGAATGGTTTCCAGCGGCGCGCCGGACAGTTCCAGCTGGCCGCCCGGTTCCAGGCTGACATTGGCGCCATTGCGTTCCAGCCCGATGATATGCCCGGCCTCAAGCACCGGGGTCCAGCCAAAGCGGTCGCGCAGCCCTTCGAGCATGGCCTTGATCGAGGGCTGGCCCGCCGGCGCATCATAGGGGATCGGCATCAGGTCGGATTGGCGATAGCCGAATTTCTCGTGCTCGGTGCCGATGCGCCAGGCCTCGGCGGGCTTTTCACCCGCCGCGATATATTCGGCCAATTGTTCGGGACGCTCGATCGGGCCGCCGCCCTGTTGGGGAATGGACATCGGTCGGTGGCCTCTTGGTTATCTTGAGTGTCACAGGTGGCAATGCGCGCGGCTCAAGTCAAGGCGGCGCGTGCAGATCGGGTCCAAACCGTCTGAAAGGCGGGGGCGTCATCGGCGAGCGCGGCGGCGACGCGGCCCAGGTCAAGGCCGGGCAGGCTGGCAAAGGCGCTGGCCAGCCGTTCGGCACCCGCGGCATCGACCGGAACCAGCAGGGCCTGGCCATCGCGGCTTTTCATGCGCCAGTGGCGGCGGCCGTTCAGGCGCAACATCCTGATTTCCGCAAGATCACGCAGCGGAATTTCGCCACCCAGCAGGCGGTTGGGCGAAAGATAGCGAATCGCACCCTCGTCCAGTTCGACCATGCCGGGACCAAGTGCCGCATGGTTGAACCGCATGCGCCGCCGTGCATCCAATGCCCATAGCCCCGCGGCCACCGCGATCACCGCCCCCAGCGGCCAGAAGAGCCAGCCGCCCAGCGAAAACACCCACAGCCCGAACCCGGTCGCGGCCAGCGCGCTCAGGGTTTCGGCCCATGGACGCAGCCGGGCGGCCAGTTCGGGGCGGATCATGTCAGATCCCGCGTCATGTCACGATGCGGGATGCCGCCATCGTCATATTCGGGGCCGTGGGCGGTAAAGCCAAAGCGTTCATAAAAGGGGATGACATGGGTCTGTGCGCTCAGCTTGAGCCGGGTGATGCCGGGCAGGGCGCAAAGTTCGTCCATCGAGGCGCGGATCAGCGCCGCGCCAAGCCCGGTGCCGCGCGCGGGCTTGCGCACGGCCACGCGGCCGATCTTGCCGGTGCCGTCCAGCACCAGAAGGCGCGCGGTGCCCATCGGCCGGCCCTGATCGTCGCGGGCCAAAAGATGAATGGCGCCGGCATCCAGATCGTCGATTTCCTCGGCCTCAGGCACGCCCTGTTCGTCGATGAACACCTCGCGCCGGATGGCGAGGCAGGCGTCGATGTCGTCGGTCAGTTCGATCATCATGCGAAATAACGCTCCAGAATGCGGCGATAGATGCGGGACAGCTGGCGTACCTGTTCGGCCGGCACGCGTTCGTCCACCTGATGCATGAAATGACCGACAAGGCCGAATTCAAGAACCGGGCAATGGTCTTTCACGAAACGCGCATCCGACGTCCCGCCCGAGGTGGACAGAACCGGATCAAGCCCGGTTTCCGCGCGCACCACATCCGCCACAAGATCGACGAAGGGGCCGGGTTTCGTCAGGAAGCTTTCGCCCGAAATATCCGAACTGATGGTGAAATCGACCCCGCTATCGGCCGAGATCGCGGCGGCCTTGTCGCGGATCATCCGTTCCAGGCTTTGGCCGCTATGCAGGTCGTTGAAACGGATGTTCAGCACCGCGCGCGCCTTTTCGGGCACCACATTCGAGGCCGGGTTGCCGCAATCGATGGTGGTGACCTGCAAGCCCGAAGGATCGAAATGCTCGGTCCCGTGATCCAGCGGCGTGGTGATCAGATCGTTCAAAAGCCGGGTCAGCGCATGCAGCGGGTTGCGCACGCGATGCGGATAGGCGGCGTGACCCTGTAACCCATGGGCCGCGATGTGCAGCGTGATCGAGCCGCGCCGCCCGATCTTGATCATCTCGCCCATGCGGTCGGGGTTCGACGGCTCACCGACAAGACAGTCGCTCATCCGTTCATCGTTCTGCGCCATCCAGTCCAGCAGCGCCAGCGTGCCGTCGCGGCCCGCCCCCTCTTCGTCGCCGGTGATGGTCACGATCACCGCGCCGTCGGGGGGCGTCTCGCGCACGAAGGCGATGGCGGCGGCGACAAAGGCCGCGACGCCGGATTTCATGTCGGTGGCGCCGCGCCCCCAGATCCAGCCATCCTGTTCATGGCCGGAAAAGGGCGGGTGGGTCCAGCTGGCGGGATCGCCGGGCGGGACCACATCGGTATGGCCGTTGAAGCCAAAGCTGCGCGCCGCCCCCCTTGCGCCCCAGCGGGCAAAAAGGTTCGGCACCCCGTTCCGGTCCACGCGCCGGCATTCAAAGCCCGCCGCCGTCAGCTCATCGGCCAGAAGGCTCAGCGCGCCGCCCTCGTCGGGCGTGACCGAGGGACAGCGGATCAGCCTTGCGGTCAACTGGGCGGGGTCGGGCGTCTGGGTCATCTGCGGCCTCTGATCTGGGTTTCCACCTGACTACAGCGGCAGGTTCAGAACCTCCAGTGCGCGGCGGACCAGGTTCGCGCCGGTCAGCACCAGCAGGATCTGCGTCCAGCGCCGGAACTGCGCCACGTCCAGCCGGTCATGGGCGATAAAGCCCAGCCACATGCCCAGGGCCGCCGGAATGACCACAATCGCCGAAAGCGGCAATGTCTGCGCGTTCAGCACCCCGGATTGCAGATGCGCGAATGTCAGCACGACCGCCCCAAGCAGGAACACCACGCCCTGCACGCGCACCTGTTCGGTCTTTTCTGTGCCGATCGACAACAGATAGACGATCAGCGGTGGCCCCCAGATCCCCGAAACCCCGCCATAAAGCCCGCCGATGATCCCCGAGACAATCTCGACCCGGCGGCGGTGATGGATCGGGATGGCCATGCTGCGCCCGGCCAGCTGCCAGAGCGCGAAAAGCGTGATCGGCACGCCCAGCAAAAGATACATCACCCATTGCGGGATCGCCGGCGCGAACATGGCCGAAATCGGGATGAACAGCGCCACCATCCCGATATGCCAGCGATATTTTACCGTCGAATCCCAGGCCGGACGCCAGCCCTGGCGAAAGGCCTGGCCGATATTGGTGAACAGCGTCGGCAGGATCAGGATCGCCAAAGCCTGCTGCGCGCTCAGAAACGATCCCAGCGCCGACATCATGATCATCGGCATGGCAAAGCCGACCGCGCCCTTCACAAAGCCGGAAAACAGCGTGACGGCGATGACGATCCAGAAATGAAAGGGGTCCAGCCCGAACATGACCGCCAAACTGCGGCGTGACCGGCGCGCCCGCAAGGGGAAATCACGCCCGCGCTATGGTAAACGGGTGACTGCGCCTTGGGGAAATCCCGCTGCCTGCTGGACAGGCAGGGCCGATCGGGCATTATGTCGCCAGATCACAGAACGGAGCTGCCAATGACCCGCATCCCCATGATTCCGGTGGCGATTGCCGCCGTGCTCGGCCTTGCGGCCTGCGAACCCACGACCCCGGCCACGCCGGGCAGCACGATCCCCACCGGCCCCTATGTGCTGGTCGGCATCGGTTCCGATACCGTGCCCCAGCGCAATGTCGGCATGACCATCAATCCCGATGGCTCGGTCAGCGGGCAGGGCCCCTGCAACAGCTATAACGCCACCCAGACCTCGGAGCCTCCGGGCTTTACGCTGGGGCCGCTGGTCAGCACCCGCGTCGGATGCAGCGGCCGCGCCGGTCAGCTTGAGCAGCGCTATTTCGCGGCGCTTCAGGCCGCGAACGGCATCAGCTTCGAGGGCGGCGTCCTGACCATCAAGGGGCCGACCTACCTGACCTATGAGCCGGGCTATCGCAAAGAGAAATAAGCCCTATCCGGGTGGTTGAATGGCGCCGCTTTCTGCGGCGCCTTTTTTTCGGGCCGTCCGGTTTCAGATATCGCTGGCCGCGCGCAGCCGCGCCACCAGCCGCGCGCGCGCCGGGGGCAGGGGCCTGCCGGCATGGACCTCGCCCAGCCGCGAGGCCAGGAAATACCCCGTCAGCGCCAGCGCGTCCTCGATGCCGCCATTGCCGCGCCCGCCCAGCATGGCTGGCAATGGCAAGAGCTTCGGCGCCCAGTCGCCCGCGGCCGCGGCGCTGACCGCGCGGCCGGAACGCGGGCTGACATAGGCCAGCCCCTCGCGCGTGCCGGTGACCGCACAGCGCGTCAGGTCCAGCCCAAAGCCCATATCCTCCAAGAGCCGCATTTCCCAATGCAGATAGGCCTCGGCCCAGTCGGGGGCGCGGCCCGTGCCGGCGGCGGGTGCGGCATCCATCAGATCCAGCAGCGCCTCGGTCATATCGGTCAGGCGCGGATGCGGGTCGCGTTCGGGCAGGGCAAAGGTCAAAAGCGCGGTGACCGCGTTCACACCCGCCAGCGCATCGGCCCCCGCGATCAGGCCGGGCCGCGCGCGGGCCGGTTCGGCCGCAAAGGTGCCCAGCTGATCCTCAAGCCGCGCCCGCCAGCGCAGGGCGAGCCGCCCCCCGGGCTGCAACATGGCCGCGCGCTTTGCGCTGGCGCCGCCGGGGACCAGACCGCTGATCAGCCCCGCATCGCGCGACAGCACCGTCAGGATGACGGCATTCTCGCCGTGCCGGCGCTGGCTCATCACGCTGGCCTCGCCGCTCCATTCCATGTCAGGCGCGCTCCGATATCCCGGCGGGGCGGGTCACGGCCAGAAACTGGGCCCGACCGTCCAGCGCGGTGAACAGCTCGGGTCCGGTGCCGGTCAGAAATGCCTGCGCGCCAAGCGCCACGATCTCGTCATAAAGCGCGGCGCGGCGGTCGGCATCCAGATGCGCCGCCACCTCGTCCAAAAGCAGGACCGGCCCCTCGGCGGCCAGCGCCCGCGCATTGGCCAGGATCAGCGACAAAAGCAGCGCCTTCTGTTCCCCGGTGGAACTGAGCGCGGCCGGCATGTCCTGCGGCCCCCATGATGCCCCAAGATCGGCGCGATGCGCCCCGGTCAAGGTGCGGCCCGCCGCCATGTCGCGGCCCCGGGTGTCGGCCAGACGCGCGGCGATGCTGGCCGGATCGGGATCGTCGGCCGCGCCCTCGCCGGGCAAAAGCACCAGCCGCGCGGCGGGAAAACCGGTTTCGGCGCCCTCTTGCGCGGCCGTGATACGGGCGATCGCGTCCTGACGGTTGCGGGTCATGGCCGCGCCCATATCGGCCATCTGCGATTCCAGCGCCCGATACCAGCCGGCATCGCGCACCTCGTCGCGCAGCAGACGGTTGCGTTCGCGCATGGCCTTTTCATAGCCAAGCGCGTCCTCGGCATGACCGGGGGCAAAGCTCAGCGTGACCCGGTCCAGAAAACGCCGCCGCTGTTCGGGCGCGTCGGTCCACAGCCGGTCCATGGCGGGCGTCAGCCAGATCACCCGCATCAACCGCCCCAGCGCGATCTGGGTCGCGGGCTTGTCGTCGATCATCACCTCGCGCGGCTGGCCGGGCGGGGCGCGGGTCACGACCTGGTATTCGCCGATCCCGGCCCGGATCTGCCAGCCGACATCCGGCCCGCGCCGGGCCTGATCGCCGGGCGCGGCACCGCGCATGCCGCGCCCCGGCGACAGCATCGAGATGGCTTCGAGGATATTGGTCTTGCCGGCGCCGTTCGGCCCGTGGATCGCCACCGGCCGGCCGTCGGTTTCCAGCTCAAGCCTGTCCCAGCTGCGGAACTGGGTCAGGTGCAGATGCCTCAGCGTCACACGCGCATCGGCATGACGACATAGACCGCCGAGGTGTCGCCCCCCTCGCGGATCAGCGCCGCGTCGCCCGAGCCGTTGAACAGGAACACCGCGTTCTCGCGTTCGATCTGGCTGGCGATTTCATGCAGGTATTTGGCGTTGAAGCCGATTTCCAGCGGCTCGTCGCCATAGCCCACGGGCAGTTCCTCATCGGCGGCGCCGGCATCGGGGGCGTTCACCGACAGGACCAGCCGGTCCTCTTCCAGCGCCAGCTTCACGGCGCGCGAGCGCTCGCTGCTGACGGTGGCGACACGGTCCACGGCCTTGGCGAAATCGCCGGCATCGACCTCGAGCTTGCGGGCATTGCCCGAGGGAATCACCCGGCTGTAATCGGGGAAAGTGCCGTCGATCACCTTCGAGGTGAGGGTGATGGTCGGCGTGGCGAAACGCACCTTGGTCTCGCTGACGGAAACGGCGATCTGGGCCTCGTCATCGTCCAGAAGCTTGCGCAGCTCGCCCACGGTCTTGCGCGGCACGATGACGCCGGGCATGTCGGATGCCCCCTCGGGCAGGGGGGCGTCGATGCGCGCCAGCCTGTGACCATCGGTCGCGACGCAGCGCAGGCTGGGACCGTCCTCGGTCTGGGCCACATGCATATAGACGCCGTTCAGATAATAGCGCGTCTCTTCGTTCGAGATGGCGAATTTGGACTTGTCGAAGAGCCGGCGCAGAACCCCGGCGGGGGCGCTGAAATTGGCGCTGTATTCGGACGAGGACATGACCGGAAAATCCTCGCGCGGCAGGGTGGCGAGGCTGAAATTCGAACGCCCGGCCTGAACCGAAAGCCGGTCGGTCGCGGCATCGAGGCTCAGCTGGACCAGCGATCCGTCCGGCAATTTGCGGGCGATGTCATTGAGCATGCTGGCCGAAACCGTGGTGGCGCCGGGGCGTTCGACCTGTGCGGTGGTGCGGTCGACGACCTCGGTATCCAGATCGGTGGCGCGGAAACTGACACCATCGGGCGTGGCCTCGATCAGCACATTGGCCAGAATCGGAATGGTGTTGCGGCGTTCGACGACGGATTGGGCCTGTGCAACGGCCTTTACCAGATCGGCACGTTCGATCGAAAATTTCATGGTCAAACCCCTATGTCGTTCCGGCCCCGGACCCGGATGGTCACGCGGGGCGCCAATTTCGCACAAACCGGCGCGGGGTCAAGCTTTCTGACATGCGCGGGCCGGCGGGCCGGGATGGCGTCCCGGTCTCAGGCTTCCAGAAGGCGGCGCAACAGGTCGATATCTTCGGCCAGGCTGTGATCCGCGCTGCGCAATTCCTCGATCTTTTTCACCCCATGCATGATGGTGGTGTGATCGCGGCCCCCGAAGCGCCGGCCGATTTCGGGCAGCGACCGCGAGGTCATCTGCTTGGCCAGATACATGGCGATCTGACGCGGGCGGGCGACGACGCGAATCCGCTTGGGCCCGATCATGTCGGCCAGCCGGATGTTATAATGTTCCGCCACCTTGCGCTGAATTTCCTCGATCGAAACCTTGCGGTCATTGGCGCGCAGGATGTCGGCCAGACATTCCTGGGTCATGTCCAGCGTGATTTCGCGCCCCATCAGGCTGGCGAATGCAAAGAGCCGCTGCAACGCGCCCTCAAGCACCCGCACGTTCGAGGTGATGCGATGGGCCAGAAATTCCAGCACGCCTGGCGCGATCTGAAGGCCCGGATATTGCATGCGGAAGGCATCGGTCTTGGATTGCAGGATGCCCAGCCGCAGCTCGTAATCGGTCGGGTGCAGATCGACGACCAGACCGCATTGCAGGCGCGATTTGATGCGCTCTTCCAGATCCTTGATCTCGCCCGGCGCGCGGTCGGCCGAAATGACGATCTGTTTGCCCTGATCGACAAGCGTGTTGAAGGTGTGAAAGAACTCTTCCTGCGTGGAATCCTTGCCGGCGATGAACTGCACGTCATCGACCATCAGCACGGAAACGGTGCGGAACAATTCCTTGAAATCCATGACCGTACGTTCGCGCAGCGCCTGGACAAAGCGGTACATGAACTGTTCGGCCGACAGATACAGCACCCGCGCCTCGGGCTGGCGGGTCTGGATCTCGCGGGCGATGGCATGCATCAGGTGGGTCTTGCCCAGACCGACGCCGCCATAAAGAAACAGCGGGTTGAAGGTCACCGGCCCGCCCTCGGCCACGCGGCGGGCGGCGGCATGGGCCAGCTCGTTGGGCTTGCCGACGATGAAATTCTCGAAGGTGAAGCGGCTGTCCAGCGGCGCGGCCATGTCGTCATTGGCGGCCGGGCGCGGCGTATTGACGCGCTTGGCCGGCGCGGCCGCCCGACGCGCGGTCTGGGCGCGGGTCTCGAAGCTCAGGCGCTGCACGGGGCCTTCGATGCGGTCCAGAACCTTCAGGATGTCTTCGCTGTAATGGCGCGACACCCAGTCGGACAGAAAACGCGTGGGACAGGCGATGGTGGCTGTGCCTTCGCTGACGCCGGTCAGGCGCAGCGGTTCGATCCAGGTCGAGAAACTGTCGGCTCCGACGATTTTTTGCAGTTCTTCACGCGCTTGCCCCCAAAGCTTGTCCATCTTGGCCGATTCCGTTCCTTGTCCCTGTGCTCCACCGGGATGCTCCGGTGTGAGGCGGTCCACATTCACCCCAGAGGTACAAGGCTTGGGAAAAACAACACCCTTCGCCGCCAAAGCGACGTTCGGGGTCGTTCCACGACCAAAGCTCACAGACACGAGGCGCGTGCTGGTGGCAGCCAGCCTGCGCATCTTTGGCAGCGGATCTTGCAAATGATCCTGCTTCCACCCTGTCGGCCGGTGGCAGTACCGGCGGTTCAGGGCATGTCCCCCAGGTGCGACGTGAATCGCAGGAAGGAAACTAGCAAGAACCAAGGGCGGCCAGCAACTGTTCTTCGCGCTTGACAGCGGATTTGCCCGTTCGAATCTGACATCCGGGTAACGGCGCCACGACACGCGTCAAAGCATTGAAAAAATGCGCTTTATGCCGGGTTACTTAAGGGAAGGGGGCGCGCTCTGATTGAGCGCGCCCCCGTCAATTCCATCGATAGTTGCGCAAAAGTCGCAGCGCGATCAGGCCGCGCTCAGCGCCTTCACACGGGCCGACAGGCGCGAGATTTTGCGCGATGCGGTGTTCTTGTGGACGACGCCTTTGGTGACGCCGCGCATCAGCTCGGGCTGAGCGGCCAGCAGGGCGGCGCGGGCTTCATCGGCATTGCCGCCGGCGATCGCTTCCTCGACCTTGCGCAGGAAGGTGCGGATGCGCGAGCGACGGGCTTTGTTGACGGCGGTCTGGCGCTCGATCTGGCGGGCGCGTTTCTTGGATTGGGGCGTATTGGCCATGGGTGCGGTCCTGTCTGTGCTTCGAATTTCGATCGCGCAAAAGCCCCATGGCGCCGTTCCGGGGGAACGGTCATGATTCTTGCCTTAAGCGGGCCCACGCGCATGTAAGCCCGGCCCTATACAGGGGCCGGGTCGGAAAGCCAAGCCGAAATCAACGGTCGCGGAATTGCGGCTCGCGCTTTTCCAGGAATGCAAGCATGCCTTCCTTTTGATCCTCGGTCGCGAACAGCGCCTGGAAATTGCGCCGCTCGAACAACAGCCCCTCGGCAAGCGTGGTCTCATAGGCGCGGTTGACCGATTCCTTGGCGGCGATCACGGCAAGCTGGGATTTCTCGGCGATCTTGCGGGCGGTGGCGATGGCCTCGGGGATCAGCTTCGCGGCCGGCACGACGCGGCTGACCAGCCCCGAGCGCTCGGCCTCGGCCGCATCCATGAAGCGGCCGGTCAGATGCATTTCCATGGATTTCGACTTGCCCACGAACCGGGTCAGGCGCTGGGTGCCGCCAATGCCGGCGATGACGCCCAGATTGATCTCGGGCTGGCCGAATTTGGCGGTATCGGCGCAGATGATGAAATCGCAGGCCATGGCCAGCTCGCAACCGCCGCCAAGCGCATAGCCGGACACGGCGGCGATGATCGGCTTGCGGGTCGTGGTGATGCGGGTGATCTCGTCGCCGAACAGGTTGTCGTTATAAACCTCGACAAAGCTCTTCTGCGCCATCTCCTTGATATCGGCGCCGGCGGCAAAGGCCTTTTCGCTGCCGGTCAACACGATACAGCGCACCTTGTCGTTGCGATCGGCATCCGCCAGGGCCTCGGCCAGTTCCGCCATCAGCTGCGCGTTCAATGCGTTCAACGCCTCGGGCCGGTTCAGCCGGATCAGCGCAACATAGTCGTCGATCTCGACGGTGAGGGTCTGGTAAGCCATCGCTCTTTGCCTTTTGGAAACAAGCTGACCGCAATTCCTAGCAAAGCCGCGCGCCCAAGGCCAGTGCCGGCTTCTTTCATGTTCAAATATCCCCGCCGGAGGCAGCGGCCCGGCAGGGCCGCTTCACTTTTGGCAATCCGGGCAGAAATAGCTCGACCGCCCCGATTGCACGATGCGCCGGATGCTGCCCGTGCAGCCCGGGCTGGGGCAGGGCGCGCCCTCGCGGTCATAGACGCGGAATGCGTGCTGGAAATAGCCCAGCTCGCCCGTCGCCTGACGGTGGTCGCGCAGGCTCGATCCTCCGGCGGCGATGGCCTCGACGAGCACGTCGCGGATGTGACCGACCAGCGCCGAAAGCCGGCCCGCGCCGATCCGCCCGGCCGCCCGGCGCGGGTCGATCCCGGCCCGGTGCAACGCTTCCGAGACATAGATATTGCCCAGCCCCGCGACGATGCGCTGATCCAGCAGCGCGGCCTTGACCGGCGCGCGCCGGCCGTCAAAGGCGCGGCCCAGAATCTCGGGCGTAAACTCGTCCGACAACGGTTCCGGCCCCAGCTGCGCCAAAAGCGGATGCATGGCCCCCGGCGCGATCAGGTCGACCATGCCGAATCGCCGCGCATCGTTAAAGGTGATGCGCGTGCCCCGTTCGGTCCAGAACACGACATGATCGTGGCGCGGCAGGATCGCCGGGTCGCGATGGAACGCGCCCTGGGCCTCATCCTCGATCAGCATCCGCCCCGACATGCCCAGATGCAAAAGCAGGCTGCCGCGATCCTCCAGATCGGCGAGGATATATTTCGACCGCCGCCGCAGGCCGGTGACACGCGCCCCGGTCAGCACCTGCACCAGATCGGGCGGCAGCGGCCAGCGCAGATCGGGCCGGCGGGCCTCGGCGCGCAGGATGCGCTCTCCCTCGAGATGCGGCTGAAGGCCGCGCCGGACGGTTTCAACCTCTGGCAATTCTGGCATTTTCGTCCCATTCATCGCAGGATGCGCCCGCGGCCGACTGGCGCGCGCGGCGTTTAGACACTATCTGGGCGCGAAACCACGGATGGACAAGCGACATGACCCCTGATGAGCCCAAGCAGACCCATTTCGGCTTTCGCACCGTGGCCGAAACGGACAAGGCAGGTCTGGTCCATGGGGTCTTTTCCCGCGTCGCCTCGCGCTATGACGTGATGAACGATCTGATGAGCGTGGGCGTCCACCGGGTCTGGAAAACCGCGATGATGGACTGGCTGGCGCCGCGCGATGGCCAGCACCTGCTGGATGTGGCGGGCGGCACCGGCGATATCGCCTTTCGTTTCCTCGAACGCGCGTCGGGCGCGCGGGTCACCGTCTGCGACATGACCGAATCCATGCTGGTCGAGGGGCGCAAGCGCGCCGAGGCGGGCAAGCTGGCCGACCGTCTGGCCTGGGTCACGGGCGATGCGATGGCGCTGCCTTTCGCCGATGACAGCTTTGACCGCTATACGATCAGCTTTGGCATCCGCAACGTCACCCGCATCCCCGATGCGCTGGCCGAGGCGCGGCGGGTTCTGAAACCCGGCGGCCGGCTGATGGTGCTGGAATTCAGCCAGATGCCGGTGCCGATGCTGCAATGGCTTTACGACCGCTATTCCTTCAACGTGATCCCGGTGATGGGACAGGTCGTCGCCAATGATCGCGACAGCTATCAATATCTGGTCGAATCGATCCGCAAATTCCCCGATCAGGAGACATTCGCCCGGATGATCCGCGAGGCGGGCTTTGGCCGCGTGCAATGGCGCAATCTGGCGATGGGCATTGCCGCGCTGCATTCGGGCTGGAAGCTTTAGCATGCGCGGACCCCACAATATCTGGCGCCTGATCCGCACGGGCGCGACATTCGAACG
This sequence comes from Paracoccus mangrovi, assembly GCF_042648425.1. Classification (NCBI taxonomy): domain Bacteria; kingdom Pseudomonadati; phylum Pseudomonadota; class Alphaproteobacteria; order Rhodobacterales; family Paracoccaceae; genus Paracoccus; species Paracoccus mangrovi. Next base: position 229,394 of record NZ_JBHRXJ010000001.1, on the reverse strand, counting down.
CACCGGCGCGATGAAAGTGGCGCTGGACGCGGTGAACGCGCCCGCCCGCGTGCGCTTCGCCGCGCGCGTGCTGGGCTGGCCCTTTGCATGGCTGGGCTACAAGGGCGATCCCGCGCTGCCGCCGGTCACCCGCGCCATCACCGCGCTGGGGCCAGCCTATGTGAAATTCGGCCAGATCCTCTCGACCCGTCCCGATGTCGTGGGGGTCGAGCTGGCCAATCAGCTGACGATGTTGCAGGACCGCCTGCCGCCTTTCCCGACCGAGACCGCGATCGCCACCATCGAATCCGCGCTGGGTGATCCGGTGGACGTGCTGTTTTGCGAATTTTCCGACCCGGTCGCGGCGGCCTCGATCGCACAGGTCCACCGCGCGCGCCGCGCCGATAACGGGCGCGAGGTCGCGGTCAAGGTGCTGCGCCCCGGCATCGAGGGCGCGTTCCGGCGCGATATCGACGCCTTTCATTTCGCCGCCAGCATGATCGAACGGCTGTCGCCGGCCACCCGCCGCCTGCGTCCGCGCGATGTCATCAGCCATTTCGAATCGGTCGTGACCGGCGAGCTGGATCTGCGGCTCGAGGCCGCCTCGGCCTCGGAATTCGCGGAAAACACCGCGGGCGATGCCGGGATGGAGGTGCCGAAACCGCATTGGCATCTCAGCGCCCGGCGCGTGCTCAGCACCGACTGGGCCGAGGGCGTGCCGATGGGCGATGTCGCGGCCCTGCGCGCGGCGGGCCACGACCTGCCGCAGCTGGGCGCGAATGTCTTGCAGCTGTTTCTGCGCCATGCGCTGCGCGACGGCTATTTCCACGCCGACATGCATCAGGGCAACCTGAAGGTGGCGGCGGATGGAGATATCATCATCTATGATTTCGGCATCATGGGCGAAATCGACGAATATACCCGTCGCGTCTATGCCGAGATCCTGATGGGGTTCATCCAGCGCGATTACGAACGCGTGGCGCGGGTGCATTTCGAGGCGGGCTATGTGCCGCGCGACCGCGACATGCTGGAATTCGCGCGCGCGCTGCGCGCCGTGGGCGAGCCGATCTTTGGCGCCGATGCCAGCCGCATCTCGATGGCGAATCTGCTCGCCTATCTCTTCGAGGTGACCGAGCGTTTCGGCATGGCCACCCGGACCGAGCTGATCCTGCTGCAACGCACCATGGTCGTGGTCGAGGGGGTGGCGCGCTCGCTGGATCCACAAATCAACATGTGGGAGGTCGCCCGCCCCGTCGTCGAAAGCTATATCCGCGACAGTCTGGGGCCGCGCGCGGCGGCGCGCGACATGATGCGCATCGCCCAGCTGATGGGCCGATTCGCGCCGCTTTTGCCGGATTTTCTGGACCAGCGCATGCCCGAGCTGCTGCGCGCCCCACCGGCGACCCGCGTTGAGGACACGGGCCGGCGCGGCGATCTGCTGCGCGGAATGGTCGCGGGCGCGGTGATCGCGGTGCTGGCGATGGCGCTTGGGCTGGTTCTGGCGTGATCGCGCCACGCTCATGCCCGCCGGGGGTTGAGCGGCCCGGGGCTTTGCCCTAACGCTTGGGCATGCGAATTCTCTATCTTGGCGATGTGATGGGGCGGGCCGGACGGCGCGCGATATCCGAGGGGCTCGGCGCCCTCAAGGAACGGCTGCGCGTCGATTTCACCGTGGTGAACGGCGAAAACGCCAGCGGCGGCATGGGGCTTACGGCGGGGCATGCGGCGCTGATCCTCGAATCGGGGGCCGATTGCATCACGCTGGGCGATCATGCCTTCGACCAAAAGGACATGCTGTCCTTTATCGATACCGAGCCGCGCATCATCCGCCCGCTGAATTATTCCAAGGCCGCGCCGGGACGCGGCGCGCGTGTCTATGAGGCGACGCGCGGGCGCAAGGTGCTGGTGGCGCAGGTGCTGGGCCAGGTCTTTATGAAGCGGCCCTTCGACGATCCGTTCTCGGCCATCGACGCGGTGCTGCGTGCCCATCCGCTGGGCGGGCAGGTCGCGGCCTCGGTCGTCGACATCCATGCCGAGGCGACCAGCGAAAAGATGGCCATCGGTCATTGGTGCGATGGCCGGACCAGCCTTGTCATCGGCACCCATACCCATGTGCCGACCGCCGATACGATGATTCTGAACCGGGGCACCGCCTATCAGTCCGATGCCGGCATGTGCGGCGATTATGACAGCGTCATCGGCATGGAAAAATCCGAGCCGCTGCGGCGCTTTCTGACCGGCATGGCCTCGGAACGCTTTACCCCGGCCGAGGGCGAGGCGACGCTTTCGGGCGTGATCGTGACCACCGACGACCGCACCGGCCTTGCCACCGCGGTCGAGCCGGTGCGACAGGGCGGGCGGCTTGCGCCCGCGCCGGTTTTCGCCTGATCCTTCCGCTTTCGCTTGCGGCAAGTCGGCGAATCCCGCTAATGACCAGTGCGTAAGTCGAGATTTCGACGTTAGAGACAGGTTGCCTATGTTCGGGATTGAGCTGACGGGAAACAACGCCGCCATTGCGATGCTGATCATCGTGGCGCTGACATTCGTTCAGTTCATCCGCGAAAAGCAGCCGCCCGAGGTGGTGGCCATCGGCTCGGCGGCGACGATGATGATACTGGGCCTGTTGCCGGTGTCGGACGCGGCGGATGTGCTGTCCAATTCCGCGCCATGGACCATTGCCTTCATGTTTCTGATCATGGGCGGCCTCTTGCGGACCGGGGCGCTTGAAATGATGTCGCGCATGGTCTCCAGCCGCATCTCGACCCAGCCGGTGCTGACCGTGGTGATGCTGTTCGGCTTTGTCATCTTCGCCTCGGCGATCATGAACAACACGCCCGTTGTCGCGGTGATGATCCCGATCTTTATCCAGGTCGCCATAAGGCTTGGAGTTTCCCCGTCCAAGTTCCTGATGCCGCTCAGCTATTTCACCATTCTGGGCGGGATGATGACGCTTTTGGGCACCTCGACCAACCTGCTGGTGGACGGGGTGGCGCGCAAGGCGGGCATGACCCCCTTTACCATCTTCGAAATTGCCCCTGTCGGCATCGCGGTCACGCTGGCGGGCATCGCCTATTTCGTGCTGATCGGGCGCAAGCTTTTGCCCGATCGCAGCTCGCTCGCCAGCTTTCTGGGCACCCGGCGCGAGATGAAATATTTCACCGAGGTCGCGATCCCGGAGGATTCGTCTCTTGTCGGTCAGCAGGTGCTGGAGATCCCGCTGTTCAAGCGCGCCGCCGTCCGGGTGATCGACGTGCTGCGCGGCGATGCCTCGCTGCGCCGCAATCTGGCCGAGGTGGTGCTGGAGGCCGGCGACCGCGTCGTGCTGCGCACCGAGATGGCCGACCTTCTGGAAATGCAGGGCAACAAGAACCTGCAAATGGTCGACAAGCTCAGTTCTGTCGCGACCGAGACGGTCGAGGTGCTGATTTCGCCCGGCGCGCGGCTGATCGGGCGGCGTCTGGGCGACATGCGCCTGCGCCGGCGCTATGGCGTCTATGTGCTGGCCGCCCATCGCCGCAGCCAGAATATCGGCCGCCAGCTGGACGATCTGGTGGTGCGCGTGGGCGATACGCTGCTGCTTGAGGGCGCGCCCGAGGATATCGGCCGGCTGGCCGTCGATATGGAACTGGTCGATGTTTCGCGCCCTTCGGCCCGGCCTTATCGCCGCGAAAAGGCGCCTATCGCCATCCTGTCGCTCTTGTCGGTGGTGGTGCTTGCAGCGATGGATGTGGCGCCGATTCAGGCGCTGGCCTTTATCGCCGCGGCGGTGATTCTGGTCACCCGCTGTGTCGATGCCGAAGAGGCGTTTTCATTCGTGGACGGCCGTCTTTTGGCGATGATCTTTGCCATGCTGGCGGTGGGACAGGCTCTGGAACATACCGGCACGGTCAATCTGATCGTGGATTTCGTCGGGCCGTATCTGGCGGGCATGCCGCCTTTCGTGACGCTGGTCTGTGTCTATTTCCTGGGCCTTGCGATGACCGAGGTGCTGTCGAATAACGCCGTCGCGGTGCTTTTGACCCCCATCGCCATCGCGCTTGCACAATCGCTGGGGCACGATCCGCGCGCCTATGTCGTGGCGGTGATGTTCTCGGCGACCGTCGCCTTTGCGACGCCCATCGGCTATCAGACCCATATGATGGTATACGGCCCCGGCGGCTATAAGTTCAGCGATTTCATCCGCGTGGGCATTCCGCTGGACATCGTGACCGGTATCGTCGCCTGTCTGACGATCCCCATGTTCTGGCCGCTGTAACCTCGCCCGGATCAGTCCCGGTCGAAACCTTCGCGAATCGCGGTCTCGGCGCTGGCCGCAAGGGTCTTGCGGGTCGCGCCCTCGACCGGGATCGGGGGGTAAAGACGCACGGTGACGCTGCCCTGCGGATATTGCGCCAAGACCGCCAAAAGATGCGGCCCAAGATCCATATCCCCCCACCAGCCGTAAAAGCGCGGGTCCCGACCGCGTGGCGCGTGGTAATGCGCGCTCATCGGCTGGATGGCCAGCCCTTCGGGCAGGGCGGGGTCCAGAAAGCCCTGAAACAGCGTGGGCTTGAAGGGCAGGACGCGCTGACCGTCGGTGCTGGTGCCTTCGGGAAAGAACAGCAGACGGTGGCCGGCGCGGGTGCGGGCGGCGAATTCCTCGGCCTGGGCGCGGGCCAGTTTCGGGTCGCGGGCGACGAAATGGGTATTGGTGACCCGGGTCAGGATATTGATCCCCGGCCAGCCCGCCACCTCGGCCTTTGAGACGAAAAACACCGGCATGGCCGCGTTTAGCACGAAAATGTCCAGCCAGCTGGAATGGTTCGCGACAATGGCGCCGGGGCCGCGCAGCGGCTGGCCGACACAGCGCCATTTCAGCCCCATGATCCAAAGACAGATGCGACAGACGCCCTGGACCCAGGGGCCGGTGACAGGGCGGCGCGGCCCGGCGATCAGCCGCTCGGCCAGCCGCAACGGAACGATAAGAACCACCCCCAATGCCAGAACCGCGACGATCCCACCGCCGCGCAGCGCGATCAGCAACCAGCCCAGCGGACCGGGGCGGGGGATCGCGGGGGGCGGGGTGTCGTCGTCGCGCCACGTCGCGCGGGCGCCACCGCTCATTCAGGCAGCCGGGTCTGATAGAATTTGAGATGCTTTTCCGACATGTTCTTGGTGTCCAGAAGCAGGAAAACATCGGTCGTGTTAAAGGCGTGATCCAGCCAGGCGCCATCGCCGACCGTGCCGCCCACCCGCAGATAAGCCTTGATCAACGGCGGCATGGCCGTCATGGCGGCGCGGCGATCCATCTGGTCGGGCGCCACCAGGTCCATGGGGTGATAGCCACTTTCCAGCGCCCGCGCGCGCAGCGCGTCAGGGGCCAGATGGTTGCGGTGCAACCAGCTCAGCGGCTGGGCCAGCTGTGCGGTATCGGTGCCGTGAAACGAGGCGACGCCGAACAAAAGCTCGATATCGCGCGACAGGACGTAATCGGCCAGCGCGCTCCAGATCAGATAGAGCCCAAGCCCGCCGCGAAAGGCCGGATCGACACAGGACCGGCCCAGTTCCAGAAGCGACCGCCCCGATGCGCGCAGCGGCGCAAGGTCATATTCGGTATCGCAATAAAAGCGCCCGAAACTGGCCGCCCGGTCCCCCGGCAACAGCCGATAGGCGCCCACGACATGATCGAGCGACTCGCGCGAGCGGCGGTTGTCGACCAGCACCAGATGATCGACGACCTTGTCGAATTCATCGCGCTCAAGCCGGTTCACATGATCGACCAACGGGCCGTCACCGCCCAGTTCCTCGACAAAGACGCGATATCTCAGGCGCTGCGCCGCCAGAAGATCGGCCTCATCCGTGGCCAGCCGGGTTTCGAAATAGGAAGCCTCGGGCGTCATCGTCCGGTAGAAACCCCGCCTGTTTGTCTATCGTCTGTGTCTAGGCGGGCTGTCGTGACAATGCAACCTGATCGGGCAAATGGATCGCTTGGCCGCATCCCGCAACCGGCGTGCCGGCACGGATCCGAAGGCAAAAGATTGACTCGCGTAAAAGTTGAAATAAAATATCCGCACCGACCTAGCAGGAGTTGTCATTGACCAGTTCCAGATTGACGCGGCGACCATCGAGCACCTGCTTTCCGGCATGGGTGAAATTGATGGTGATCCGGTCGCCGATGCGTGACTGGACCTGTCCGGTGCCCCATTCGGGTGCGCCGGGATGTCGCACAATCATGCCAGGTTCAAGGATTTCATTCATTTTACGCCCTTTCATACGGCACAAGGCAGGCTAGCTTTCCATGGACGATCTGACAATCTATCGCACCGCTTCGTCACCCGATCCGATCACGCCCGAAAACCTTGCCGCCCTTGTGACGTCGCGGCTGTGCCATGATCTGGTTTCGCCCTTGGGGGCGATCGGCAACGGGCTTGAACTGTTGGAACTTTCTGGTGATTTTCCCGGAATCGGCAAAAGCGGCGAGATGCTTTTGATCGCGGAAAGCGTTGCGGCGGCGCGGGCGCGGGTGCGCTGGTTCCGCATGGCCTTTGGCCAGGCTGCCCCCGACCAGCGGCTGAGCCTGGCCGAGCTGGGCGCGCTTTTGGCCGATGTCGAGAAAAGCGGCCGCATCCGTCTGCGGCTTGAGGCCGAGGGCGATCTGCCGCGCATCGAGGCGCGGCTGATCCTTTTGGGGCTGATGTGTCTTGAAACCGCGCTGCCCTGGGGGGGCGAGGTGCTGGTCTGTCGCGGGGCTAGTGGCTGGCGGCTCGTGGCGCAGGCCAGCCGGACCAAGCCCGACCCGGCGCTTTGGGGCTGGCTCGACATGGCGCATGCGGCCCAGTTGCCGGCGCCCAACTCATCCGATGTGCATTTCCCGCTTCTGGCCGGTTTTGCCCGTGCCGCCGGGCGCAGCATCGGCTGGGAGCTGGACGAAAGCGGGGGCGAAATCTCGTTCTGATGCCGGGCGCGGGTGGGCGGCCCGGCGGGCCTAGAACTTGCGCAGGGCGCGCTCGAGCTGGCGCCGCCAGGTCGGGGGCGGCTCGCCGGGCAGTTCCTCGAACAGCGTCATCAACAGCTCTGCGGCCTCGTCGTCGTCATGATCCAGCAGCGCCATCCCCGCCTCAAAGCGCAGATGCGGCGCCGCGCTTTGCGCAAGCCGCCGCAATTCCTCGATGGCCGGGCGCGGGTGCCGCGCAAGCGCCGCGCGTGCCAGATTCAGCCGATAGCTGCCGGCGCGGCGGCGGTTCGCGCGATGCATCTCGCGGATGGCGGCGGGGTCCAGCCGGTCCTCGACCACCATTTCGGCGATGCCGCCAATGCCGCCGGCCACGCCGATGACGCTGGTCGCGGGATGCCCGCCATAGGGCAGGGCGAGCCGCAGCAGATTGGGAAATGCCTCTGTGATCATGTCGGCATGGATGCGGTCGACCCGGATCGCGGGGTCATAAAGCACAAGGCCCGCGAGGCCCGGATCGCCGCGCGTCTCGGGGCGGGGCATGGGCTGGCCAATGGCCTCGAACTTGCGCCGGCGCCCGGGATCGAAGGGGGCGACGGCCGGGTCGATGCAATATTGCGGCGATACCGCAAGGACCCGCCGCGCATGGCAATCCGCCGAATATAGCAGCACCGCATAGCCGCCCATGGAAAACCCCGTCGCCACCACCTCGGGCCAGGCGCGGGTGTGGTGGCGCAGCGCCTCGGACAGCGCCTGACTGCGGTCCGAGATGTACCAGTCCCGCCGCGCCGTCTGCACGATCAGCGCGTCTATGCCCAGCCGTTGGGCATAGCGCGGAAAGCTGGCCGGCATGAATTCGTCCGCGTCCTTGCGGCCATGTTCGAACCCGACCGCCAGCCGCCGCCCGTCGCCCCGGCCGCGAAACAGCGTGAGGCGATAGCGCTCGTCCTCGTACAGCCGTTCGGGCGACATCAGGGGCGGATCGTACCGTCGCCGGTGACCAGATATTTGAAGCTGGTCAGCTGTTCGGCGCCCACCGGGCCACGGGCATGCATCTTGCCGGTGGCGATGCCGATTTCCGCGCCCATGCCAAACTCGCCGCCATCGGCGAACTGGGTCGAGGCGTTCCGCATCAGGATCGCGCTGTCGAGTTCGTTGAAGAACCGGGCCGCGGTGGCGTCGTTTTCGGTCAGGATCGCCTCGGTATGGCCCGAGCCGTGGCGGCGGATATGTTCGATGGCGCCGCCGACCCCGTCGACCAGCTTTGCGGCGATGATCCTGTCCAGAAATTCCTGTCCGAAATCGCTCGATTCCGCCAGCGTCGCGCCGGGAATTTCGGCCAGATCGCCCTCGGCGCGGATCTCGATGCCGGCATCCATGAGATCCTGAATCAGCACCGCGCCATGCTTGTCGTAAAAGGCGCGGTCGATCAGCAGGCATTCGGCGGCGCCGCAGATGCCGGTGCGCCGGGCCTTGGCGTTCACCACCACGCGGCGGGCCTTGTCCAGATCGGCATCGCCATCGGCATAAACGTGGCAGATGCCTTCGAGATGGGCAAAGACGGGCACCCGGGCCTCGCGCTGGACCAGCCCGACAAGGCCCTTGCCGCCGCGCGGAATGATGACATCGACCAGCCCCTGCGCGCGCAGCAGCGCCGCCACGGCGGCACGGTCGCGCGTCGGCACCAGCTGGACCGAGGCTTCGGGCAGGCCCGCCTGAACCAGCCCCTTGACCAGCGCCCGGTGGATCGCCGCCGAGCTGTGCAGGCTTTCCGAGCCGCCGCGCAGGATCACCGCATTGCCGGCCTTGATCGCAAGGGCTGCGGCATCGGCGGTGACATTGGGGCGGCTTTCATAGATCACCCCGATCACGCCCAGAGGCGTCGCCACCCGGCGGATGTTCAACCCGTTCGGCCGGTCCCATTCGGCCAGAACCCGGCCCACCGGATCGGGCTGTTCGGCGACTGTGCGCAGGCCGTCGGCCATGGCGCGGACGCGGGCGCCATCCAGCCGCAGCCGGTCCAGCATCGCCGGCGAAAGTCCCTTTTGCACGCCAAAGGCCATGTCTTCGGCATTGGCGGCCAGAATGTCGTCGGTGGTGGCCAAAAGCGCCTCGGCCGCGCCGATCAGGGCGGCGTGCTTGCGCTCGGCGCTGGCCTGAGCCAGCGAAACGGTCGCCTCGCGCGCCTTGGCGCCCAGGCTCGCGATCAGCGCGTCGGCATCGTTCTGGGTCAGGTCTTTCATCTTGGATCCCCCTGCTTGGCCTTTCAGATAGGGCAGACAGGCGCCGAAAACCAGAGCAAAGCCACCGGCGCGCCGGTTCGCGCCGATCCGCCGCAGCGTGTCAGCCGCATTCGGAATAGCCGCAATTCGGACAGGTCTGACAGCCCTCGACCATCATCAGGCCGTATTGGCCGCAGGACGGGCAGGCCGGCCCCCGGGGGCGTTCCCGCGCGCGGGCGTCGTCGTCGTCCGCGCCGTTCTGGCCCGCGCTCTTATGGGCCAGAAGCGCCCGCGCCTGCGGGTCGGATTTCAGCCCCATGCCCTCGCCCTGCAAAAAGCCGGTGGCGACCATGTGGCGTTCGATCACGCCGCCGATGGCCGCCAGGATCGAGGGCACATAGCGCCCCTCGATCCACGCCCCGCCGCGCGGGTCGAAGACGGCCTTCAGCTCTTCGACCACGAAGCTCACATCGCCGCCGCGCCGGAAGACGGCCGAAATCATCCGCGTCAGCGCCACGGTCCAGGCGAAATGTTCCATGTTCTTCGAGTTGATGAACACCTCGAAGGGGCGGCGCTGACCGGCCTGAACGATGTCGTTGATGGTGATATAGATCGCATGCTCGCTGCCCGGGAATTTCAGCTTGTAGGTCGCACCCTCAAGCGCGCCGGGGCGGTCCAGCGGTTCGTTCAGATAGACCACCTCGCCACCCTGATCGGGCGTGTGATCGGGCGCATGATCGGGATCGGGGTCCGGCTTGCGCGCGGCCCCGGCCGTGTCGGCGACAGAAAGCACGCTGCCGGTCACGTCATTGGGACGATAGGTGGTGCAGCCCTTGCAGCCCAGATCCCAGGCGGCCAGATAGACATCCTTGAAGTCCTGAAAGCCGATATCTTCCGGCATGTTGATGGTCTTCGAGATCGAGCTGTCGACCCATTCCTGGGCGGCGGCCTGCATGGCAACGTGTTCCATCGGCGCCAGCATCTGCGCATCGACGAAATGATCGGGCAGGGGGGCATCGCCATGCCGCGCGCGCCAGATCGCGACGGCGTAATCGACCACCTCTTCCTCGCGCCGGGTGCCGTCCTTTTCCAGCACCTTGCGGGTATAGGATCGGGCAAAGACCGGCTCGATCCCGGAACTGACATTGCCGGCGTAAAGGCTGATGGTGCCGGTGGGGGCGATACTGGTCAAAAGCGCGTTTCGGATGCCGTGTTCGGCCACCGCCGCGCGCACATCGCCGTCCATCCGCGCCATGAAGCCCGAGGCCAGAAAGGCGTCGGCGTCAAACAACGGGAACGGCCCCTTTTCGCGGGCCAGATCCGCGCTGGCCAGATAGGCGGCGCGGGCGATGGCATGCATCCAGACCCGGGTCTGTTCGACCGCATCGGGCGCGCCATAACGCAGGCCCAGCATCAAAAGCGCATCGGCAAGCCCGGTCACGCCCAGCCCGATGCGGCGCTTGGCCTGCGCTTCAAGCGCCTGCTGGGTCAGGGGAAAACGCGAGGCGTCGACGACATTGTCCATCATGTGCACCGCGACGCGCACCAGATCGTCCAGCGCCGCCATGTCCAGGCGCGCCCCGGGCGTGAACGGCGCCTCGACCAGCCGGGCAAGGTTCACGCTGCCCAGAAGGCAGGCGCCATAGGGCGGCAAGGGCTGTTCGCCGCAAGGGTTGGTCGCGGCGATGGTTTCCGCATAGCGCAGATTGTTCATCCGGTTGATGCGGTCGATAAAGATCACGCCCGGCTCGGCATAGTCATAGGTCGCGCGCATGATCCGGTTCCACAGATCGCGGGCGGGCAGGCTGCGATAGACCCTGCCACCGAATTGCAGATCCCAAGACGCGTCCTCGCGCACCGCCTGCATGAAGGCATCCGTGACCAGCACCGACAGGTTGAACATGCGCAGTCGCGCGCTGTCCTGTTTGGCGGCGATGAAATCCTCGATATCGGGGTGGTCGCAGCGCATGGTGGCCATCATCGCGCCGCGCCGGGCGCCCGCCGACATGATCGTGCGGCACATCGCGTCCCAGACATCCATGAAGGACAAGGGCCCCGAGGCATCGGCCGCCACCCCATGGACCGGCGCGCCGCGCGGGCGGATGGTGCTGAAATCGTAGCCGATGCCGCCGCCCTGCTGCATGGTCAGCGCGGCCTCTTTCAGGGCCTGGAAAATGCCCTCCATGCTGTCGGGGATGGTGCCCATGACGAAACAGTTGAAGAGTGTGACCTCGCGTCCCGTGCCGGCGCCGGCAAGGATGCGGCCGGCGGGCAGGAACCGGAAATCCTCAAGCGCAGCGTAAAAGCGGTCCTCCCACAGGGCCGGATCGGCCTCGGTCCGGGCGAGGTCGCGGGCGACGCGGCGCCAGCTGTCTTCGACCGACAGGTCGACGGGGGTGCCATCGGCCTGTTTCAGCCGGTACTTGCTGTCCCAGATCTGTTCGGCAATGGGGGCGGCAAAGCGGGTCATGATGCATCCTCGGGCGTGGTCCCTGACCGAGGATAACAGATAATCATCCGATCCGGCGACGTGAAGCCCGCGCGGCAAGCCGGTCGCGGAGCAGGAGGGCCGCGGCCGCCAGAATGATCGCGATCTCGGCCAGAACGCTCCAATGCGTGAGAAAGCTCAGCACCCAATGCGAGCGCGTCGCCGGCACGGTCACAAGCGTGATCAGCCGGTCCGAAAACGGCCAGAGCCAGAGGATGCCGCCATTGAACGTATCCAGTACCAGATGCAGCATCACCGCGCCCAGAAAGGCCGCCGCCGGCGCCAGCCAGCGCCGGGCGGTGACCGCGATCAGCGGCAGGACCAGCGCCGCGATCCCGGCCCAGATCATCGGGATATGCGGCCAGAAGCGGTGGTGATGGGTCTGGCCCTGATCGACGAGATGGAACCAGAACATGTCGAAATCCGGTGCCACGCTGCCGATCAGGGCGGCGATCAGCACCGCGCGGTCGCGGCCGCCCGCCGCGCGCCCGAAAAGATAGCCCGAGGGCAGATGCGCAAGGATCATGGCCCGTTCACCTTGCCGTTCACCTGCGCGTCACTGGCCGGTCAGCTCGTCGATGACGTTTTGCCACAAGGCCGCCGGCTGGGCGCCGCTGACCACATGGCTGTCGGCGACGATGAAGGTCGGGACCGAATTGATGCCCCGTTCGCGAGCGTGGATTTCGCGGCGCAGGATTTCATCGCGATCGGCATCCGAGGCCAGAAGGCGGCGGATCATTTCGCCGTCCATCCCGGCCTTTTCGCCGATGGCGACCAGAGTGTCGGGGTTTGCGATATTCTGCCCCTCGCGCCAGAAGGCCCGCATGAGGCCGGACATGACCGGGGTCTGCGCACCCTCGAGCCCGGCCCAGTACAGCAGGCGGTGGGCATTCAGCGTATTGGGCATGCGCTCGATCAGCGAGGGGTTGATCCACAGGCCCAGCCGCTCGGACGCCGCCATCACCGGCTTCATGGCGGCGATGATGCCGGCCTCGTCCTTGAATTTCATCTTCATATAGGCGGGATAGGGCATCCCGGCCGGCGGCATCTGCGGATCAAGGCGGAAGGGTTGCCAGGTGATCTGGAACGGATGGCCGGGGCGGCTTTCCAGCGCGCGGTCCAGCTCGGCCTTGCCGATCATGCACCAGGGACAGACCGGATCTGCAAAGATGTCGAGGCGGATCTGTCCGGCATCCTGAAGGGCGGGCTGATCGGCGGAAACGCCTGTGGGCTGGGTGGTCATCGTGGCGGTCCTTGCGGGTGGGATCGGCAGGGCCTGCGGCCCCTTTCGCCGGTATCATGGCATTATCACGGGGCGGGGTCGAGGCCGGTGCCGAAGCGCGACCGCCATTCCCGTTGCAACGCGTCGGAGGCTGGGCCATCGGTGGAAAGCGCCATGCGCAGGCCCGGCATGCTGCCCCGGTTGGCACCGCAGATCGCGCGCAGCCTGTCCCGCCCCGCCGCGATGATCCCGGCCCCCTGGGCGCGCCGCCAGAAGCGGGATCCGTGCCGGCCCCACCCCGGCGGCGGGGATCAGTGCGGTCGCGCCGAAGGCCAGAACCGGCGGCAGGCCGGTCGGGCATGACGTGGGGTGCTTGCAACAGGATGCGGGTCAGGTTCTTGGCAGCGTTCCGTCGTGGTTCCGGCCGGTTCCGGACGAAACCGAAGCTGGGGGCTTTGCGCCCCCGTCGCGCGGCGCGCGCGACTCCCCCGCAGGATATTTGGGCATGAAAGAGAGCCGAAAGGGCGCGTCATGCGACCTTGGGGCAGGGATGGGTTCGCGTAAAAGTACAACGGCCCGCCGTGAGGCGGGCCGTTGCGAAATTCCATCAGATACGCGGATCAGAGCAGTTTCAGATCCGAGGCCGAAGCGCGGCCATCGCGGCCGGACTGCAGTTCGTATTCGATTTTCTGGTTGTCGTTCAGGCCGGTCAGGCCGGCACGCTCAACTGCCGAAATATGGACGAACACGTCCTTGCCGCCGTCATCGGGGGCAATGAAGCCATAGCCTTTGGTGGCGTTAAACCATTTCACGGTGCCGGTAGCCATTACCGTCTCTCCTTCAAGTCATTCCGGGGCGAGATTGCCCAGGCCGTGCAGCCCTGTTTCCGTTCAAGTCCGGCTGCCCCGTGAAGGGAGCGGTAGAAAGTCGTGCTCACGCCACGTGGAAAATGAATGATTCGTCCGAAAACGCAAGCGGGAATGCGCCAATCAGCTTGACGCAAGGTCAAGATGATTGGCTTTTCGGCGAATTATTGCTGGTCGTTTCGCGTCAGGCGGGGTCAGACGAGGTCGGGCGGGGTCGCTTCGGCGCGAAGTTCGTCGATGGCCTGGGCGAGAGGGCGGCTTTCGCTGCCCTGCCGGTCGAGGCGGCGGATCGAGACCGAGCGTTCCTCGACCTCTTTCATGCCGATGGCCATGATGACGGGCACCTTGCCGACCGAATGTTCCCGGACCTTGTAGTTGATCTTTTCGTTGCGGGTATCGGCCTCGGCGCGCAGGCCGGCGGCGCGCAGGGTTGCCACGATTTCATGGACATAGTCATCGGCGCCCGAGACGATCGAGGCGACCACGATCTGGCGCGGCGCGAGCCAGAGCGGCATCTTGCCGGCATAGTTTTCGATCAGGATGCCGATGAAGCGCTCGAAGCTGCCCAGCACCGCGCGGTGCAGCATCACCGGCATGTGCTTGTGCCCGTCCTCGCCGACATATTCGGCATCGAGGCGCTGGGGCAGGTTGAAATCGCACTGGAAGGTGCCGCATTGCCATTCGCGGCCGATGGCGTCGGTCAGCTTGAAGTCGAGTTTCGGGCCATAGAAGGCGCCGTCGCCGGGATTGACCTCATAGGGCAGGCCGAGATGTTCGATGGCCTTCGCCAGCGCCGATTCGGCCTTGTCCCAGATTTCGTCCGAGCCGACGCGCACGTCGGGGCGTGTCGACAGCTTGATGTCGAATTTCTCGAATCCCAGATCCTTGTAGACCGAGGACAGCAGGCCGATGAAGCCTGCGCATTCGGCCTCGATCTGGTCCTCGGTGCAGAAGATATGGGCATCGTCCTGGACGAAGCCGCGCACGCGCATCAGCCCGTGCATCGAGCCCGAGGGTTCATAGCGGTGGCAGGAGCCGAATTCGGCCAGCCGCAGCGGCAGGTCGCGATAGGATTTGATGCCCTGGTTGTAGACCTGAACGTGGCAGGGGCAGTTCATCGGTTTCAGCGCGTTGATGCGCTTTTCCTTGGCGCCTTCCTCGTCGACCTCGACGATGAACATGTTCTCGCGGTAAGCTTCCCAATGGCCGGATTTTTCCCAGAGCACCCGGTCAACCACTTGCGGCGTCTTGATTTCCTTGTAATCGGCGCGGACGAGGCGGCGGCGCATATAGGCCTCGAGCTCGCGATAGATCGACCAGCCGTTCGGGTGCCAGAAGACCATGCCGGGGGCTTCTTCCTGAAAGTGGAACAGCTCCATCTCGCGGCCAAGCTTGCGGTGGTCGCGTTTCGCGGCCTCTTCCAGCATGGTCAGATGGGCTTTCAGGTCATCGCGATTGCGGAAGGCCACGCCATAGATGCGTTGCAGCATCGGGCGCGAGGCATCGCCCAGCCAATAGGCGCCGGCGACATGGGTCAGCTTGAAGGCGTCGGCGGGGACCTGTCCGGTGTTTTGCAGATGCGGGCCGCGGCAGAGATCCTGCCAGTCGCCATGCCAGTACATGCGGATCGGCTCGTCCCCCGGGATGCGGTCGAGAAGTTCCAGCTTGAAGGGTTCGTTCGCGGCCTCGTAATGGGCGCGGGCGCGGGCGCGGTCCCAGACCTCGGCGCGGACCGGATCGCGGGCGGCGATGATCTGTTTCATGCGTTGTTCGATGGCGCCGAGGTCTTCGGGGGTGAAGGGTTCAGCGCGGTCGAAATCGTAAAACCAGCCATAATCGCGCACCGGGCCGATCGTGACCTTGACGTCGGGCCACAGCTCCTGGACCGCGCGGGCCATGATATGGGCGAGGTCGTGGCGGATCAGTTCCAGCGCCGGTTCGCTGTCCTTGATCGTGTTGATGGCGATCCGGCCCGAGGTGTCGATCGGCCATTGCAGGTCGATATGCGCGCCGTCAAAGCTGGCCGAGATGGCGGCTTTCGCAAGGCTGGGGGCGATGGAGGCCGCGACCTCGGCGGCGGTGATGCCGGCGGGATAGTCGCGCGAATTGCCATCGGGGAATGTGAGGGAGATCTGGGACATATGGTCCTCCTCGTCGGTTTGGCGCCCACGGAACGCCCGGTTGCGGGTTATGTGGCGGCGGGTGTCGCGCGATTGCCGGACAATGTCAATGCGGTTAGGGATGAGGGGGGCTTTGCGCCCCCGCCGCGCGATGCGCGACTCCCCCGCAGGATATTTGGGACATGGATGAATGACGGAATTTCTGGAAGGGCCGCAGGGGCGGCGCATCGCCTATAACCGCGTCGAGGGTGCGGGGCCGGGAGTGCTGTTTCTGGGCGGGTTCAAGTCGGACATGCAGGGCACCAAGGCGGTGTTTCTGGAGGAATGGGCGCGGGCGACGGGGCGGAATTTCCTGCGCTTCGACTATTCGGGGCATGGCGAATCCGACGGCCCCTTTGAAGAGGGCGCCATCGGCGACTGGTTGGCGGATGCGCAGGCGGTGCTTTCGGCGCTGACCGAGGGGCCGCAGATCCTGGTCGGGTCGTCCATGGGCGGCTGGATCAGCCTGTTGCTGGCCCGCGCCATGCCCGAGCGGGTGGCCGGGCTGGTCACCATCGCCGCCGCGCCCGATTTCACCGAGCGCGGGTTCTGGGCCGAGTTTTCCGATCTTGAGCGTGCCAAACTTTTGCGTGAAGGGCGGATCCTGCGGCCCAGCGATTATGGCGAGCCTTATGTGATCACGCGCCGCCTGATCGAGGAGGGGCGCGCGCATCTGGTCATGGAGGCGCCCTTGCCGCTGTCCTTTCCGGTGCGCTTTTTGCAAGGCACGGCGGACCGGGATGTGCCCGCGTCATGGGCGACGGATCTTCTGGGGCATGCGCAGGGGTTGGATATGCGGCTTTTGCTGGTCAAGGGCGCCGATCACCGCTTTTCGACGCCCGAATGCCTTGGGCTCATCGGTGAGGCCGTCGAGGAGCTGTTGGAGCGGATCTGAGATTGGCCGCCAGCCGGACCGTGGCGGAACGATGGCAGGACAAAGGGCGCGGTCCATCCGGCCCGCGCCCTTGTCGTTTCCGTTCCGGTCGTTTCCGGTCAGACCGCGATGCGGCTATCCTCGCCGGGGTTCGGAGAGGGCGAGGTATCGACCGCGCGCGGCCCCTTGCGGCGGCGGCGGACCGGGCTGGCGGGGTTCGCGGCCTCGTCGATGAAGTCCAGAACCAGCGGGCGGATGTTGAGCCGCCAGCTTTTGCCCGCGAAGATGCCGTAATGGCCGGCGCCGGGTTCGAGGTGCTGGGTCTTTTTGCCATGTGGCACGCCGGTGCACAGATCCAGCGCCGCGACGCATTGGCCGGGGGCCGAGATGTCGTCATTGGCGCCTTCGACCGTCATCACCGCGACATTGGTGATCTTGCCGATATCGACCGACTTGCCGTTCACGGTGAAGCGGTTTCGCGCGATGTCGCGTTCCTTGAAGATGCGCTCGACCGTCGAGAGGTAGAATTCGGCGGTCATGTCCATGACGGCCAGGTATTCGTCATAGAAACGGTTGTGCTTGTCGCCTTCGGAGCCTTCGCCGCGGGCCTCGGCGAAGATCTTGTCGAGAAACGCCTTGGCATGGGTGTCCGCATTCATCGCGATGAACGAGGACAGTTGCGCAAGCCCCGGATAGACCATGCGGCCGGCGCCGCGATATTTGAAGCCGACCTGCTGGATCATCAGGTAATCCAGTTCGCCCATGGTCAGGCGGTTGCCGAAATCGGTGACCTCGGTCGCGGCGGCATCGGGGTCGATGGGACCGCCGATCAGGATCAGCGAACGCGGCTGGGCCTCGGGGGTTTCCTCGGCCAGAAGGGCGGTCGCGGCCAACGTCAGCGGCGCCGGCTGGCAGACCGCGATCACATTGGTGTCGGGACCCAGATGGCGGATGAAATCGACCAGATACTGGGTGTAATCCTCGACGTCGAACTTGCCGCAGCTGACGGGAATGTCACGGGCATTGTGCCAATCCGTCACATAAACTTCGCAATCGGGAAGCAATGAGGTCACAGTCGTTCGCAACAGGGTGGCATAATGGCCCGACATCGGCGCAACCAGAAGCACCTTGCGCGGCATGGGATCGCGGCGGGCGACGCGGAAATGCACCAGATCGCCGAAGGGGCGCTTCATCTCGGGTTCGACATAGACGATATGGTCCTGTCCGTCCTCGGAGACGATGGGCGGAATTTCCCAGTCCGGCTTGATGACCATGCGGGCATAGCTGCGTTCCGTCACGCGGCCCCATGCCGACATCAGCTTGAACATCGGATTCGGCGCCAGCGCGAATGCCGGCGAGGACGCGATGGCGCGTGCGGTGGCGCCCATCCACTCGCTGGTGTTACGCACCGTCTCCATTGCATCATAGGAGATGATGCCCTTCAGGCCTTTATACGTTGCCATCGCGATCCAATCTTGAATTGGGCTTGCCGGAGCAGGACACGGCTTTACCTGTGAGATGTGCTGAGCATAATGATTTTACGGTATGGAGAGGATTGTCAATTATGGCTGGCAAAGACGACAAAGGCCGGGAACCACCTGTTGCTGAAACTCCTGCCGGGGCTGGCCGGCGCCGGGCGGGCGCAAAACCCGCGCCGGGCGCTGCGGCGGACAAGGCGGCCCCCCGGCGCGCCGCATCGGATGGCGCTAATACGGCAGGGGAAAAAACCGCCCCGAAAACCCGCGTGAAAGCCGCCGCCAAGGCGGATGGCAAAGCCGCGACCCCGGCCAAGGCCGCGACCAAGACCGCCGCCAAGGCCCCGGCGGCGCAGGCCAAGGCCGCCAAGGCGGGGCCGACATCGCGCGCCGCCGCCGCGCGCGCCCGCACCGCCAGCCGCAGCGACACCCGGACGGGAACCCATCGCAAGACCGCCAAGCCCGCCGTGGAAAAGGCCGCCGAGGCGAGCGCCGGAATGGTTGCCGCCGATGACGCCTTGCGTCCCGCCGGGGCGCCCGCATCGGCCGGCATCAATGCCAAACCTGCGCAAAAACAGGTGGATACCCATGCGACCGCCCCTGAGCCGCAATCCCCGCCCCTTGCGCAGGACCCGAAACTGACCCCCCGCACCGCCGCCTTTGTCGAGGCGGCCTTTGGCACGGGAAGCCATCTGCCCGAACAGCTGGCCCAGAATATCGAGCGGATCGAATCGCTGACCCAGCGCTTGATCAGCGCGCTGTCGCAGCGGCCCCAGCACAGCCCGGGGGTCGAGGCGCCGGGAACTGAGCTTTTCACCACCGCCACCGCCGCCTGGATGAAGCTTTTGGCCGAACAGCCCGAGCGGGTGATCGGCCAGCAGGTCAGCTTTTGGGGCGAGACGCTGCGTCACTTTGCCGAGGCCCAGGCCGCGTTCGCGCGCGGCACGCTGAAGGCGCCGCCGGACGAGTCGCCGCGCGACCGCCGCTTTGCCAACCCGCTTTGGGAATCGCATCCCTTTTTCAACTTCATCCGCCGCCAGTATCAGATCAATTCCCAGGCGCTCGAGGACGCGGCCGGGGCGCTGGACGTGCCGGACATGAGCGACCGCCGCCGCATCACCTGGTTCACCCGCCAGATGATCGACATGATGGCGCCGACGAATTTTCTGGCCACCAATCCCGACGCCCTGGAAAAGGCGATCGCGACCGAGGGCGAAAGCCTGGTCAAGGGGCTGGAAAACCTGGTGCGCGATGTCGAACACAGCGGTGGCGAGCTGATCGTCTCGCTTGCCGATCGCGATGCGTTCCGCGTGGGCGAGAATATCGGCACCACCGAGGGCACGGTCGTCGCCCGCACCCGGCTTTACGAGCTGATCCAGTACAAGCCCACGACCGATTCGGTCCATCAGATCCCGCTGGTGATCTTTCCGCCATGGATCAACAAGTTCTACATCCTTGACCTCAAGCCGCAGAACAGCCTGATCAAATGGATCGTCGATCAGGGCTATACGCTGTTCGTCGTTGCCTGGAAAAACCCCGATCAAAGCTATGCCGATACCGGCATGGCCGAATATGTCCAATCCTATGTCGAGGTGATGGACCGGGTGCTGGACCTGACCGATCAGGAAAAGCTGAACGTGGTCGGCTATTGCATCGCGGGCACCACGCTGGCGCTGACGCTGTCGCTGCTCAAGCAGCGCGGCGACGACCGGGTCAATTCGGCCACCTTCTTCACCACGCTGACCGATTTCTCGGATCAGGGGGAGTTCACCGCCTATCTACAGGACGATTTCGTCTCGGGGATCGAGCAGGAGGTCGACCGGACCGGGCTTTTGAGCGCGCGGCTGATGACGCGCACCTTCAGCTTTCTGCGCGCCAACGACCTGATCTGGGCGCCGGCGATCCGCAGCTATATGCTGGGCGAGGCGCCGCCGGCCTTCGATCTGCTGTTCTGGAACGGCGACGGCACGAATCTGCCCGGGCGGATGGCGGTCGAATATCTGCGCGGCCTGTGCCAGCAGAACGCCTTTGTGAAGGACGAGGGGTTCGAGCTGCTGGGCAAGCGCCTGCGCGTCGGGGATGTCGACGTGCCGATCTGCGCCATCGCCTGCGAGACCGATCACATCGCGCCGGCGCGCGACAGCTGGCGCGGCGTCGCCCGGATGGCGTCGCGTGACAAGACCTTCATCCTGTCGGAATCGGGCCATATCGCCGGCATCATCAACCCGCCCAGCAAAAAGAAATACGGCCATTACACGTCCGATGTCGGCTTTGCCGATGGCTGGGAGGCATGGCGCGAAAAGGCCAGCCATCACGCCGGCAGCTGGTGGGGCCGCTGGGGCGACTGGCTGGCCGAACGCTCGGGCCGCATGGTCCATGCGCGCGACCCCGGCAATGGTCTGGGCGCCGCGCCGGGCGAATATGTACACGAGCGGAACGCGTAAAAATTCTGCACCGCAGCAAAAATCGCTTGCAATGCTGCGGTGCAGAAAGTATATCGGGGACAGTTCAAGTTAACCGGTGCTCAAGCTCGACATGCTTCGCGCCCAATCATTGGAGAGAGCAAATGGCTAAGACCCCCGACTTCACCAAAGCAATCCAGGACGTTCTGGCGAAATTCCCGGTCGACACCTCGTCGTTCCAGGACGCCTTCAAATCGCAGACCGCCCTGGGCGAAAAAATGGCCAAGGTGACCCTGGCCGCTGCCGAGCGTTCGACCGAAATCACCGCTCAGTGGGCCAAAGACACCATCGCCCGCATGGGTGAGCTGACCGCCTCGAAAGAAGAGCCGACCGAATACGCCAAAGCCGTCAGCGATTTCACCACCGCTGCTGCCGAAGCCGCCGCCGAGCACATGGCCGCTTTTGCCGAAGTCGCCAAGAAAGTTCAGATGGACACCGTCGACCTGATGCTGACCGCTGGCAAGGATCTGGCTTCGGACGCGCAGAAAGTCGCGGAAAAAGCCACCCGCGACACCCAGGCCGCGGTGAAGAAAGCTGCCGCCGCCGCGACCGCGGCCCCGGCCAAAGTCTGATCCCGGATCGGATGGAATACGGAAAAGGGGGCGGGTGACCGTCCCCTTTTTCTTTTGTCCTTTGCTGCGGCGCAGCATGGCCGGCTTGTGGTATTTGCGGCGCTTGAGCGGCGATTTTCTTTGCATTTCCGCGGGGCTTTTCCCATCATGCTGCAAATGCATCGCCGGAGGAGCCATGGCCGAGGCCGAAAATACGTCGCCGCTTCTGATCAAGCGTTATGCCAGCCGCCGTCTTTATAACACCGAAACCAGCGATTACGTGACGCTTGACGATATTGCCGGTTTCATCCGCGCCGGCCGTCAGGTGCGTATCGTCGATCTGAAGACGGGCGATGACCTGACGCGGCAATATCTCTTGCAGATCATCGCCGAACACGAGGGCCGGGGCGAAAGCATCCTGCCGATCGAGGTTCTGGTCGATCTGGTGCGCAGCTATACCACGCAGGCGCAATCGGTCGTGCCGCAATTCCTGGCCGCCAGCTTCGAGATGCTGCGCGAGGGGCAATCCAAGATGATGGAGAACCTGTCGACATTCCCCAACCCGATGTCCTCGATGCCCGGTTTCGAGGCTTTGCAGCGTCAGCAACAGGCCTTTCTGCGCGCGATGTATTCGGGCTGGCCCGGCAGCAGCGGCCCGGAAATGGACGAGGATGAAAGCGGCGCGGCCCGGCCCGACACGGGCGCCAAGTCCGAGCCCGAGGACATGACCGAGATCCGCCGCCAGCTGGCCGAACTGCAAAAGCGCATCTCCAAGCTTTGACGCATCTGCGCCTTGCGCAGCGCGGTTTGTCGCGATAGACGATCCGCCACGGACAGTTGGCCGAGTGGTCGAAGGCGCACGCCTGGAAAGTGTGTAGGCGGGGAACCGTCTCGAGGGTTCGAATCCCTCACTGTCCGCCACTTGCATATGGCAATCCCGAATTGAGGTCCCGCGCGGGGCCTTTTTCATTTGTCTCCGGCCCTTTCCGGCAACGGCGCGCGCGTCCGGCCGCTTGCCGGTGCGATGGGATGATCCGGCCCGGATATTGCGGCATGTTCGCGTGGCGGGCCCAAAAGGCGGGCAAAGGTGAAAACCTGTTCATGCCCCCGATGCGCCGCGCCGCGCCGGCCTTGTTCGCGATCTGTTGTGCGAACTGACTGAACGGACAGGACTTCCGGGCTTTGCGCGCTGGGCCGAGTGTGAAATACTTTCCCGAACCACTCCAAGGAAGTCCGATCCAAGGAAGCCTATTCATGTGCCAGATCTTCGCCGGTCAGGATCCAGCCCGCTACAGCTCGACCACCCGCCGCCTGCGGCTGAACGGGCAAAGCACCAGCATCCGGCTGGAAAATGCCTTCTGGAACATCCTCGACCGGATTGCTGACGCGGACGGCGTCTCGACACCGGCCTTTATTTCCAAACTGCATTCCGAAGTCCTGCAAACGCAGGGTGAGCCGGTCAATTTCACCTCGCTTCTGCGCACCGCCTGCCTGATCTTCGAGGCGCAGAACGAGCCGCAGACCCATCACGACGACGTGCTTCCCGTCGCGGCCGAATAGCCTGCCGCCGACAAGAAACGCATGTAGTAAGACCCTACTACCCGGGGCGGTCCGGATGCCGCCATCCTGAAGCGACAATAAAACTGACGTTTCAGGAGATGCCCTTGGCCAAAGCCATCCACAGCATGATTCGCGTTCTCGACGAGAACCGCTCTGTTGATTTCTATCGCCGGGCCTTTGGCCTTGAGATCGCAAGCCGGCTGGATTTCGACGATTTCACGCTGATCTATCTCAGCAATCCCGAAAGCGGCTTCGAGCTTGAGCTGACCGTGAACAAGGGCCGTACCGAGCCCTATCAGCTGGGCGACGGATATGGCCATCTTGCCGTTTCGGTCGCCGATCTCGATGGCGAGCATGCGCGCTTCCAGGCCGAGGGGTTCAATCCCCGCAGGCTGGTGGATTTCGCCCCCGGCGGGACGGTTCTGGCGCGGTTTTTCTTTGTGGCCGACCCGGACGGATACCAGATCGAGGTCCTGCAACGGGGCGGACGCTATCAATAAAACCCAAATCAAGGTGACCTGAATCGCCATCTGTTTCTGAAGGGAGGAGACCTATGAACCAGAGAGCAAGCATGCGGGGCCTGACCCGCCGTCAGCTTCTGTCGCGCGCCAGCGCGGCAGGGGCGACCTTCGTGGTCGGGGCCGGCTTTATTGCCGCGACCGATGCCGCATGGGCGGCCGAGACCAGCCATATCGACGCGCCAGCCTTTGCCACGCTGGTGCAGATGGCGCGCGACATCTATCCCCATGACCGCATCCCGGACGAAAACTATGTCATCGCCGTCAAGGGCTATGACACGGCCGAGGCCGCGCCCGAGATCATGGCCGGCATTGCCGCCCTTGACGCGGCAGCCCAGGGCAGGGGGTTCGCCTCATATCTTGGCGCCGGCTGGGAACGCGACCGCGTCGATATCCTGCGCGGGATCGAGGACAGCCCCTTCTTTCAAAAGATCCGCGGCGGTCTTGTGACCGGGCTTTACAACCAAAAGGCGGTCTGGCCGATCTTTGGCTATGAAGGCGAAAGCTATTCCAAGGGTGGCTATATCGACCGCGGTTTCAACGACATCAACTGGCTCTGAGGCCATAGGAGAGGAGGATAGACTATGGCTGCACCTTTTGATCTGAATGACGCGAGCGTGGTCGTCATCGTCGGGACCGGCGCCGGGGGCGGCGTGCTGGCCAATGAGCTTGCGCAGCGCGGCGTCAGCGTCGTCGCGCTTGAGGCGGGGGGGCGCTATCTGCCCGAGGATTACATCAACGACGAATGGGACAGTTTCGGCCAACTGGCCTGGACCGACCCGCGCACGACCAGCGGCGACTGGCGTGTGGCGCGGGACTTTCCGACGCTGCCTGCCTGGATCGTCAAGGCGGTGGGCGGCACCACCACGCATTGGGCCGGCGCCTCGCTGCGGTTTCAGGAACATGAATGGAAGGCGCGCACGACCTATGGGTCGGTGCAGGGGGCCAATCTTCTGGACTGGCCGATCGACGCGGCCGAAATGGCGCCATGGTATGACAAGGCCGAAACCAAGCTTGGCGTGACCCGCACGGGCGGGCGCGAGGGGCTGCCGGGGAACAGCAATTACCTCGTCTTTGAAAAGGGCGCCAAGGCGCTTGGCTACAAAGAGGTCAGCACCGGCCGGATGGCGATCAATTCGGCCGATTACGACGACCGGATGGCCTGTCAGCAGACCGGTTTTTGCTTTCAGGGCTGCAAATGGGGCGCGAAATGGTCCGCGGCCTATACCGACATTCCGCGCGGCGAGGCGACGGGCAATCTTGAGGTGCGCTCGAACGCCCATGCGGCGCGCATTCTGCATGATGACAGCGGCAAGGTGACCGGCGTCGAATATTTCGACAAGGACGGCAACTTGCAGATGCAAAAGGCGCGTATCGTCTGTGTCGCGGGCAATTCCTATGAATCGCCGCGCCTCTTGCTAAACTCGGCCTCGGCGATGTTCCCCGACGGGCTGGCCAACAGTTCGGGACAGGTCGGGCGCAACTATATGCGGCACATGACCGGATCGGTTTATGGGATCTTTGACAAGCCGGTGCGAATGTGGCGCGGCACGGTGATGGCGGGCATCATCCAGGACGAGGCCCGTCACGACCCGTCGCGCGGCTTTGTCGGCGGATATGAGATGGAGACCCTGTCCTTGGGCATCCCCTTCATGGCGGCCTTCATGGATCCGGGCGGCTGGGGGCGCGAGTTCACCACCGCGCTCGACGCCTATGAAAACATGGCCGGGATGTGGCTTGTGGGCGAGGACATGCCCCAGGAAACCAACCGCGTCACCTTGAACCACGAGGTCAAGGATCGGTGGGGCCTGCCGGTGGCGAATGTGAATTTCGACGATCACCCCAATGACATCGCCATGCGCAAACACGCCTATCAGCAAGGCATCGCCATCTATGAGGCGGTGGGGGCGACGCGCGTCCTGCCGACGCCGCCCTATCCCTCAACCCACAATATGGGCACCAACCGGATGTCGGAAAACCCGCGTGACGGGGTGGTGAACAAGTGGGGGCAAAGCCATGATATTGCCAATCTTTTCGTGTCAGATGGCAGTCAGTTCACCAGTGGCGCGGCGGAAAACCCGACGCTGACCATCGTGGCGCTGGCGATCCGGCAGGCCGATCACATTGCCGGCGAGATGTCGCGCGGCAATCTCTAGCGCTGGCGCATGACATGATGGCCTGTCCGGGCAACCGGGCAGGCCGGTATCCTGACAGCATTTCATGACCTAAACATTTGCATTTCAATTTGTTAAATCTGATTATTCAGGTATTTTCTGAATGCGACCCCTGTGGTTGGCCTGTCCGCTTTGGCCGCCATGCACGCAAAACGCTTGGCCTCGTCCCGCCATGGCATACCCGTCGCGGATGGCGTGCCTGCCCGTTGCGCGTGCATGGCGGCGCAATTCCGCCGGCGCGCAGCCACCAGATGACGGGCCGAACCCTGCATATGCTGGGCCAAATGCCCTTGTGGCGGGGCGTCGCTCACGCGGAAGTCATCTGAACACTTGCGTCCAGCAACCATCGCGCAATATTTGCCCTGCACTTTGATGCTGATTCTGCTTTGCGGCATCAAAACCTGGGAAGCCGCCGGTCTGCCAGCCGGGGCGTAAAATCGGAGCGTATGAGTGCCAAAACGGCTTCTTGCGCAATTGACCATGTCCGGCACGGCTGCCACCCGCCGCCCGGTGGAGTTCATCTGAAATGTCGAATTCGGACTCACCCCTTTTGTCGGGGGCGGATAACGACATATCGCTTTCCGAGGACAGCACCCATGAGGTCAAGCAGGGCCTTGCGGCGCTGACTCTGGGCGCGATCGGCGTTGTTTATGGCGATATCGGCACCAGCCCGCTTTATGCCATGCGCGAGGCGCTGCGCCCGGTTTCGGGCGACGGGCTGGAACGGGCCGAGGTGCTGGGGGTCGTGTCGATCCTGATCTGGACGGTCATCATGATCGTCACCATCAAATATGTCATCTTCTTGCTGCGCGCCGACAACCATGGCGAGGGCGGGATTCTGGCGCTTTACACGCTGGCGCGTCAGGCGATGGGGCGGCGGTCCTTTTGGGTGCTGGGGCTCGGCATTGCCGGCGCCGCGCTGTTCATGGGGGATGCGCTGATCACCCCGGCGGTGTCGGTCCTGTCGGCGGTCGAGGGGATCGAACTGGTCACCCCGCGCTTCAAACCCTATGTGCTGCCGATCACCATCGGCATCCTTTTGGCGCTGTTTCTGGTTCAACGCCACGGCACCCAGGCCATCGCGGTCGCCTTTGGGCCGATCATGGCGCTTTGGTTTCTGACCATGGGCGCGACCGGCGCGGTCCAGCTTTTGCGCGATCCGGGCGTTCTGGCCGCCTTCAACCCGGTTTACGGCATCAGCTTTCTGGCCAGCCACGGGGTTGCGGCCTTTTTCGTCATGGGCGCCATCTTTCTGGCCGTGACCGGGGCCGAGGCGCTTTATGCCGATCTGGGCCATTTCGGCCGTGCGCCGATCCGTGTGGCATGGTTCGCGCTGGTTTTTCCGGCGCTGATCCTGAACTATCTGGGACAGGGGGTGCTGGTGCTGCATGACCCGGCCGCGCTGGTGAACCCGTTCTTTCATCTGGTGCCGGCCTGGGCGCTGCCGGGGCTGGTCGCGCTGGCGACGCTGGCCACCGTCATCGCCAGTCAGGCCGTCATCACCGGCGCCTATTCGATGACCCGCGCCGCGATCCAGCTTGGCCTGTTGCCGCGCCTGTCGATCATCCACACCTCGTCATCCCATAGCGGCCAGATCTATATCCCGGCGGTGAACTGGATGCTGCTGGCAGGTGTGCTGGCCTTTGTGATGAGCTTTCGCACCTCGGAATCGCTGGCCTCGGCTTACGGGATCGCGGTGACGGGGGCGATGCTGGTCGATGCCTGTCTGGCCATCATCTATGCCCATAAGGGCTGGCGCTGGCCGCTGGGGGTCACGCTTTTGGTCGCGCTGCCGTTCCTGACGATGGAGGGCACGTTCTTTCTGTCGAACATGACCAAGTTCTTCGACGGCGGTTTCGTTCCGGTGCTGGTGTCGCTGAGCCTTGCGATCATCATGTTCACATGGTGGCGCGGCACCCAGCACGCGGTCGAGGCCGCGCATCGCCAGATGATCGCGCTGGACGGTTTCGCCGAATCCAAGGTCACCAGCTCGACCTATGCGGTGCCGGGCACGGCCTTCTTTCTGAGTTCGGACCCCGCGGCGGTGCCGCAGGCCTTGCTGCACAACCTCAAGCATAACCGCGTGCTGCATGCCAAGAACGTGGTGCTCACGCTTGAGACGATGCGCGTGCCCCGTGTCCGCCCCGAGGATCGCATCGAATACAAGCCCATCAATGACCGCTTCGCCCGGCTGACCGTGCGCTTTGGTTTCATGGAGACGCCGAATGTCAGCCGCGCCATCGTTCTGGCGCGCAAATCCGGCCTGACCTTCGATGTCATGACGACCTCGTTCTTTCTGGGCCGGCGCAAGCTGGTTCTGGGCACGCGCAACGGTGTCGCGCGGCTTCTGGACCGGCTTTACATCGCGCTGAACCGCTTTGCCGCCGATCCGAGCGAGTTCTATCACCTGCCGCGCGACCGCGTGGTCGAGATCGGGGCCCGTATCTCGCTTTAGCGAAATCTGCGCGGGCGGTGATGCAAAACCATCACCGCCCGCGCGGCATTGCGCATCGCCGCATCCTATTGTGCCGGCCAAGGGTCCAGCACAGGAAAGGGTTTGGCAATGGCGCAGCAGGGAATCGCGGTGATCGGGGCGGGGATGATCGGGGGGGCGCATGCCGCCGCCTATCGCCAGTTCGCGCATCGCCTTGGCGGCGCGGTTCTGCACAGCGTCTGTGACATGAACCCTGCGCAGGCGCGCGATCTGGCCGAGAAATATGGCTTTCAGCGGGTCACCGACGATTGGCGTCAGGTAATCGCCGATCCCGAAATCCATATCCTGTCCGTCTGTCTGCCGAATTTCCTGCATACCGAGGTGACGCTGGCGGCGCTTGCGGCCGGCAAGCATGTGCTCTGTGAAAAGCCGCTGGCGCTGTCGGCGGATCAGGCGCGCCCGGTGCGCGATGCGGCGGACAAGGCCGCCTGCGTGTCGGGGACGGTCTTCAATTATCGCCGCATCCCGGCGCTGGCCGAGATCAGGTCGCGCATGGATGCGGGCGATCTGGGCCGGCCGGTGCAGATTTCGGTCCTGTTTCAATGCGATTACGCCGCCGATCCGATGCTGCCGCATTCATGGCGCTATGAATTCGACAGGGCGGGGCCGGGGGCCTTGTTGGATCTGGGCACCCATGCCGTCGACATGCTGCGCTTTATGTTCGGCGATGTGGCCGAGGTGGTGGGCGCGGTCTCGACCATCTCGATCCCGGCGCGGCATCTGCCCATGGGGGCGGTGACCGGCCACGGCCATGTCGCGCTGTCCGATCAGACGGCTGTCGTGGACAATGACGATGTGATGTCGGGGCTGGTGCGGTTCGCGAATGGCGCGCAAGGTTTCGTCTCGGCCAGCCGGGTCGCGGTCGGGGCCGGGAACCGGCTGGCGGTCGAATTGCACGGCACCAAGGGTACGGCGCGGTTTTCCACCGAGACCCCGTCATTTTACGAATTGGCCCTGTTCGCGCCCGGCCAGCCCTCGAATTTTACGCGCTATCCGAACCGCCCGTCATCGCCGGCGGTCGGCGCGCTGGCGCCGGTGCCGCATGATCTGGTGTCGGTCGGCTATGCCGAGGTGTTCGGTTATATGATCCATGACTTTCTGGCCGCCATCGCCGCCGGGCGGGCGCTGGAAAACGGCTCGATCGAGGACGGCTATCGCGCGGCCCAGGTGCTGGATGCGATCCAGCGGGCCAGCGTGGTCAATGCACCCGTTCCCGTCGCCTGGCAGGATTGACGGGGCCATAAAAACGGAATCGGAAAAAAGGGCGCCGCGCGGCGCCCTTTTGCGGTTCGGACGCGGCGCGGATCAGACCGCCACCCGGGCCTTGCGCGCGACCGATTCCACACAGGCATTGGCCAGCCGCAGCGCCGCCACCCCGTCCGCGCCGGTGACCGAAGGCGCGCGCCCTTCGGCGATACAGGCCACGAATTCGGCGATCTCGGCTGCGTATGAGGCGGTATAGCGCGTCATGAAGAAATTCATCAGCGGCGCCGTATGATATCCATCCGCTAGCCCGATGCTGAGCTGGTTTTCCAGATGGTTGCCGACGCTGGCCACGCCAAGCGCGCCATGCACCTCGATCCGCTGGTCATAGCCATAGCTGGCGCGGCGCGAATTGGTGATCACGGCCTGTTTGCCGCTGGCGGTTTCCAGAATGACGGTGACGCTGTCATGGTCGCCGATCTCGCGCAGCGCCGGTTCCACCAGCACCGAGGCATGGGCCGAGACCGCGACCGGCTCTTCGCCCAGAAGAAAGCGCGCCATATCCAGATCGTGGATCGTCATGTCACGAAAGATCCCGCCCGAACGCGCGGCATAGCCGATATCGGGCGCGCCCGGATCGCGCGAGGTGATGGTGACCATTTCGACCGCGCCGATCCGGCCCTGGTCGATGGCGCGGCGGGCGGCGGCGAAATTCGGATCGAACCGGCGGTTGAAGCCCAGCATCAGCTTGATCCCGGCATCGCCTGCGATGGCCACCACCTGTCGGGCGCGGTCGATGTCCAGATCGACGGGCTTTTCGCAAAAGACATGCTTGCCGGCGCGGGCGAAGGTCTCGATCAGATCGGCATGGGTGTCGGTGGGCGTACAGATCAGCACGCCGTCGATGCCGGGGGCGGCCGCGATATCCGCCGGGGCCATCACGGCCGCGCCGCTGCGCGCGGCCAGCGCCTCGGCGGCCTTGGGCTGGGCGTCGGTCACCGCGACCAGCGTGGCGCCGGGATGGGCGGCGATCGCGCCGGCATGGACATTGGCGATCCGCCCGGCGCCGATCAGGGCAAGTTTGACAGTCATTTCAGGCTCCTTTCACGCTGGCCCAGCCGCCGCTCGCGGCCGAGGCAAAGACCGCATCGCAGACGGCCGCATTGGCGCGGGCATCGGCAAGGTCGAAATAGGGCGCCTCCGCGTCGCCGCGGATCACGCGCGAGAAATTCGTCACCTCTTCCTCGTATTGATCCAGCGCCGGGAATTCCAAGGTGGTGATCCGGGAATTGGCGTGATCGGCGGATGTGTCGATCAGGATCAGGTTCGGCTGGCTGCGCGAGGGCACATAGGCCTGGGGCAGGGTGATGAAGCCGCGTTCGCAGACGATCTGGATCGACTGCGACGACGCCTGGGCCAGCGATACCATGAAGCTGGCTTGCCGGCCGGCGCCGAAATCCATGATGACGGATGTGAACATGTCGATGCCGGCGCCGTTGCGGTCCATCACCGCCAGCACCCGTTGCGGTTCGCCGTCAAAGACATAGCGCGCGGCCATCGCGGTATAGCAGCCCAGATCGTAATAGGCGCCGCCGCCCCATTCCGGCCTTTGCCGGAAATCGCCGTCATTGGTCATCATAAAGGACAAAAGCGACGAAAACGTCATCGGCGCGCCGTAATGCCCCTGGCGCAGGATTTCGCGCAGGCGGATCCAGCGCGGCTGCTGACGGACCATGAAAGCCTCGGATATCCGCAGCGCGGGGTCGATGCCGTCAAGCGCCGTGTAATCGGCGGCCCGCATCGCGCCGGGCTTTTCGATCAGCACATGCTTGCCGGCATCGGCCGCGCGGCGCGCCCATTCGACATGCAGGTGATTGGGCAGCGCGATATAGACCGCCTCGACCTGCGGATCGGCCAGGACCGCGTCATAGCTGTCATAGGCGCGGGCGATGCCGTGGCGGTCGGCCATGTCCTGCGCGCGCGTCAGGTCGCGCGCCCCGATGGCCTGTGCGGTGGCATGGCGGCTTTTCATCATGCCCGGGATGACCGCGCCATCGGCGATCCGGGCCGCGCCCAGAATGCCCCACCTGACCTGACTGAATTCCTGCATGCGCTTTCTCCGATCCCATTGGCCGCCCGGCAAGGGGCGTGGGGCATGTCTGCCATGGGCGGAAGGCGGTCACAGGCCGTTTGCTGATGGAAAACCATCACCCCGGGCGGGCGCGGGGCGTTATCAGATCTCGGGGGTTTCGGGGATGTTTTCGGGGCCGTAGAGCACCGCCTGCAAGGGTTTGGTGTCGTAATGCGGCCCGTCCGGGCCCAGATCGGCAAAGTCCAGATGTTGCAGGATATGATTGACCGCCAGCCGCGCCTGCAATTCGGGGCATTGGTCGATGGTCAAGGACATGATCCCTTCGCGCAGCAGGGCGGCGCTGAAACGGGTCAGCTCATGGCCGATGAATACCGGCCGCTCTGGCAGGATATCGGCGCGGATCGCCGCCGCCACGCCCAGATTGCCGGCGCCGACATTATAGACGGCGACGATATCGCGATTGCTGGCGAAAAGCTGGCGCAGCCGGCTTTCCGAACGGTCGCGGTCGTCACGCCCCTCGACCACGGCACCGATGGAAAACCCGTCCTGAGCGGTCAGACAGGCCTCAAGCCCGCGGATGCGGTCGTCATGGGATTGCAGGCCACGGGTGTTGCACAGCACCGCGACCGGGCCGGGGCGGCGGGACATCCGGGCGATGAAATACCCGGCCGAGCGCCCGGACTGGAAATGATCGGGTCCGGCATAGGCGATCCGCGCCGATTGCGGCACGTCGGAAATCAGCGTGACCACCGGAATGCCGCGCGCCTCAAGCGCCGCCACCGCCTGCCGGGTCAGGGGATCGTCGGGCATATAGACGATCACCGCGTCGCAGCCGGTCCGGCCAAGCGCCTGGGCGATGGTCTCGGGACGCTCGTCGCGCAGGATCGTGCGATGGATGGTGATCGACGGATCCAGAAGCGTCGTCAGCTGCTGAAATTCGTGCCGCATCCGCGCGATCAGCGGCAGTTCCGGGCGCGCCAGCACGACCTCGATGCGGATCATGCGGTGATGGCGCTGGGGCAGAATGCGCCGCAGCCCCAGCTCGCGCGCGGCGCGCAACACCTTGCGGCTGATCTCTTGCGAGACATTGCCGCGCTCGTTGATGACCCGGTCCACCGTGGCCGGGCCGACGCCCGCGCGTTCGGCCACATCCTTCAGCGTGACTTTGCCCGACATCTTTCGCCCCCCGATTCCGCCGCACGACTCCGGTCCTCATGTCCGGCGCCCAATTCCGCCCCCCAAAACGCTGGCCACGAAAACGCTAGCCACGATAGGCAGGCCCCTGATCGAAAGCAATCATCGCGGGCGCTGCCCGCGGCGCCCACCCGGGCTAGATCGGATGGCGGATCGGATCGGGCCATCAAAGGGGGATCATGCGATGAAAATCGGGTTCGTGTCGGACAGCCTTGGCGGGCTGACATTCGACGAAATGCTGGATCAGGCTGCCCGGCTGGGTGTCGAGGGGGTCGAGGTGAATACCTGCGGCTGGTCCACGGGGCCGCATTTCGACATGGCGGCGATGAAATCCAGCGCCTCGGCGCGGCGCGCCTTTGCCGGGGCCGTTGCCGCGCGCGGGCTTGAGATCATCGCGCTGAACGCCAATGGCAACCCCACCCACCCGACCGAGCCGCAGCAGGCCGAGGGGCTGCGCGACACCATCCGCATCGCGGGCGAGCTGGGGCTGAAAACCGTCTGCACCATGTCCGGCCTGCCGGCGGGGCGGCCGGGCGACCTGATGCCCAATTGGGTCGTTTCCAGCTGGCCGCCCGAAACCCGCGCCATTCTGGATTATCAATGGAACGAGGTGCTGATCCCGTTCTGGGCCGGAATCGCGGATCTTGCGCGGGCCTCGGGTGTCGAACGCATCGCGTTGGAGCTGCATGGCAATCAATGCGTCTATAATGTGCCGACGCTGATGCGGTTGCGCGCCGCCATCGGGCCGATGATCGGGGCCAATCTGGACCCCAGCCACCTGTTCTGGATGGGGGCCGATCCGCTGATGGCGGCCGATGCGCTGGCGGGTGCGGTCCATCACGTCCATGCCAAGGACACGCTTTTGAACACGCCGGTTCAGGCTACGACCGGCCTTTTGGAAAATGGCGGGCTGACCGATATTCCGGCCCGGGCCTGGTCCTATATCACGCTGGGGATCGGGCATGACGAAACCTGGTGGCGACAGTTCTGTTACCGGCTCAAGATGGGCGGCTATGACGGCTGGCTGTCGATC
The DNA here is from genome assembly GCF_042648425.1 of Paracoccus mangrovi. Lineage (NCBI taxonomy): Bacteria > Pseudomonadati > Pseudomonadota > Alphaproteobacteria > Rhodobacterales > Paracoccaceae > Paracoccus > Paracoccus mangrovi. The sequence continues at coordinate 195,897 of NZ_JBHRXJ010000001.1, read as the reverse complement.
GAGCACGAGGACATCGTGTTGAATTCGCTTGAGGGGCTGGAACGCTCGGTCCGGCTTTTGCAGCAGGTGGCGCCGGTCGCACCCTCGGATTTCAGATTGCAGGCGATCTGAACGCGGGCTGATGGAATCCGATCACCGCGCGTCTGTGCCCGGCCCCCCGATGCCGGGCATGCTGGCCAGGTTCCGGTCACCCAGGGGGCGGTCGTGCCGGACGACCAAAAAAGGGAGGAAAGACCATGTCATTCGTGAAAACCTGTCTGAAATCGCTGCCGCTGGCGGCCGCGCTGGCCCTGTCCGCCGGCGGCGTTCTGGCCGCCGATATCGCGGTCATCGCCGGATCGGCCAATGATGAATTCTTCAACCGGATCAAGAAGGGCGTCGATCAGGCGACGCTGGTGATCGAGGCGAATGGCGGCAAGGTGAATTACCTGCCGACCCAGAATTACGACAATTTCGGTCCCGATCTGGTCGGGCTGATCAATACCGCCGTCGGGCTGGGCGTCGACGGCATCGCCACCCCGATCTGGGTCCCCGAGGCCCAGATCCCCGCCCTGCAACAGGCCGCGTCCCAGGGCATCAAGATCATGATCTATAATTCCGGGTCCGAACATCAGGATGCGGTTCAGGGCATCAACTATTTCGGCGCCGATGATCGGGTGGCCGGGGTCGCGGGCGGCGAATACATGGCAAAGAACGGCGCCAAAAAGATCCTGTGCCACATCCATGTGCCCGGCGCGGTCAATCTGGAAAGCCGCTGCGACGGCGTGACCGAGGGGGCCAAGGCCAATGGCGCCGAGGTCCTGCGCCTGCCGACGCCCGCCAATATCGATTCCGACGCCACCGCCACATCCGAGGCGATCAAGGCCGAACTGCTCAAGGATCCGTCCATCGACGCGGTGATCACCGGGGCGGCATGGGCATCAGATGCGGCGGCCATCGCGGTCCAGCAGGCCGGGCGGCCGGTGATGCTGGGAACATTCGACCTTAGCCCGTCGGTGCTGTCGCGGATCAAGGATGGCAGCCAGAAGATGGCCATCGACCAACAGCCCTATCTGCAATCCTTTCTGGCCGCGACCATGCTGGCCGCAGAGATCGACTTTGGCACCCGGCTGGCGACCGAACCGGTCCTGACCGGCCCGGCCATCGTCGATGCCAGCAATGTCGAGGTGACGATGCAGGGTGTCGAAAAGGGCGCACGCTAGCGCCTCCCGATACGGCCTCCGATCCGCGCGGATGGTGCGGATCGGTCCCCGGACCACCCATCGGTGACGGGCGGAACCAGCAAAACAAGAAACAGGGATCTTGTGATGAACAATCTTTCTTTCGGCAACCTTTTGCGCCGCCCCGAGGCGGGGGCGCTTCTGGGCCTGCTGGCTGTCCTGGTCTTTTTCGTCATTTTTGGCGGGATCGATTTTCTGAAACCGGCGGGCACGGCCAGCTGGCTGAACGTGGCCGCCAATCTGGGGATCGTCGCGCTGCCCATCGGGCTTTTGATGATCGCGGGGGAACTCGACATCTCGATCGGGGCGATGATCCCGGCGGGGTCGATGACGGTGGCGATCCTGTCGGGGCATTACGACCTGCCGCTTTGGGTCGGGGTTCTGGGATCGCTTGCCGTGGGGGTCGTGGTCGGGCTGGTCAACGGCATCCTTGTCGTGCGCACGGCGGTGCCGTCGCTGATCGTCACGCTTGGCATGCTGTTTGCGGTGCAGGGGCTGACGCTGGGCTTTTCGGTCCTCATGACCGGGACCACCTCGGTCGCGCTGAACGCGGCGCCATGGGGCAAGTTCCTGTTTGGCCATTTCATCGCCAATTCGTTTCAGGTCATCATCCTGTGGTGGTTGGCGATCACCGCGATCTATATCTTTTTCGTGCATTATTCGCCCTTTGGGAACTGGCTCTTCGCCATGGGCGGCGACAAGGTCAGCGCGCGCAACGCCGGCATCCCGACCGACCGGCTGACCATCATCCTGTTCGTGCTGTCGGCGACAAGCGCGTCCTTTGTGGGCATGTGCCAGGCGATCCTGTTCAACTCGGCCCAGGTGTCGGGGGGGATGATCTTTATCTTCAACTGCATCATTTCGGTGGTGGTTGGGGGGGTGCTGCTGACCGGGGGGTTCGGTTCGGTCATCGGCATCTTTTTCGGCACCATCACCTTTGCGATCGTCAATCAGGGCATCTATTTCACCGATTTCGACCGCAACTGGTCGTCGCTGATTATCGGGATCATGCTGTTGCTGGCCGTGTTGATGAACAACACCTTCCGGCAGATGGCGCTCAGCTACACCCCCAAGAAGAAATGAGGGAGGAAACCACCATGTCGACCCCCATTCTGGAACTGGAAAACGTCTGCAAATCCTTTGGCCCCATCGACGTGCTGCATGGCATCAACCTGCGCGTCCATCCGGGCGAGGTTCTGTGCCTGCTGGGCGATAATGGCGCCGGCAAGTCGACGCTGATCAAGACGCTGGCCGGTGTTTATAGGCCCAGCTCGGGCACGGTGAAATTCGATGGCCGGCCCATCGAATTCGCCAATCCCAAACAGGCGCAGGACATGGGCATCGCCACCGTCCACCAGTTCGGCGGCACCTTCCCGTTGATGTCGATCGGGCGCAGCTTTTTCGTGGGCGTCGAGCCGACACGGGGCTGGGGCATCTTCAAACGCTATGACCGCAAAAAGGCCAATGAAATCGCGGTCAAGGCGGTCCAGGATTTCGGCATCACCCGCATTGACGATGGCGACCGGCTGATCGGTGGGCTGTCGGGCGGCGAAAGGCAATCGCTGGCCATTGCGCGCGCGGTCCATTTCGGTGCGCGGGTGCTGATCCTCGATGAACCCACCGCCGCGCTGGGCGTCAAACAGGCCAGCCATGTGCTGCGCATCGTGCTTGAGGCCAAGCGGCGCGGTCTGGCGGTGATCTTTATCACCCATCAGGTCATGCATGCGATGACGGTTGGCGATCATTTCGGCGTGCTGATCAAGGGTGCGCTGGCCGCCGATTTCCGCAAGGGCGAACGCTCGCGCGAGGAAATCACCGATCTGATGGCCGGGGGTGAGGCGATGGCCGATCTTGAGGCGATGATCGACGATTACGCGGCCAGCCATGACGGGCACGCGCCGCCCCTGTCGCCGGGCTGAGACCGGGGGCGGTCGCGCATCCGCCCCCTGAACCACATCCCCGAACCATATCCCTGAACCAGATGTCCGAGCCGCCGCCTGCGGCGCCATGATAGGTGTCTTTCCGATGTATAACGGCGGACACAGGATTGCGCGGCCCCTGCGCCGGGGCATGGTTGGCGGCGGCTTCGCCGGTCTGGTCGGCTTCGTGGCCCGATCAGCTGTTTTATCGGGTGCGGGGTGGGCCGGGGCGATGCCGGGTTTCTGCGAAGCCACCGCTCTCCCGATATCCGCGCCGGCACCGAAGGCGTGTGTTTGACCGAAAGGGCGGTGCCGGTCCGTCGGCGCGCCCGATCTTCACCGCATCAGAAAGACAGCATCATGAAGCTTTCCATTTGCACCGATGTCATGGGCGATCTGGCCTTTGCCGAGATGCTCGACAGATGTGTCGAACTTGGCGTCGAGGGGGTCGAGATGACCGGTGGCGGCTGGTCGCGGGCGCCGCATTTCCGCGCCGATGAGCTTTTGTCCGACAGGGGGCTGCTCAAACGCAAGCTCAGGGAAATCGAGGCGCGGGGGCTGGGCATCGCGGCGCTGAACTGTTCGGCCAATCCGCTTGATCCGGGGCCGATGGGCCAACGCCATCTGGCCGAGATGCGCGACACCATCCGGCTGGCGGGCGAGATCGGGGTGACAAAGATCGTCACCATGTCCGGTCTGCCCGAGGCCGCGCCCGGTGACATGGTCCCGAACTGGCTGGTCTATACCAAAAGCTGGCCCGACGAGATGCCCGAACGCGACCGTTACCAATGGGATGACCGGGCCTTTCCGCTATGGCACGATCTGGTGCGGCTGGCGCGCGAGGTGGGGGTTGAAAAATACGCGCTCGAGAATTTTTCGGCCATGCTGGTCTGGAACCCCGAAACCCTGTTCCGGCTGCGGCGCGAGGTTGGCCCGATGGTGGGCATGAACCTTGATCCCAGCCACCTGATCTGGATGGGCGCCGATCCGATCCATTCGGCCCGCGCGCTGGGCGATGCGATCCATCATTGCCATGGCAAGGACACGCGCATCGAACGCGGCCGCGCCGATGTGGACGGTCTTTGGGAACTGCGCGAGGTGACGGATGTGGCCAACCGGACCTGGAACTATGTCGCGGTCGGCGCCGGCAAGGATCTGGTCTGGTGGAAAGAGTTTTTCTCAGTCGTCAGGATGATGGGCTATGACGATTGGGTCAGCCTTGAGATGGAGGATTTCACCATGTCGACCGAGGCGGGCATCCGTTCATCGATCGCAGCCTTGCAGATGACCATCAGCCGTTAGGGGCAGGGGCGTGGCACAGGGGGCCGGCGATCAGCGCGAGAGATAGAAATCGGCGACGCTTTTCACGCGCAGCTCGATCTCGGGGGCGGCGCCGGCCATGACATCCAGTTCGGCATAGGCCGACAGGTCAAGGCCGCTCTCGTCTGCGATGGCGCTGACCGGCACCTGACTGTCCTGAAAATCGCCAAAGACAAAGCGCCCGTCCGCCACGCGGGGCAGAAAATCCATCTGCGACCGGCGATAGCCAATGGTCGTCAACTCGCCCGTGGCGGCATGGACAAAGGCCAGAACCTTCCAGAAGGCGGTGGGAATGCGGCGGTTGTAATAGACCGGATCATCCTGCGACAGCACCGGCCCGGTGATGACCGTCACCCGCAGATTGGCGCGGTCGGCATTGTCCAGCACATAGTTTTCCAGATCCAGCCAGATGCCGCCGTTAAAACCCTGACGCTGGGGGGCGACATTGGTGATGTGAAAGGTGTCGGCATCGGCCGTGCGCGCGGTGTCAGGCTCGCCCCAGTTCGGATCCTCGCGCCGGGTCATGTGGCCGCGGCTGAACAGGCCTTGATTGGCATTGCCATAGCCTTCGCGCAGGTTCTGGACCTCGGCCGGGATGCGCGGGTCGCGCCGCCATATATCGGTGCGATCCACGTCGCGATCCGATTGGCTGCCGTCGATATTGCAGGCGCTGAACAGCGGCAGGGCGCGCGATTGCGACATGACGACCGAGAAATGCGTATAGCGCAGCTCGGTCCGATCCCGGTCCCCGTTCTGGCCCATGCGCCGGGCCTCGGGCAAAAGCGTGACCAGATCCCCGGCCCAGCGGCCGGCACCCGGCAAGGGCAGCGGCCGGTCGGACAGAATGAAGCCGGGGTCATAGCCCCGGCGGTCGGCATAATCGGCAAGCGGCAGCATGGTCTCGGACACGCGCAGGGGCTCGGCGCGTGTCGACGGGCCAAAGCCGCGCGCCATCAGCGCAGCTGTGCCTTATGCGGGGGATTGAGGGTAAAGATCTTTTCCTGCGCAAGCTTCCACTGGTCCAGCTGACCGATATACTTGCGCACCTCGCTGAGCGTGCCCTTGACCCGGATCGTGCCGGGCACGATTTCCTCGGGACGCAGGGGGCGCAGATGATCCAGCGCCTCGGCCGTTTCCTCGCGCGAGGGGTCGCGGTCGTCGGAATAGACGAGCATGCAGCTTGCGGTATCCTTGCGTTGCACCTTCATTGCCATCACCTCTGGTCGATCAGGCCGGCGCCTTCGTATTCGGGGCCGAAACCGATCGGAACGGCGTCATCGTTCGCCATGCGTATAATGTCGTCGGACCGTTGTTGGTTCCGTTCCGCCGACAGGATTTCGGGGCTTCGCGACAGCAACCGGGCAAACAGCCCCGCCACGGCGGGACAGGCCATCGAGGTGCCATCCATCACCCCCTTCGAGTCCTTGCTGACCCAAGATATAATACCAACACCCGGTCCGATAAAGTCCACTTCCGGCCCGATATTGCTGAATCTGGCGAAAAAGCGGTCTTTCACCGGGGCCGGATCCTCGGCCACGTTGCGCGGGGTCATCACCCCTTCGGGCCATGCGTTCAGCACGCCGCCGGCCGAAACCGCGACCACCACGCCCGACCGCGCCGGATATGACACCGGGGCCATATAGTCGTTCCCGGTCGCCGCGATGCAGACCACGCCAAGCGCCCGCGCGCGCCGCACCTCGCGCGAGATCGAGACCGGTTCCGAGGATTGGCCAAGGCTCATGTTGATGATGTCGCAGCCATCCTCGACCGCCTGACGGATGGCGCGGGCGATGGCGAATTCGCTGGCCCCGCCGTCGCCCTTTTCAAAGACGCGATAGGAATGCAGCACCGCGCCGGGCGCCAGCCGGGCGACGATGCCGGCGACATGGGTGCCGTGACCGGTGCCGTTGTCATACCATTCATCCGCCGGTTCGGTCCCGGTGGTGTTCAGCCCGCGTTCGAGGTTCAGCCCCTTGGCGGGGTCGACGCCGGTATCGATGATGGCGACCTTGACCCCGCGCCCGTCGGCGGCCTTGGCCGGGGTCAGCATGAGGTCCAGCCCGTCCTGAAAATCATCCGCGATGGGCACCAGTTCCAGCACCAGCTCGGTGGTGCCATCGGCATTGACGGGGATGTCGCTGGCCCCGCCCGGCCAATAGCCGGCAAGCGGCTGACAGATCACGGCGTCGATCCGGGTCTGACCGGCCGGCAGGGGCGTGCGATAGGTGCCGTCCTTGTCGGTTTGTGCGTCCGAAATCCCGAAGCCCCGCCGCCGGTCCAGCACGACCACGACCGAGGCCCCCGCGACCGGCTTGCCGGTCGTCTGATCGATGCAGCGCAGCGCAAGTTCCTTGGCCGAGCGAAAGGCCGAGGGCTTGGCCTGTTTGCGGATGATGTTGGTCTGTCCAAAGCGCAGCGGATAAAGCCGCAATTCGCGCCGCACGCGCAGCCCCGGATAGGCCATCTGCAATTCCCGCGCCTGTGCGGGGGTCATGCTGACCAGCGACGCCTCGTTCTCGCCGATGGAATCGATCAGCCGGATACGCCCGGCGTCGGTTTCCATAAGCCGCAGCCGGGGCCGGGTCGCGGGCCGGGTGCCCTTGCCCGCGCCATCGGCCATGCTGCTGGTCAGGGCGGTGCCGGATTTTCGGAACAATCGCCGGTGCATGGCGCGAAACAGCTGAAAGCTGGTGGTTTCCATGGTGTCGTTGAAGACATTGTCTTCGGGAACGATCACATAGCGGGCGGACTTCTGGGACATGCGCATCGGCTCCTTCCTGCAATCGCAAGGCTACACCATTGCGCCCGATTCACCAGAGGCGGACGGGGGCCGCGCCCCCCGCTTCGGCAAGGAACCGCCCCCGGGGACGCGCGGCCAGCGGCAAAAGGGCGCGCACGCGCCACCGGCCCCGGTCAGATGATGGGAAAATCGTGGCGGCGCAGGAAGTCCCAGATGTCGCGGTTCAGCGCCGACATGCGCGCAAGCTCGCGGTCCAGCTCTGCCAGCTCGTCCCCGTCCAGATTCTGTTTGCGCCCCATATGGATGCGGTCGCGCCGGTCGGCGATCCGCATCAGGATCGTCGCCACCGAGCCGTCATCCTGAAACGACCAGATGCTGTGATTATAGCGGTGACGCACCGTCGACAGCTTGGCGAAACGCGCCGTCAGCGCCAGCAATTCGCGTTGCTGCGCGCCCGGCACCAGTTGCAGCTTGGCCAGCCGCTCGACCAGTTCGATCCGGCCGCGGGTCGCCGGGACAGACAGGAACACGACCACCGCCGCGTTCTGCGTCATGCCCGTCAATCCCGCCATAAGGTGGATCAGCAGGCTTTCGGTATTGCTCCAGGCATAGTTGAGCCGGCCGACGCGCAAGAGCACGGCGTCCAGTTCCGCCTCGGGAAGGGGGGTCTCCGTCACGGGGGGCGCGGGATGCGCGGTGGACGGGGACTGCGCGGGGGATGGTGGGGGTGCGGGGGATGGGGGCGCGGTCACGTCCGTGCCTCGCGATAGCGCATCGCGGCCTCGGTCCGGTTATGCGCCCCCAGCCGCAGATTGGCGTTGCGCAGGTGCAGCTTGACGGTATGCACCGACAGGCCCAGATCGGCCGCGATCTGTTTGTTCGAGCGGCCATCGGCAACCAGCCGCATCACGTCATGCTGGCGCCGGGTCAAGCCGCCATCCCCATCCCCGGCAAGCGCGATGGCCGGGGGCGCGGTGATCGCCGGCATGATGATGTCGGGACAGATGTAATTGCCGCCATGCGCGACGATCCTGATCACCGACAACCAGACATCCAGCCGCAGGTTCAGCGGAAAGATGCTGACCGCGCGCCGCCGCAATTCGGTATCGCCGTAACAGGCCGCGCCAAAGCCCGCGCTGCAAAAGGCGATGGCCAGCGCGATATCCTCAAGCGCCAGCAGAAAGGCGCGGTCGTCGCCGGTAAGGTTGCGCAGGGTCGGCTCGTCCAGCACCACCAGCGCCGGCCGCTCATCCGCGAATTCGATGAGGTCGCGCAGCCCGCGAAACGAGGGCGCAAGCGCGACCGTGATATCGGCCAGTTCCCGGTTCGTGACCGAAATCAGGCTATGCGAGAAATTGCATTGCGTGCCGACGAAAAGGATCGCCGCCGTTTCACGGGATAATCGAAAAGGCAGGGCGTCGCGGGCGTCGTCGCCCGACACGCCATCGCAGGAAATGATGTTCATGACATTCCACTCACTTGCGCATGGTGCCCCCTGAGCAAGGGCGACCAGATGTTCCCGCGCCACAATCCGCTTCCCCACCAGCCGACCGCGAGATCAGCCTAGCAAATTTTTGCCCATTTCTCAAAGAGCAAGGTGAAACAAAAGTTCAAAAATCAAGGAAATATAGTTGTTTAGTTTCGCAATGGCACAATCCTGACGGGTGCGGCGGCCCGAAAGACGCCTGCGCGCGGCCATCCTGACCAAAGGGATTAAGCCGATGGGGCAGTGATGCGGACGATCCGGGACTAAGGTCTATACCCCTGCGTCTATGGGGCGGCCAATCGGGTATGGGCGGGGCTAATCTCATTGTGCGGCTAGGCCGAATCGCTGTGGGGCGCGAAGCTTTTCGAATGATCGGCCGGGGATTTTCCGGCGCCGGTCAGGCGGGGCGCGTGCGAAAGGTGGCGCCGTGTTCCGCATCCTCCGCAAGACCGGGACGGTCGCGCCGTCGTGACGGTGAGCATTAGCTCGGCGATCGGAACCGGCTTGTCGTTTCCCACCGGAATCCGGCGGTTCGGCGCGCTTGCGAATGATCCGGCTGCGCCCCGCCATCTCGTACAAAGGGAGATACGACCATGGTTGCAAGCCGTAACATGAATCTTTTCGCCTGGCCGGTCGACAGCCAAAGCCAGGACCAGGATCAGGGCCAAGGACAGGATCAGGGCCAAGGCCAAGGCCAAGGGCAGGGTCAGGAGCAACTGAACCTGCAAGGCCAGGCTCAGGGGCAAGGTCAGGGCCAAGGTCAGGGCCAGGATCAGGCCCAGAGCCAAAGCAATGAGAATGCCAATTCCAACGAGAACAGCAACGCCTCGGAAAGCAGCAGCTATACAGAGGCGGCCAATGCGGCCCGGAACGGTGCCGAGAATGCGGCCCAGAATGCCGCCGGCAACGAGGCCGTCAATGAGGCCGCGAACGCGGCTTCCAATGACGCCGAGAACACCGCCAGCAATGATGCAAGCAACGATGCCGACAATGATGCCAGCAATTATGCCGAGAACACGGCCTATAACGACACCGATGTCGACACCGATGTCAGCACCAATGTGTCGACGGTGGTGGATGTCGGGCTGAACCTCGATGGCTGGACGCCGACGGATAATGATTTCGCCGATATCGATCTGGACAATGCCGCCGGCACGATGGGCGATCTGTTCGTCAATCGCGACGGCAATATCAGCGTCGGCACCAATGACATCAATATCTCGAACGTGCTGAACAATTCGCTGAACGGTCCGGGCAACGACAATTCCTTCATCATTCCGCAATCGGCGACGATGGAGGATCAGGACGAACTGCATAATCCCAGCGTCTCGAACAATGCCGATTTCAACCAGAATGGCAGTGCCTATGGCGGCACGGCCGATGCGGCGGATGGCATTGACGCCGGCGGTCAGGGCGGCGACGGCGGTGCCACGGGCACGTCGGATGGCGGCGACGGCGAGACCTATGCCTATAGCGGCGACGCGGGGGCATCGGGCGGCGCGGCCGGCGGCGGCGATGGCGGCGGCGCGGGCGCAACCGGCGGTGATGGTGCCGGCGGCAGCGCGCTGGGCGTCGGTCTGGGCGTCGGTCAGGGCGGCAGCGCCGATGGCGGCGATGCGGGCGGACTTGCGGCCGGGGTCGGTGCCGGTCTCAGCGGCGACGCCACGGGCGGCGACGCGGGCGCAGGCAGCCTTGCCGGGGCGCTTGGCCTTGGGGCCGGTGGCCCGGGCGGCGATGGCGGCAGCGGCGGCGCGGGCGGCAATGGCGGTTCCGCCGATGCCGGACCCACGGGCGCGCTTGGCCTTGGCCTGGTCGGTGTCGGTGTCAACAATGACAGCGGCAATGGCGGCACGGCCGGCGATGGCGGTGCGGGTGGCGCGGGCGCGGATGGCGGCGCGGGCGGCACGGGTGCCGGGATCGGCACCGCGCTTTCGGGGGCTGCGGCGCTTGCCGGCGATGCCGCCTCGGGCGATGCGGGCGGCCTTGGCCTGGGCGCGGTGATTGCGGGCGGCGGCGCCGGCGGCAGTGCCGATGGCTTTGGCGCGGGCTTTGGCGGCGCCACGGCCGGCGCGGGCATGGGTGGCGCGGCCAATGGCACCACCGGCGGCGCGGGCGGTGCGGGGCTTGCCACCGGCGGCTTTGCCATGTCGGGCGAGGCTGGCAACTGGGACAGCGGCAATGGCGGCGATGGCGGCCAGATCCTGTCCGGCGACGGCGGCTATGCCCATGCCGGCACCTGGGGGTCGAACAATGGCGATGACGGCTTTGTCACCGGTACTTCGACGGCCTCGGCGGATGCGGTGCTGGACACCACGGCCTTCAATCAAAGCATCGTCATGGGCGCCAATGTTCTGGGCAATACCGTCGACATGACCGTGGTCGGCGGCAATCTCAGCTCGACCGTGATCGGTGACGACGATCTTGGCTGATCCGTCCGGTATCTGAACAGGTCCTGCGCGATCCGTTTCGCGCAGGACATCGCGTAAGTGGTTCTGCCTTGGCCCTGCGCCGCAATCGCATCAGTTGGGAAGGCATTGGACATGTTGACCATTCATGCCGTGGACGAGGCGATCTGGCATTTCATCGGCGTCTTTCACCTTGCCGAGGAACGGGGCCGGATGCGGATCGATTACGACCGCTTCAAGCCGGTCAAGACCGATCCCGATCCGGGCGCGATCCAGCCGCTCGACCAAGGCGCGGCCCATCCCTATGATCCCTTGGATCACCTGCCGGAAATTCCCTATATCCCGCCGGTTCCGGCCATGGGTCCCCTGTTGGCCGAGGCTGCGGCCTCTTATGGCGGGCCGGACCTGTGGGTGGCGATGCCGGGGCGGGGTGACGATGGGATCGGTCCCGTCCATCCGCCCACCATCCCCGCGTCAAGCGCATCGCCGGGCCTGCCCCATCCGCCCCATATCGTCCCCGAGGCGCCGCCGGTCCCGGTCTGGATCGTGCCGCCGCCCGGATCCAATGTCGTCATTGCCGTCCAGCACGCGCGGCTGGCCGATGACGACCGGATCGATGCCGGGGACATGCAGGGCGGCACCGTCGCCCCCGATCAGATCATGGCGCGGATGGAGGCGCTGGTGGCGCAGGCGGCGGATCACGGGGTCGCGCTTTCCGTGGCGCTGCCGGCCGATGAAATGGCTTTCCGGCTGATCGCGCAGGAATTTCAGAATGCCGAAGCGCCGGCCAATCCCGCAATCGGCCCCACAAATGGTCCCGCAGCGGATGCCCATATCGGCGTCCTGACCGGGGACGATGTCGCGGGGCTTTATCAGGACGGTCAGGCCATTGCCGCGCGCCCGGATCTGGACGCATTGCTGCCCCGCTATCAGCGCGCCGAGGCGGCCGAGGCCGCCCGCATCGCGCGCGAGGCCGCGGCCGACGATGCCGAGGATACCGCCCAGGATGGCCCCGGTCACGAATCCGGTCACGTCGCGACCGAACCGGATGCGGGCGGCCTTGGTCACGAGCTGATCCACGGCGCGAATACGCTGGTCAATCAGGCGGTGATCGTTTCGGCGGCGATTGCCGCGCCAGTCGTCGCGGTGGCGGCGGGGGTCTATAGCTATAACATCATCAGCCAGACCAATATCTGGAGCGATATCGACAGCCTGACCGGCATTGCCGGCGGCGCGGAGGATGCTGCGACACAGGGCTTGAACCTTGCCAGCTATACCAGTTTTTCGAACCCGATCCCCGACAGCGCCGGGCCGGGCGATGCGCCCCAATATTGGGCCACCGTCACGCTTGAAGGCAGTTTGATCAGCTGCAACTGGATCGAACAGTTCAACCTGATGTCCGATAACGATGTCACCGCGATCACCCTTCAGGCCGATCAGAGCCTGTTTCTGATGGGGGGGAACGGCGCGCTGAACCAGATCTCGCTGAGCGAGCTGGGATCGAGCTATGACCTGATCATCGTCGGCGGCCAGATGATAAATCTGAACGCCATCCTGCAAACCAATGTGCTTTTGGATGACGACCGCATCATGGTCGGCGGCGGCGGGCAGGGCGCGCAGATCAGTTCGGGCGACAACCTGCTGGTCAACGATGCCGCCATCACCCAGATCGGCCACGACAATATCACCCAGACCACCGCCCAGATCGATGCCATGCTGGCCGATGCGGCGGAGGGGCGGGTAAGCTTGCCGCAATCGGTGCTCGATGATCCGGCATTTCGCGACCTTGCCGTGGTGCGGGTCCTGCAAATCGAGGGCGATCTGGTATCGCTCAACTTCCTGCGACAGACCAATATCCTGGGCGATGCCGATCAGATCGAGCTTTATCGCGACGGGTTGACGGCCGCCGGGGGGGCGGTCGAGGTGGTGGCCGGCTCGAATATGCTGGTCAACGCCGCGTCGATCACCGAATTCGGGGTCGATGCCGATATCTATTCCGGGGGCGGGATTTATTCCGACGCATTGCTGTATCAGGCCGAGCTGGTCTCGACCGACGATCCGCTGATGCCCGATCCCGGATCGGGACTGGCCAGCGAGGCGGTGCTCTTCCTGGCCGAGGGTATGCTCGGCGATGACGGCGAGAATGTCGAATTCCGGCCCATCGGCACGGATCACGCCATTTCCGCCGATGCCATGGAAACCGTGCTGACATGACCGCATCCGACACGACGACCGAACGCCTGCGTCTGGGCCCCGAAATGAGCGTGGACTGGCAGGGGCAGGGGGGCGCGTCCCCGCCGGCCACAGAGGGGAACCGGGGCACCGGCCCCACCATCGAGCGACAGGCGGGGCGGCTGCCCGATGAGGCGACCCCCGCCGGCCCCGCGCCGGGGCCTGTCGCCGCGTCGCGGGGCGGCGACGGCTTTCACAAGCGGGTTTCCGAACCCGAGATCGCGGGCGCGCTGGCCACGGCCATCCGCCGCATCCGGGTCAATATCCTTGGGGTGGTGCTGTTCAGCGGCATCGCCAACCTGCTGGTGCTGGCGATCCCGGTCTATCTGTTCCAGATTTCGGACCGCGTGCTGACCAGCCGTTCGGTCGACACGCTGGTCATGCTGACGGTGGTGATCATCGGCGCGGTGCTGTTGCAGGTGACATTCGACGCGATCCGGCGCGGCATGCTTTTGCGCAGTTCGGTCGATATCTCGGCCCGGCTGGGCGCGCCGATCCTTGCCGCCGCCGCGCGCGCCTCGTTGCAAAGCAACGGTCAGGAATATCAGACGCTGGGCGATTTGCAGCAGATGCGCAGCTTTCTGGTGTCGGGCACGCTTTTGTCGCTTCTGGATCTGCCTTTTGCGCCGGTCTTCATTCTGGCGATCTTTCTGGTGCATCCGCATCTTGGGCTGATCGTGCTGGCCACGGCGCTGGCGCTTTTGCTGATCGCGCTGATCAACCAGCGCGCCACGGCCGAGCCCTTTGCCCAGGCCAACCGCCATCTCAGCCGCGCCAATCTGCATCTGGATTCGATGGCCCGCAATTCGCAGATCATCAACGCGCTGGCCATGATCCCCGAGGCGGTGACGATCTGGGGTCGTGACGCCGCCGCCTCGATGCAGTCGCAGGTGCGCGCACAGGACCGTAACATCGTCTTTGCCGGGCTGTCGCGCGGGGTGCGGCTTTTGACGCAGGTCGGGCTTCTGGGCTGGGGCGCCTATCTGGCGCTGCGGGGGGAAATCACCGGCGGCATGGTCATCGCGGCCTCGATCATCGCCGGCCGCGCGCTGGCCCCGATCGAGGGCGCGATCGAGGGCTGGAACAGCGTGCTTTTGTCGCGCAACGCCTATGGCCGGATTTCCGCGCTGCTCAGATCCTCGCCGTTAAACACCCGGCGGCTGCATCTGCCGCATCCCGAGGGGCGGCTGGATGTGGAACGCCTGCTCTATGTGCCCGCCGGAACCAAGCGGGTGGTGCTGAACGCGCTGACCTTTTCGCTGCGCCCCGGGGCCTCGCTTGCGGTGGTCGGCAAGTCTGGGGCGGGCAAGACGACGCTGGGCAAGATGCTGGTCGGATCGATCCTGCCCACCTCGGGCAGTGTGCGGCTGGATCTGATGGATCTTCGCAACTGGGATCAGCGCCAGCTGGGCCAGTGCATCGGCTATCTGCCCCAGGACGTGCAGCTGTTTCCCGGCACGATCAAGGACAATATCGCCCGCATGCGCCCCGATGCGCGGGACGAGGATATCTATCAGGCGGCGGTGCTGGCCGATGTCCATGACATGATCGCCAAGCTGCCCGAAGGCTATGAAACCGTGGTCGCCGCCGATGGCGCGCCATTGTCGGGCGGTCAGAAACAGCGCATCGGCCTTGCGCGCGCGTTCTTTGGCAATCCGCGTCTGGTGGTGCTGGACGAGCCGAATTCCAACCTCGACACGGCCGGCGATCAGGCGCTGTCGCGTGCCATGGCGCTTGCCAAAAAGGACGGCATGACCGTGATCGTGGTCACGCAGAAATACCAGCTTTTGCAGGATGTGGACAATATCATGCTGTTGGCCGACGGACAGATCGGGGCCTTCGGGTCGCGCGACCAGATGCTGGAACGGCTGACCGGGCGCAAGCCGGGGGCGCCGGCCGCGACCGAGGTGGGCCATGTCTAGGACAAGCGATCCCGACGGGCTTTATGACCGGGTGCCGCGTTCGGTCCGGGGGCATCTGATCTTTGGGCTGGTGCTGCTGGTGCTGTCCTTTGGCGGCTTTGGCGCCTGGGCGTTCCGGGCCGAGCTGTCGGCGGCGGTGATGGCGCCGGGCAGCTTTGTCGCCACCGGCCGCAACAAGATCGTCCAGCATCTGGAAGGCGGCATCATCCGCGAATTGCCGGTGGCCGAGGGCGACAGCGTCAGCGCCGGTCAGGTGCTGGTCCGTCTGGACCAGACCGCCGCCATCGCCAACCAGCGCGAGCTTGAGCTGCGCCGCGCCCGGCTTGAGGCGATCAGCGCCCGGCTGCGGGCCGAATATAGCGGGGCCGGGACATTGGTCTTTGCCGGCTTTCTGCTGGACCATGACAATGAGCCGGCATTCGCCGCCATCATGGCCGAACAATCCGCGGCCTTTCGGGCCGCCCGCGCCCGGCTGGATGGCGAGGTCGTCCTGTTGCAAAGCAATATCGCCGCCAGCGAATCCCGGATCCTGGGCTATCGGGACCAGCTGACGGCGGTCGAGACCCAGCTTGCGCTTTTGCGCGACGATCACCTGGCCCGCGATACGCTGTTGCAGCGCGGTCTGGTCCGGCGCAGCGAGGTGAACGCGCTCGCGCGCGCCATCGCCGATGCCGAGGGCGAGGCGGGCCGTCTGAAATCCCTCATCGCCGAGACAGAAGAGGCGATCCAGAAGGCCAGAAGCGAAATCGAACAGGCGCTGAACCGCCATGCCCAGACCGCGCTGGACGAAAGCCAGGGCATCGAGGCCGAATTGGACAGCGTGCGCGAACAGTCGCTGAAGGCGCAGGACATCGTGGCGCGGGCGCAGATCACCTCGCCGGTTTCGGGCACCATCGTGCGGATGTATTATCATACCGCCGGCGGCGTGATCGAGCCAGGCAAGCCGATCATGGAAATCCTGCCCCGCGACGCGCCGTTGATCGTCGAGACGCAAATCTCGCGCAGCGATATCGACGCGGTCGAGATCGGCCAGAAGGCGGCGGTGCGGCTTTCGTCGCTGAACCAGCGCACCACCCCGGTGCTCGAGGGGACGCTGGTCTATGTCTCGGCCGATGCGCTGACCACGCAGTCGAACGGCACCGCACAGGAAATCTATATCGCCCGGATCGATCTGGCGCCGGCCGAGCTGCGCCGGATCAGGGGGTTCAACCCGACGCCGGGCATGCCGGCCGAGGTGATGATCGAAACCTCGGCCCGGACATTCGCGCAATATCTGATCAAGCCGATCGAAGACAGCCTGTCGCGCGCCTTCCGCGAGGATTAGACCCGGCGCAGGGCGCGCGCCCATGTCGTTCGGGCGGCGTATCCCGGTTTTGCCCCGCGCAGGGACCGCGATGCCGGCAATCCGGCATCGATCGGGATCCGATCCGACGGATGCCGGCGGCCGGCACCCCCTGAACGGGATCAGAGGTCCAGCGCGGCCATCATGCGGACCGCCTGCGCGGCCTCTGCGCCCTTTTTCACGAAATGGGCATGAAAGAAGGCGTGATGTTCGCCGCTCGGCTGAAAGTTGTGGGGGGTGAGGCTGACGGAATAGGTGGGCACGCCCGTTTCCATCTGCGCCTGCATCAGGCCCGAGACCACCGCCTGCGCCACGAAATCATGCCGGTAAATGCCGCCATCCACCACCAGCGCGGCCGCGACGATGGCGTCGAATTTCCCGCTTTGCCCAAGCTTTTTCGCCAAAAGCGGCATTTCGAATGCGCCGGGCACGTCAAAGGACGCGATCCCGACATCCTGCCCGGATGCCGCCATGTCGCGTTCGAAACCGACAAGCGCCTGATCGACGATATCGGCATGCCAGCGGGCCTTGATAAAGGCGATGTTCAGTTTTTCAGTCATGAGGAACCTCCTGTGTCCAGAACGGTCCCAAGGCGATAGCGGCCGCGGCCGGCACAATGCGCCGGCCCGTCCATTCTCTTTCATCCGGACTATACCGTCGGCCCCGGAGTTTCACCGGATCTGCTGACCCTGCGGATTGCAGGCGCTCGCGGGCTGTAACCGCCGGTGGGGAATTTCACCCCGCCCCGAGAACATGCGCTATATCGCGGTCATCGCGGCCGGATACAAGGGCCTGTCCGGGCCGCGCCCGCATGCCTAGAGGATCGACTGGCCGGTGGCGGCCCAGTCCTTGCTGAACTGTTCAAGCCCCTTGTCGGTCAGTACATGCTGCGCCAGCGTCTTGATGACGGCCGGCGGGATCGTCGCCACATCGGCCCCGGCAAGGGCTGCTTCGCGCACATGATTGGCCGACCGGATCGAGGCCGCCAGAATTTGCGTCCCGAACCCGTAATTGTCATAGATCTGGCGGATGTCGCGGATCAGATCCATCCCGTCGATATTGATGTCATCCAGCCGCCCGACAAAGGGGCTGATATAGGTCGCGCCGGCCTTGGCCGCCAAAAGCGCCTGATTGGCGGAAAAGCAAAGCGTCACATTGGTGCGGATGCCATGGGCGCTGAAATGCCGGCAGGCCTTCAACCCCTCAAGCGTCAGCGGCAGTTTCACCACCACATTGGGCGCGATACCCGCCAGATGCGTGCCCTCGGCGATCATGCCGGGGGCATCCAGCGCCGCCACCTCGGCCGAAACCGGCCCCTCGACCAGGGCACAGATCTCGGCGATGACGTCCTTGAAGTCGCGGCCGGATTTGGCGATCAGCGAGGGGTTGGTGGTGACGCCGTCCAGAAGGCCGTAATCGTTGAGTTCGCGGATATCCGCGATGACGGCGGTGTCGACAAAGAATTGCATCGCAAGGTTCCTTATTTGGCGGCCAGCGTTTTCGCCCGGGCGACGATGGCCTCTTTGGTGATGCCGAATTCGCGATAGAGCCGGTCGATCGGTGCCGAGGCGCCAAAGCCGGTCATACCGATCACGTCATCCTCGGTCGCGACATAGCGGGTCCAGCCGAACTTGCCCGCCGCCTCGATGGCGATGCGCGGCGCCTCGCCCAGAACCGCCTTGCGGTAAGCCTCGGGCTGGGCGTCGAACAGCTCCCACGAGGGCATCGAGACCACGGCGACCGACAGGCCATCGGCATGCAGCGCCTGCGCCGCCTCGACGGCGATGGCGACCTCGGTGCCGGTGGCGATCAGCGTCACCTCGCGGCCCCCGGCATCGCCGCCGCCGAACTGGCGCAGCACATAGGCGCCCCTGGCGGTCAGGTTCTCGGCCCCCGCCTCCAGCCGCAGTTGCGGCACATCCTGCCGCGACAGGGCCAGCAGCGACGGGATATGGCGGTTGCGGATCGCGATGTCCCAGGCCTCAAGCGTTTCGACCGCATCGGCCGGGCGCAGCACCGTCAGATTGGGGATGGCGCGCAGCGAGGCCAGATGCTCGACCGGCTGGTGGGTCGGCCCGTCCTCGCCCAGACCGATGCTGTCATGGGTCATGACATAGATCGTGCCGACCCCCATCAGCGCCGAAAGCCGGATCGCGTTGCGGGCATAGTCGGAAAACACAAGGAAGGTGCCGCCATAAGCGATGAAACCGCCATGCAGGTTGATCCCGTTCATCGCCGCGGCCATGCCGAATTCGCGCACGCCATAGCCGATGTAACGGCCCGGCGCCTGCCGCGTATATTGACTGTCCACCGCCTTGACGCGGGTCAGGTTCGAGCCGGTCAGATCGGCCGAGCCGCCGATCATCGCCGGCACCGCCGGGGTCAGCGCCTCAAGCGCCATCTGGCTGGCCTTGCGGGTCGCGGCCTTGACCGGATTGGCGAAGAGCCGCGCGCGGGCGTCGCGCAGCGCCGGTTCGTAATCCGGGGGCAGGGTGCCCGCCTGACGCTGCTCGAACGCGTCGCGGGTTGCGGCGGGCCTGGCGGCAAGGCGCGCCTCCCATGCCGCGCGGGCCGTGGCGCCGCGCGCGCCGATCTCGCGCCATTGCCGCAAGAGGTCATCGGGGATCACAAAGGGGTCGGCGCCCCAGCCGATGGCCGCGCGGGTCAGCGCGGTCTCGTCCTTGCCCAGCGGCGCCCCGTGGACGGCATAGCTGCCGGCCTTGTTGGGCGAGCCAAAGCCGATCACCGTCTTCATCGCGATCAGCGAGGGCTTCGCGGTCTCGGCCCGGGCCGCCGTGATCGCGGCATCCAGCGCGCCGCCGTCATGGCCGTCGCAGGACAGCACATGCCAGCCCAGTGCCTCGAACCGCGCCGGGATATTTTCCGAAAAGCTGACCGAGGTCGGCCCGTCGATGGTGATGGCATTGTCATCGTAAAGCACGATCAGCTTGCCAAGGCCCAGATGACCGGCAAGGCTTGCCGCCTCCTGGCCGACGCCTTCTTGCAGGCAGCCGTCACCCAGCATGACATAGGTGCGGTGATCGACCAGATCGTCGCCGAATTCGGCGGCCAGCCGGCGTTCCGCCAACGCCATCCCGACCGCCGTCGCCAACCCCTGACCCAGCGGGCCGGTCGTGGTCTCGATCCCCTTGGCATGGCCATATTCCGGGTGGCCGGCGGTGATCGCGCCCCATTGCCGGAAATTGCGGATCTGTTCGATGGTCATGTCCTCATAGCCGGTCAGGTGCAGCACGCTGTAAAGCAGCATCGAGGCATGGCCGTTCGACAGCACGAAACGGTCGCGATCCGGCCAGTCGGGGTGCGCGGCGTCGAATTTCAGATGCTTGCCGAACAGCACGGCGGCGGCATCGGCCATGCCCATCGGCGCGCCGGGATGGCCGGAATTGGCGGCATTCACCGCATCCATGCTTAGCGCGCGGATGCAATTCGCCAGCGCGAAATTCTGCGGGTCCAGTGCCGCCTTGGCGGCGATCTCGGGCGACATGGTCATCGCATTCTCCATCTTGGAAAGCGGCGGGGCGCGCGGGGCCCCGGCTCGGGATCGGTGCGGGTTTCAGGCGGACAGGGCCGGGATGATCGGCCCGAAATCCACCGCCTTCGGGGACGCGCCGCCCATCGGCGCGCCATCGTCATCGGCCAAGGGCGCGCGGTTCAACCCGCGCAGCCCCGGTTGCCGGCGGATCCCGGAACCGGGCTTTCCCCGGCCCGCCGGCTTACCAACAGCAGAAACCGCCATCGACCAGCAGATCGACCCCGGTCACAAAGCTGGCCGCACTGGACAGCAAAAAGACGGCGGGGCCGACCATTTCATCGACGCCGGCCATGCGCTGCATGGGCGTCTGTTCCTCGAAGAGCTTGGTTTGATGCACCATTTCGGGGCGGGTGTTCATCGGGGTTGCCGTATAGCCGGGGCTGATCGTGTTGACGCGGATGCCGCGTTCGACCCATTCCATCGCCATGGATTTCGACATGTGGATGACGCCGGCCTTTGACGCATTGTAATGGCATTGCATCAGCCCGCGATTGACGATCACGCCCGACATCGAGGCGATGTTCACGATCGAGCCGCGACCATGTTTCAGCATCGCCCGCGCCTCTGCCTGACAGGACAGGAAGACCCCCTTGAGGTTGATGTCCATCATGGTCTGGAACTGGGCTTCCTCCATCTCCTCGGCCGGGTTGGCATTGGCGATCCCGGCCGAATTGACGGCCAGCGACAGCGCGCCCAGTTCCGCCTCGGTCCGGGCGACGGCATCATTCAGCGCGGCGGACTGGGTCACATCGGCGGCGATCTGGATGCTGCGGCGACCGGTCCGGGCGATGAAATCGGCCGTCTGCGCAAGCCCGTCATCGGTCCGCCGGTCGAGCAGCGCCACATCGGCGCCGCATTGCGCCAGACCCATGGCGATGCGCTGGCCGATCCCGCTGCCGGCGCCCGTCACAAGGGCGGTATTGCCGGACAGATCGAACAGTTTTGGCGCATTGAGCGTGATGTCGGACATATCGGTTTTCCTTTTTCAGATGGTCGCCAGTTCCATGATCGAGACGTCATTGGCCGCGTCGCGATCAAGGATACCGGCCTGTTTGCCTTGCGCCATCACCATGATCCGGCTTGAGACGCCAAGCACCTCTTCCAGATCGGAACTGACGACGATCACGGTGACGCCTTCGCGCGCCAGATCCATGATCAGCTCATAGATCGAGGACCGCGCGCCCACATCGATGCCGCGCGTGGGTTCGTCCAGAACCACCACCTGCGGCTTGCGGGCCAGCCATTTGGCCAGCACCACCTTTTGCTGATTGCCGCCCGAAAGCTCGCCCGCGTTCTGTTGGCCCCGGCCCTTGACCCCGAACCGGGCGATATATTCATCGGCAAAGCTGTTCAGACGCCGCGCGTTCAGCCAGCCGTTCCGGGCGATTTCCCTGAGGTTGGGATAGCCGATATTTTCGGCGATGGAATGGTCAAGGATGACGCCTTGCAGCTTGCGATCCTCGGGCACCAGAACGATGCCGTTGCGGATCGCGTCGATGGGCGAGCGGGGGGTGATGGTCTTGCCGTGCAGCCGCACCTCGCCGCCCGAAATGGGATCGGCCCCGGTGATGGCGCGCACCAGTTCGGTCCGGCCCGCCCCGACAAGGCCCGCGATCCCGAAAACCTCGCCCTTTTTGACGGCAAAGTTGATGTCGCGAAAGCTTCCGGCGGCAGAGGTAAGACCGCGCACCTCAAGCGTCACCTGATCCGTTGCCTCGGGGATGGTCGGGAACATGCGTTCCAAGGAACGGCCGACCATGGCCTCGACGATGGTGCGGATGGGGACATCGCCACGGTCGAATTCCTGAACCTTGGCGCCGTCGCGCATGACCACGATGCGGTCGCTGACCTGACGGATTTCTTCGAGCCGGTGCGAGATATAGATGATGCCGACGCCTTCGGCTTTCAGCCGCTCGATCTGGCGGAACAGAAGCTGCGTCTCTTCGCCGCCAAGGGCGGCCGTCGGCTCGTCAAGGATCAGCAGCTTCGCGTTCAGCGTGAGCGCCTTGGCGATCTCGATCAGCTGCTGGTTGGCGGTGGACAGGCCCTCGACCAGCCGGCGGGGCGAGATTTCAAGCCCAAGGCGGCGCAGGCCGGCATGGGCGCGTTCCTCCATCGCGGGGCGGTCGATGCGGCCGCCTTTCATCAGATAGCGGCCGACAAAGACGTTTTCGGCGATGGACAGCTGCGGCAGCAGTTTCAGTTCCTGATGGATCATGCCGACGCCGGCATCCATCGCGGCGCGGGGACTGGCAGGGGAATAGGGCGCCCCCTGCCAGGTCATTTCGCCCGAACTTGGCTGAACGGTGCCCGAAATGATGTTCGAGAGGGTGGATTTCCCGGCACCGTTTTCACCAAGCAGCGCCACGACCTCGCCGGCATAAACGTCGAGATCGACACCATGCAGCACCTCCAGAGGTCCATAGGACTTTCGGATCTGGCGCAGGGAGAGGATAGGAGTTCGTTCCGTTGTGGTCATGACGCGCTCTTTCGGCCTGGATCAGGGATGCTCGGCGACGTATTGCGCCGCGTTTTCGGGCGTGGTCAGAAAGCCCGGCAGCAGCTGTTCGGCGGGCAGCGTCTCGCCCGCGGCCAGCTTGATGGCGCTGTCGACGGCCAGACGGCCGATGCCGCGCACCTGCTGGGTCGCGGTGGCGGCAAAGCCACCCTCGGCCAGGATCGGCAGCGCGGTGGTGTCGCCGTCAAAGCCGCCGACGATCACGCCCTCGGCGCCCGAAACCTTGACCGCCTGTGCCGCACCCAGGGCCAGACCATCGGCCTGAGCAAAGATGATCTTCACATCGGGATGGGCTTGCAGCAGGTTCTGGGTGATGTTCAGGCCCTCGGCCTGCGACCACTGCTCGCTCCACTGTTCGGCGACCAGTTCGACGCCCGGATTTTCGCCGATCGCCTTCATGCAGCCCTTGGTGCGCTCGACCTCGGGGGTGGTGCCTTTCTGGCCATGGACCATCAGCATCTGGCCCTTACCCTCGGCCTTGCCGATGATGTATTTGCAGACCTCATAGGCCGAGGTGGCGTTGTCGGTGGCGATGAAGGTGTCGCCCGGCGCGCCATCGGCGTTGCGGTCGACGTTCACGACCGGAATGCCGGCATCCTTGGCCAGACGGGTCGGCACGGCGGCGGCGGCGGCCCCGGCGGGGATATAGATGAAGGCGTCGATGTCCTGGGTCAGCAGATCCTGCACCTGGCTGACCTGGGTGGCGCTGTCATTCTTGGCGTCGACGGTGATGACCTCGATGCCCTTTTCCTTGGCATAGGCTTCGACGCCCAGCTTGATCTGGTTGAAATAGTCGGCTTGCAGGTTCGACACGGCAAGGCCGATCTTCTTGACCTCGCCGGCGGAAACGCCAAGCGGGCTGAGGGCGGTGGTTGCCAGTGCGACGGCAGCCCAGATAGCGGTCTTGATCTGCATGTAAGTTTCCTCCGTTGATAGTGGCCGCCTTGCTGGCGGACCTGAAAGCGTCACGGCCGGGCGACCTGTCCGAACGTGGCCGCATTGCACCTCCCGCGCCCCGAAAGGGGGCGGGCGGGGTTACTTGTTCTGCTTGAAGGCCTCGGCCGCGACGGCAAGCGCGATGACCACGCCGATGACGACCGCCTGCATAAAGGGCGACACCCCCAGGAGATTGAGACCGTTGCGCAGCACGCCGATGATCAGCACGCCGATGATGGTGCCAAAGATGCCGCCCTTGCCGCCCGTCAGGCTGGTGCCGCCGATGACCACGGCCGCGATGGTGTCCAGCTCATAGGTGACGCCGGCCGTCGGCTGCACCGAGTCGAGCCGCATCGCCAGCACGATGCCGGCAAGGCCGGCCAGAAAGCCCGAAACCACATAGACGCCGATGGTGTAAAGATTGACATTGATCCCGGCCAGGCGCGCGACCTCGGGGTTGCCGCCGATGGCGTAAAGCGAACGCCCGCCCGCGCTGTAACGCAGATAGGCCCAGCCGATGACAAAGACGATCAGCATGACCGCGACCGTGAATGTCAGGAAACCACCGATGCGGTAATAGGCCAGCGCGCTGAACCAGGTCGGGAAGCCGACGATCTGTTGGCCATCGGTGATCATGTTGGCCAGACCGCGCGCCACCGACATCATGGCCAGCGTGGCGATAAAGGCCGGAACGCGGAACACGGTGATCAGAAGCCCCGAGACCGCGCCGGTGAATGCGGCGACACATAGCGCAATCAGGATCGCCGGGATCAGCGGCAGGCCCAGCTGGTTTGCCAGATAGCCCATCACCATCATCGCCAGCGCCAGCACCGAACCCACCGCAAGGTCGATCCCGCCGATCAGGATCACCAGCGTCATCCCGACCGCCATGATGCCCAGGACGCTGATCTGATCGAAGATGTTCAGCAGGTTTCGAACGGACATGAACTTGTCCGTCTCGAATGACAGGAATACGCAGAGCAGGATCAGGCCGATCAGAGGTCCCGTCGCCCCCTTGAGCGTCGAGAACAGCTTCGCCCCCGCACCACCATCCCTGTCTTTCAATGACGCAAGCATAAGGCCCTCCCTCTCACGCACATCGTGGTAGCTTTATGGATGGAATAAATATTCCAATATGCTTGTTAATGCATATGCTGGCGGCAAGATTCGTGTCAACAGATTTCGTAAAGGAATGCGGGCATGGGGGATCGTCATCCCCCTTGACTTGCGGGCTTCTGTGCAAATATATTTTGATCAGCATAAATATTCACGCAGGAGGAATCATGCAGCCGAACGATCTTGAAGGCATCGCCCGGCAGATTCGGCGCCGTGACGTGCAAGCGGTGTTCGAAGCCGGCGCCGGCCATATCGGCGGGGAAATGTCGGCCACCGACATTCTGACCGCGCTTTATTTCCGCGTCTTGCGCATTTCGCCCGATGAACCCAAGCGCCCCGACCGCGACCGCTTCGTGCTGTCCAAAGGGCATGTCGCGCTGGCGCTTTATGTGACGCTGGCCAAGCGCGGCTTTATCCCCGAGGACGAGATTTCCACTTTTCTGAAGCCGCATTCCCGGCTGAACGGGCATCCGAATTGCAACAAGGTTCCGGGCGTCGAGACGAATACCGGCCCTCTGGGCCACGGGCTTCCGGTCGCCGTGGGCATGGCCAAGGCCGCCAAGCTGACCGGCGCCGGCTATCACACCTATGTCATGACCGGCGACGGCGAGATGCAGGAAGGCTCGAACTGGGAGGCGATCTCGGCCGCCGCGCAATTCGGCCTGAACAACCTGACGCTGATCATCGACCATAACCGCTTCCAGCAGGGCGCATCCTTGGCCGATACCAACAATCTGGCCCCCTTTGGCCCCAAGCTGACGGCCTTTGGCTGGGACGTGACCGAGATCGACGGCAACAACATGGCCGAGATCGTTCCCGCGCTGGAACGGCGCGGCGACCGCCCGCATTGCATCGTCGCCCATACGAACAAGGGGCACGGCATTTCCTTCATGCAGGACCGGGTTGACTGGCATCACAAGGTGCCGAACGAGGAACAGTATAAAATCGCTCTTGCCGAGCTTTCGGAGGTCAACTGATGAATGCCGTGACCAATCCCCCCAAGCTGCATGACTGCCGCGATGCCTTTGTCGCGGTGCTGGAACGTCTTGGCGCCGAGAACCCCAAGGTGGTCGCGGTCTGCAACGATTCGGTCGGCTCGTCCAAGCTGGGCGGTTTCAAATCGAAATGGCCCGAGCGGCTGGTGAATGTGGGCATTGCCGAACAGAACCTGGTCGGCGTCGGGGCAGGGCTGGCCAATGGCGGGCTGTTGCCTTTCGTTTGTGGCGCGTCCTGTTTTCTGACCGGCCGTTCGCTGGAACAGATCAAGGCCGACATCGCCTATTCCAATGCCAATGTGAAGCTGATCGGCATTTCGTCGGGCATGGCTTATGGCGAGCTTGGCCCGACGCATCACTCGATCGAGGATTTCGCCTGGACCCGCGTGCTGCCGAACCTGCCGGTGATCGCGCCCTGCGATTCGATTGAAACCGCCGCCGCCGTCGAATGGGCCGCGGGCTATGAGGGGCCGGTTTTCCTGCGCCTGTCGCGTGTGGGCGTGCCGGACCTGCTGCCCGCCGGGCATAAATTCGTGCCGGGCAAGGCGAACCTTCTGCGCGACGGCGATGCCGTCACCCTGATCGCCAATGGCACGCTGACCCATCGCATGATGAAGGCCGCCGATATTCTGGCCAGCCGGGGGATCGAGGCGCGGGTTCTGAACATGGCCACCGTCCGCCCCATCGATGTCGAGGCCGTGGTCGCCGCCGCCCGCGATACCGGCGCGATCCTGACCGCCGAGGAACATTCGATCTATGGCGGCCTTGGTTCGGCAATTGCCGAGGTCGTGGTGGCGGAATCGCCGGTGCCGATGAAGATACTCGGCGTGCCGGGCATTTTCGCGCCGACCGGCTCGGCCGAGTTCCTGCTGGACGAATTCGGCATGTCGCCGATTGCCGTCGCAGATGCTGCGGTCGAGCTGATTGCACGGAAAGCCGCAAGGGCCTGATCGGCCCGGGCGGGACCCCCGTGCGGGGCGCGACGGATCCTCCCTCTGTCGCGCCCGTCTTTCCACCCCATTCGCCGGAGCGCTCATGACCACCGCCATTCTTGCAATCGATCAGGGCACCACCAATTCCAAGGCGGTGCTGGTCTCGACCGCGGGCGAGATCCTGTCGCGCGGCTCGTCGCCGGTGGGCATCGAGCACCCCCAGCCCGGATGGGTCGAACAGTCGCCGCTGCGGATCTGGGCATCCGTGCAAGAGGCGATCGCGGCCTGTCTGGCACAGATGCCGACGGTGCAGATCCTCGGCATCGCCATTTCGAACCAGCGCGAGTCGGTGACGATCTGGGATGCGGATGACGGCCAGCCGCTGGGCCCCGTGGTCAGCTGGCAATGCCGGCGCAGCGCGCCCGCCTGTGCCGAACTGATCGCGGCGGGGCACGAGCCACGGGTGCGGGCGCTGACCGGGCTGCCCATCGACCCGATGTTTCCCGGACCCAAGATGAAATGGCTGCTGGACCGTGCGCCCTCGGGCCACAGGGTCCGGCTGGGCACCATCGACGCCTGGCTGATCCATTGCCTGACCGGCGGGGCGGTCCATGCCTGCGACGCGGCCAATGCCGCCCGCAGCCAGCTGCTTGATCTTGGCCGCATGGAATGGAGCGACGAGCTTTGTGCGCTCTTCGGTATTCCGAAAGCCGCGCTGCCCGAGCTGCGCGACAGCGCCGCCCGCTTTGGCGAGACAAGGGGCGTTGCGGGCCTGCCCGATGGCATTCCGATCTGCGCGGCCATCGGCGACAGCCACGCGGCGCTTTTCGGGCACCGGGCGTTCCATTCCGGCGATGGCAAGGTGACCTTCGGGACCGGCTCGTCGATCATGATGGCGCTGCCGGATTTCATCGCGCCGCAACAGGGGATCACCACCACCATCGCCTGGTCGATCAACGGCCGGCCGACCTATGCCTTTGAAGGCAATATCCTTGTTTCGGCCGCGTCCCTTCCCTGGATGGCGGAACTGATGGGGCTGCCGGATGTGCAGGCGCTGACCGATCTGGCGATGACGGCCGAACCCGGCGGGCCGGGCTTTGTGCCGGCCTTTGTCGGTCTGGGCGCGCCCTATTGGCAGGCCGATGCCCGCGCGCTGTTTTCGGGTGTCACCTTCAACACCACGCGTGCCCAGATGGCGCGTGCGGTGACGGATTCCATGGCCTTTCAGGTTCATGACGTGCTGGCCGCGATGATGGCGCAGTCGCCTGCACCGCTTGGCAGGCTTTACGCCGATGGCGGGCCCAGCAAGAACCTGTTTCTGATGCAAAGCGTCGCCGACATGATCGAGCACCCGCTGATCCAATGCGACGCGCCCGAAGCATCTGCCCTTGGCGCCGCCTGTCTGGCCGGGCTGACGCTTGGTGTCTGGCCCGATCTGGCGGCGCTTTCCGCGCTGCCTCAGGGGGGGCGGACCCTGCACCCCCGGGCGTCGGACAGGGCTGGCCGGCTGGCCGTCTGGCGGGACGCGATCTATCGCTCGACGGTTTCGGCTCCGCCAGTTAAGGGTGAATAAAAATTCACCCGCGGAGGAGCCCATGGGCCGGATCAACGAATTGCGACTGATTGCCAGGGTGGCGCAGATGTATCACGTCGAGGGCAAGCGCCAGGCCGATATTGCCAGCACGATGCATATGTCGCAGGCGACCGTCTCGCGCATGCTGAAACGTGCCGCGCAGGAAAACATCGTGCGCACCTCGGTCATTCCGCCGCCGGGCACGTTTTCCGATCTCGAAACCGCGCTGCGCGACCGCTATGGGCTGACCGAGGCCATCGTCATCGACTGTTCCGAGGATCGCGACGGCGCCATCATGGCCCGCATCGGCGAGGCGGCGGCGCATTTCGTCGAGGTGACCTTGCAGCAGGACGAGATCGTCGGCGTCTCAAGCTGGAGCCAGACCATCCTGCGCATGGTCGACAATATCCATCCGCTGAGGAATACCAAGGCCCGCTATATCGTGCAGATGCTGGGCGGGATGGGCGATGCCTCGGTCCAGACCCATGCCACCGAATTGACCGCGCGTCTGGCCAAGCTGACCGGGGGCGAGCCGCGCCTGTTGCTGGTGCAGGGCGTGACCTCATCGCGCGAGGCCAAGATCGTGATGCTGGCCGATCCGGTCGTGCGCGAGACCTTTGACCTTTTCGGCCGTCTGACGCTGGCCATCATCGGCATCGGCGCGGTCGAGCCGTCCGAGCTTTTGGCGCGATCGGGCAACGTCTTCTCGAAACAGGAACTGGCCATGCTGAACGAGGCCGGCGCGGTCGGCGAAATCTCGTTCCGCTTTTATGACCGGGACGGCAAGCCGGTCGAGACGCCGTTGAACGAACGGGTGATCGGTATCTCGCTCGAAGAGCTTAAAAAGGCGGATCGGGTGATGGCGCTTGCCGGGGGTGCCTCAAAGACCGAGGCCATCGCGGGCGCGCTGAAGCTGGACATCATCGACGTGCTGGTCACGGACAAGTTTACAGCGGCACGGTTGACGGCCTGATCCCTTTCGGGGGCACCGCCCAGCCTGTCGCGCCACATGGAGGAAGAACTCATGAAACGCTTTGCAGGCCAGACGGTGATCGTGACCGGGGGCAACAAGGGCATCGGGCGCGGCATCGCCACCCGCTTTGCCGAAGAGGGCGCCAAGGTCGCTATCGCCGCCATCGAGCCAGACACCCCCGAAATCGCCCGCGCGATTGCCGGCGAAACCGGCGCCGAGATGATCGGCCTTGTGCTGGACGTGACCGATGCCGCCGCGATCCGCGACGCCTATGGCGAGGCCGAGGCAAAGCTGGGCGCGATCTCGGTCTCGGTCCAGAACGCGGGTGTCATCACCATCGCCCGCGTCGAGGATCTGTCGGAACGGGAATGGGATCTGAACCTTGACGTCAACACCAAGGGCGTCTTCCTGTGCTGCCAAGAGGCGATCCGGCGCTTTCGCGCCAGCGGCACCAAGGGCCGGCTGATCAACACCGCCTCGGGGCAGGCGCGACAGGGGTTCATCTATACCCCGCATTACGCCGCCTCGAAATTCGGCGTGGTCGGCTTGACGCAAAGCCTTGCCAAGGAATTGGCGGCCGAGGGCATCACCGCGAATGCGATCTGTCCCGGCATCATCCATACCGAAATGTGGGATTATAACGACCGCGTCTGGGGCGAAATGCTGGGCGATTATGGCCCCGGCGAGTTGATGGAGGAATGGGTGCGCGGCATCCCCATGGGCCGCGCCGGCACCCCGGCCGAGGTCGCCGCACTGGTGGCCTTTCTCGCCTCGGCGGATGCGGCCTATATCACCGGCCAGACGATCAATGTCGATGGCGGGCTGATCATGTCGTGACCGGCCTCGGCTGAGGCGGGCCGGTGGGCGGTCCTTTGGGGCGGGTTGGGGCGCAAGCTGGCTGGCCCGCCCGCCCGATGGTCATATGCGGCGCGGGGCTTGCCGGCGCGTCGTTCTCCGGCCCCGACGAGATCTTTTCGCGCCTTGGGGCCGGATCCCTGCGGATCGGTTGTCAAAGGGATCGACAGGCATGGGGCTTGCCCATGCGCGGCTTCGATCATTTCCTGGCGGTCGGTTCCGGCTGGGCGGGGGTCTGTTCGGGCCGCATCCGCAGGCTCAGCTGGACCATCAAAGCCAGCGCGATCAGCCCCAGCATCGCGGCGGCAACAAGGGCATTGGCGCCCGCCCAACCCCAGATGGCCATGACCGGGCCGGGCAGAAAGGCCCCGATCATCGCGAAAATGCCGATTGCCACGTCATTGCTGGCCTGCATCGCCAAGGCATGTTCGGCCCTGGCATTCGCGGCGACAAGGAACGACCCCGCCACATAGGTCATGTTCCAGCCCAGCCCCAGCAAGATCAGAAATTTCTCGATCAATGGAATGTTCAGCGGATCGCGCCAGGTGACGATTGCGCCCAGCAGGATCGTCACCACGCCCGTCACCGCGACGGGCATCGCGCCAAACCGCGCCACGATCCGCCCCATCACCAGCGAGGGCAGAAACATCGCAAGCACATGCCATTGGATCGCATAGGAAATCTGGGAAAAGCCGCAGCCAAGCCCATCCAGCGCCAGCGATGCCGAAATCATCAAAAGGTTCATCACCCCATAGCCCAATGCGGCGATGGCCATGCCAATCAGCACCGGGCCGCTGGACAGCGCCTTGATCATATCGGATTTCGACACCGAAGCCGGGGCCTCGGTCACGCGGACAAGCGGGGTCGTCGCGATCAGCCCGCCAATCACGACCGCAAGCAGCGCGACCCCCAGATAGGCCGAGGCAAAGACATCGGCCGAGAAAACCGCCTGCCGCGAGAGGTAAGGCCCGA
This sequence comes from Paracoccus mangrovi, assembly GCF_042648425.1. Taxonomy (NCBI): domain Bacteria; kingdom Pseudomonadati; phylum Pseudomonadota; class Alphaproteobacteria; order Rhodobacterales; family Paracoccaceae; genus Paracoccus; species Paracoccus mangrovi. The sequence continues at coordinate 164,888 of NZ_JBHRXJ010000001.1, read as the reverse complement.
TGATCGCGGCAAAGGTGCCGCCCGCCACCACAAGCGACATGGCTTGCGCCTTTTTTGCCGGCGATGACAGTTCAAGCACCGCAAAGCGGTAGAAATTGCCATTCGCCAGCTGGATCCCAAGGGCGATATGGGCAAGGCACAAAAGCAGCGGGCTCGACCAGATGACCGAGGCATAGCCCAGGGCGCCGCCCGCCACCCCGATCGCGGCGGCGGCAAGGAAAACCGGCTTGCGCCCGATCCGCCTCATCAGGCGCGCGGACAGAAAGGTCGCGATCAGCAGGGACAGAAATTGCAGCCCATAGGGGACCGTGGTCAGGCCGCCTTCCCAGCCGATGCGCCGCGCGACCAGCGCCGAAGCCGTCACCGAAATGACCGCGGCCGAGACGCTCAGCCCGTTGGCGAGCGCCAGCTTTGCGATGGAGGCGCCGGCGCGGGGCGGGGGGGCAGGATCAGACATGGGCCGGCTGTGGCGTTGGGGGCGCGGGATCCGCCGCCGCGCGGATATAGGATTCGCCGCTGTCATAAGCCAGCGTGACGATCAGCGCGTTGGGATGCCTTGCGGCGGCGCTCAGTGCGGCGGCGTAATTCGCGCCGCTTGTCATGCCGGGAAAAAAGCCGATATGCCGCGCCATGGCGGCCTGTCCCTCCATCGCGACATCGGGCGCGATCTGATGCACGGCGTTGATATATCCAAGATCCAGAAATGGCGGGCGGACGCCCACGGCAAAGCCCTCGAGCGGGTGATCGACAAAGACATTGGCGGCAATGTCGCATCCCGAGGGGACGACCAGTTCGCATCGCACCGCCCCGAACGCGTCGCGCAAACAGCGCGAGATGCCTTCGAAGCTTGCCCCCGTGCCGGCGCCCTTGACCAGAATGATGCCCTGTCCCGGCTGGCGGATGGCCGCGACCTGACGGACCAGTTCGGGGCCGGTTTCCTCAAGATGCGCGTTCAGGTTGGCGGGGTTGATGAATTGATCGGTGAAGAACCAGCGATCCGGGTCCTGTTTCATCAGATGGGTGATCGCCTGCTTCGGGGTAAAGCCTGCGCGCAACAGGTTTTCGCCAATCAGATTTGCGCCGAAATGCTGGCACAGGCGCCGCTTCAGGGGCGAAAAGGACAGCCCGATGACCAGATCGACCGCGATCCCGTGGCGCTGCGCCTCGAACGCAAGGCCCACGCCAAGATTGCCGCCGGATTTTTCGATGATCCGCCGCCCGCCGCCCTTGGACAGGTGGCCCGCAACCAGGGCCTCGCGGATCATGCGGCGCGCGGCGCGGGCCTTGTGGCTGCCGCCGGGTTGCAGCGCCTCCATTTTGACGGCCACATTATTGTGGTGAAACAAGGGGGTTTCATGCGGTTTCATGCGGCGGACCCGTCAAGGCAAAAGCGTCGTGCAAAGGGCGGAACGGCATTTCCCGCCTTTGCGGCCACATCCGTCAGCACGACGGAATGGGGGCGGATGAACACGTCGTCATCCACCCGGATATCGCCCAGAATCCGGGAAAATGCGCCGACCTGTACGCGATTGCCAAGGGTCGGGTGGCGCTTGCCCTGCGGATTTTCGCTGATGCCGCGGGCGCCAAGGATGACGGCGTTCAGGATATAGCAATCGTCGCCGATGACGGTGGTCGCGCCAATGACCGTATTGGTGCCGTGATCCAGCACAAAGCGCCGCCCGATCCGCGCCGCCGGATGGATTTCGGCCCCCGACAGGACGCGGCCAAAATGGCTGACCGCCATGGCGATGCGCCGCTTTTCGGGGCTGTCATGGCTTTGCCATATGGCATGGGCGACCCGGTGGCACAGGGTCGCGACAAAGGGCGCGTTCGGGGTCAGCACCAACAGGGGCTCGCCCAGAACGGCCGGATCCCGCTCGACATGCGATGCAAGATCCTCGCAGATGTCGTCGATGACTTCGCTTTGAAAGGACATGGCGCAATCGGCCACATCATCCGGCATGGCGCCCCGCGCCTTGGCTGGCCCGGAATCGCGGAACAGGGTTTCGAACATTTCGCCGACCAAATTTTGCATACAAATATCCACTCAGCATCAACTTGCCGTTGCATGCCCTTGACAATTGTTTGGGTCAACGAAAGAAATGTATGCAATACAATCATTGGTGGGACGATGTGGGTTCCCAAGCTGGAAACGGGGTTTTCCAAGCCAGAGGCTTTGGTGCGCGCCCTCAAGCGGGCGATCGAATCCGGCGAGCTCAAGGTCAATGACCGCCTGCCGGCGCAACGTGAGCTGGCCTATGCGCTGGGGCTCAATCTTTCGACCGTGTCGCGGGCGATGGTCGAGGCAACGCGCCAGGGACTTGTCGGCGGCGAGGTCGGGCGCGGCACCTATGTTTTGCCGCGCAGCGACGCCGCGCAGCTCTTTTCGCAGATCTCGCAGACCTGCTCGTCACTGGATCTTGCCACCATATTGCCGCCATTGGTGGACGAGGCGGTTCTGCGTTCCGCATTCACCGCGACCGCGGACCTGACGCCGCATCTGTTCGGCTATCCGACGGATGCGCAATTGTATCGGGCCACGGATGCCGTGCGACAGTGGATGCGGTGGCGGGGCTTCGATCTGCCACGGGCGGATGTGGCGATCACGACCGGCGCGCAGGCCGCGCTTTCGGCTGTTCTGGCGGCATTGCTGAAACCCGGCAAGACGCTGATGACCGAGGCCTTTACCTTTCCGGGCATGAAAGCCGTCGCCCAGCAATCGGGCCTGCGGCTGCACGGGGTCGCCTGCGACAGTGAGGGGTTGTTGCCCGATGCGCTGGAACAGGCCAGCGCCCAGACCGGGGCCAGGGTTCTTGTGGCAATGCCCAATCTGCAAAATCCGACCGGCGCCGTCATGTCGCCCGGTCGCCGTGCCGATATCGCCGGCGTGATCCGGCGCGCGGGCCTGACCCTGGTCGAAGACGATGTCTATGGCAGCTATTCGGGTCAGCCGCCGCTTGTGGCGGATCTCGAGGGGCAGCATGTGCTGATTTCCAGCCTGTCGAAATCGGTCTCGCCGGCATTGCGTTTCGGGTTCGCGATCGGCAATCACCCCGTCCTCGACCGGATCCGCAAGGAGGCCGCGACCGCAAGCTGGTTCGTCGCGCCGCTTCCGATGATGACCGCCACGCGCATGATAGAGGACAGATCGGCCATGCGTCTTGCATCGCAACAGACCGAGGAAATCGCCCGGCGCTGGTGCATCGTCACGCGCTTTTTCCCGGGGCTGGCTGCTGCGCCGGCCTGTCATTTCTGGCTGCCCGTCGCCGAGTCCCAGACCTTCGAATCGCGCGCCCTGTCACTGGGCGTTCGTGTCGTGCAGGACGATTTCTTCGCCGCGACAAGACAGTGCAGCCGCCATGTGCGCGTGTCGATCAGCGCCGAGCCATGGGACAGGTTGTTGACGGGCCTGACCACCATCGCCGCGCTTGCCGGCGGCCGGGCCTGAAGCCGCGATTTTTGTCAGCGGGGCAAGAGAACAGCGCATCTCGGCGGTTGTTTCCGCATCCAGCCGCCGCGTTTCATTCGGCCGAAGCCCCAATGCCGGCTTGGGCTGCGCGCGTTCTCAAAGGTTCGGCTTTCCGGAAAAAATGGAAAGATATCCGGGGTTTTCGGATAATCCATTCGCCATTTCTTCGGGAATTTTTGGTGGAGCCAAGGGGAGTCGAACCCCTGACCTCTTGAATGCCATTCAAGCGCTCTACCAACTGAGCTATGGCCCCACCGGAGGTCTCAAGCGTCTGTGCCGCTTGCGTGGGGCGTCGTATATGGGGGGCGCAAAGTGAGCGCAAGCGAAAAAATGCGCCTGTCGGAAACTTATTTCCGGGCCGTCCCGCAGGCGCTTTCGGCGTGGCAGAGGGGCGGGCATGCGCGGGGCGATCTTGCGGTGGAAACGCGCCGAAAGGCGGGGTTCGCGGGCTGCGATGTGGCGGCCCGTCGCCATTGCGGCGATGGCCCGGGGGGAAGGGCCGGGGCAAAGCTGCGGCGGTCGGCGTGCCGGGACCACCGCAGAGGGGGGCGACCCCGCGGGGCGACCGGACCGGGAATGACCGGACAGGGGGGCGCGCGGCGTCTAGGTCTCGATCAGGTTGCGCCACCGCTGATGCACGCTTTCGCAATGGGCGGCTTCCTTGAAGGCGCGATCCATGGTGACCATGAAAAGCGACCGCCACAGCGAAGGCGGCTGACGATAGACCCTTGAACAAAGCGGCTCGGAATTCCGGCCGCCAAGCGCGCGGTTGATGGCGACGGATGTGCTCCACCAGGCGTTCATGTTGACCTCGGTTACTGATTAACTGCCTTTGAACATGCAAACGTAACGCCTATGAAAAAACGGGCGCCCGTAGCGCCATGTTCGGCCTGCGTGGCAAAAAAGTCACCGTAGCTTTTTGGGCAACTTCAGGTGGAGCATTGGGCGAAATGTGCCAGTCAGGCGCGTTTTGGGGCGCGGGGGCGTTCCGCCGGAATCGGGGCCGGATCCGGGGGTGCGACCCGGGCAGGGACGTTGACGGGCTGGCGGATCGCTCCTAACAGTTCGCGGGAACGGGAAAGGGTCCGGCATGGCCAGCGCAGACAGGCAGGATGATCGCAGCACCGGGGCGCCAGCCCCGATGGCCCGGGTGCTGAGGGCCGATGATCCCCATGCGCTGGATCAGGCGGCCGAGCTGCTCGCGCGGGGCGATGTCGTGGCCCTTCCGACCGAGACGGTCTATGGGTTGGCGGGCGTGTCGACCCGGTCCGACGCGATTGCGCGCATCTATGCGGTCAAACGCCGGCCCAGCCATAACCCGTTGATTTCGCATGTCGCAGACATGGCCATGGCCGAACGCTATGCGCATATGGACGAGATGTCCTTTCGGCTGGCGCAGGCTTTCTGGCCGGGGCCGCTGACGTTGGTGTTGCCGCTGCGGCGCGATGCGGCGGGGGGCGGGATCACGCCGGCCTCGACGGCGGGCGGGGATACGGCGGCGCTGCGGGCGCCGCGGGGATTCGCGCAGGGGCTGATCGCGCGGCTGGACCTGCCGCTGGCCATGCCCAGTGCCAACCGTTCGGGACGGATCAGCCCGACCTCGGCGCGCCATGTGCTCGATGATCTTGGGGCGAATCTGTCACTGATCGTCGATGCCGGGCCGGCCGAGATCGGCGTCGAATCGACGGTGGCGCGGGTGCGTCGGGACGGCATCGACATTCTGCGCGCGGGCGTCATCACCCCCGACCAGATCGCGGCCGCCGCCGGGCTTGAACCCGCGCAGATGGCAGGCCCCGGCACCGCCAGCGCGCTGGCGGGTCAGGGCGGCCCGCTGCTTTCACCCGGCATGCTGGGATCGCATTATGCGCCGCGCGCGCTGTTGCGGCTTGAGGCGCGCGATGTCGCCCCGGGCGAGGCGCTGATCACCTTTGCCGGGCAGGTCCTGCCGGGACAGGCACAGGCGGCGGGGGTCTTTGATCTCAGCCCCTCGGGCGATCTGGCCGAGGCGGCGCGGCGCCTGTTTGAGTTGTTGCATGCGGCCGATGCCACCGGGGCCGCGATGATCGCGGTGGCGCCGATCCCCGATCACGGCATCGGCGTGGCGATCAGGGATCGGCTGGCGCGGGCGGCGGCACCACGCTGACCGGAAATCCGTGCGGCGGCGCGGTTCCCGCTATGGCGACCTCGCGCACGCAGGCGGTGATCTGTTCCAGCTGATTGGCCAGCGGATTGGTCTTGCGCCAGACCATGCCGATGGTGCGGCTGGGGCGCGGCGCGGGCAGGCGGGTCACCGCGACCTCGGCCGAGCGGGTTTCGATCGGGATCGCCATCTGCGGGATCAATGTGACGCCGATCCCCGCGCCGACCATCTGGACCAGGGTCGAGAGCGAGCTGCCCTCCATCATGTCGCGGGCGACGCCGGGCGACATCTTGCAAAAGGACAGCGCCTGATCGCGGAAACAATGCCCTTCCTCAAGCAGCAAGAGCCGCATCTCGCGCAGCTTGTCCGGGCTTGGGGCGGGCTTGCCGGCATCGGCGCTGGGGCGGACCAGCAGGAATTCCTCGTCAAAAAGCGGCTGTTCGACCAAGCCCGGCTCGGACACCGGAAGCGCGACGATGGCCGTGTCCATCCGCCCCTCAAGCAGCCCGTCGATGAGCCGCCGCGTCACCGCCTCGCGCGGGCGCAGGTCAAGGCCCGGAAAGCGCGCCGAAAGCGCCTGAACGACGCGCGGCAACAGATAGGGCGCGATGGTGGGAATGACGCCGATGCGCAGCCGCCCGCTTGGCGCGCCGATCCCCGCCCGCCCCAAAAGCGCCAGCTCGTCCACCGCGCGCAGAATGTCGCGCGCCCGCGCCGCCAGCGATTCGCCCAATCCCGTCAGCCGGATCTGGCGCGCGCCGCGTTCGATCAGCGGTGCGCCCAAAATCTCTTCCAGCTCTTTCATTTGCAGCGACAGCGCCGGTTGGGAAATGGCGCATGCCTCGGCCGCGCGGCCGAAATGGCGGTGGCGGGCCAGCGCTTCAAAATAGCGCAGATGCTTCATGGTGATCAGATTCATAAGCGAGACATATCATAGGCATTAGAAAATGAAAATTTATCTTATTGCATATGCTTGCTAACGTGCGTTTTGTAAATCGGTCCTGCCCCGGCTGCATCGTGATGCGGCCGGGGCAGGGCCTGCCTCGCACGAATAGCCAGGATTGGAGAGCAAGATGGATGGAAACGAAATCAAGACGGCCGGAAAATGCCCGGTCATGCATGGCAGCGTGACGGCGGCGGGCCAGTCCAATACCGACTGGTGGCCGAACGCGCTGAACCTCGACATCCTTAGCCAGCATGATCGCAAGACCGACCCGCTTGGCGCCGATTTCGACTATCGTGAAGAGCTGAAATCGCTGGATGTCGAGGCGCTCAAGGCCGATCTGCGCAAGCTGATGACCGACAGCCAGGACTGGTGGCCGGCCGATTGGGGCAGCTATGTCGGCATGTTCGCCCGCGTGGCGTGGCATACCGCCGGTTCTTATCGTCTGGCCGATGGCCGTGGCGGCGGCGGCACCGGCAACCAGCGTTTTGCACCGCTCAACAGCTGGCCCGACAACGCCAATACCGACAAGGGCCGCCGCCTGTTGTGGCCGATCAAAAAGAAATACGGCAACAAGATCAGCTGGGCCGACCTGATTCAGCTGGCCGGTACCATCGCCTATGACGTGGCGGGGCTGAAAACCTTTGGCTTCGGCTTCGGCCGCGAAGATATCTGGCATCCCGAAAAGGACGTCTATTGGGGCGCCGAAAAGGAATGGCTGGCGCCCAGCGACGAACGCTATGGCGATGTCGCCAATCCCGACACCATGGAAAACCCGCTGGCCGCCGTGCAGATGGGGCTGATCTATGTCAACCCCGAGGGCGTGAACGGCAAGCCCGATCCGCTGAAAACCGCGGCGCAGATGCGCGAAACCTTTGCCCGCATGGCCATGAACGATGAGGAAACCGTGGCGCTGACCGCCGGCGGCCACACCATCGGCAAGGCGCATGGCAATGGCAGCGCCGCCGATCTGAGCCCGGCGCCGGAAGCCTCGGGCGTCGAGGATCAGGGCCTGGGCTGGATGAACAAGACCGGCAAGCGCGGCATCGGCCGCAACACCGTCGTCAGCGGCATCGAAGGCGCATGGACCACGCATCCGACGAAATGGGACAACGGCTTTTTCGACATGCTGATGAACCATGACTGGGAATTGCGCAAAAGCCCCGCCGGCGCCTGGCAATACGAGCCGGTCTCGATCGCCGAAGAGGACAAGCCCGTCGATGTCGAGGATCCCTCGATCCGCTATAACCCGATCATGACCGATGCCGACATGGCGTTGAAGCTGGACCCGATCTATCGCGAGATTTCCGAACGGTTCCACAAGGATCCGGCGGCCTTCAACGACGCTTTCGCCCGCGCATGGTTCAAGCTGACCCATCGCGACATGGGGCCGAAGCCGCGCTATCTTGGCCCGGACGTTCCCGCCGAAGAGCTGATCTGGCAGGATCCGATCCCCGCCGGCCCGACCGGCTATGACGTGGCCGCGCTCAAGGCAAAGATCGCCGCCTCGGGCCTGTCGCTTCAGGATATGGTCACCACGGCCTGGGACAGCGCCCGGACCTATCGCGGATCGGACATGCGCGGCGGTGCCAATGGCGCGCGCATCCGTCTGGCCCCGCAAAAGGACTGGATCGGCAACGAACCCGAGCGTCTGGCCCGCGTGCTGGCGGTGCTGGAGCCGCTGGCGGCGCAGGCCGGTGCCTCGGTCGCCGATACCATCGTGCTGGCCGGCAATCTGGGCATCGAACAGGCGGCCAAGGCCGCGGGCTTTGACATTGCGGTGCCGTTCGCGCCGGGTCGGGGCGATGCCACCGACGCCCAGACCGATGCCGCGTCCTTTGACGTGCTCGAGCCCTTGGCCGATGGTTATCGCAACTGGGTCAAGAAAGACTATGTCGTCTCGCCCGAGGAAATGCTTCTGGACCGCACCCAGCTGATGGGGCTGACCGCGCCGGAAATGACCGTCCTGATCGGCGGCATGCGGGTGATCGGCGCCAATTACGGCGGCTCGAAAGCCGGGGTGTTCACCGACCGCGAAGGCGCGTTGACGAATGATTTCTTCGTCAACCTGACCGACATGGCCTATTCTTGGGTTCCGACCGGCAAAGGCAGCTATGAGATCCGCGACCGCAAGACGGGCGCGGCGAAATGGACCGCGACCAGTGTCGATCTGGTCTTTGGGTCGAACTCGATCCTGCGCGCCTATGCCGAGGTCTATGCCCAGGACGACAGCAAGGAAAAGCTGGTGCGCGATTTCGTCGCCGCCTGGGTCAAGGTCATGAACGCCGACCGCTTCGACCTGGTGTAAGGTGAACGAGTAACGGGGGCGGCCGGCAGGAATGCCGGCCGCCCCTTTTTATGGGCATTTCATGGACTGGGGGACGTTGCGGGCGACGGCGATCACCGGCACGTCATGCGTGGCCTGCATGTATTCCGTCGCGGGCCATCTGTTCGGCCAGCCAGGCCCGGAACGCCTCAAGCGGTTTCAGCCCGGCCTTGCGCTCGGGCCAGGCCAGCCAATAGGCGCCGCGTCCCGGCACGGCCGGGCGCAGGATCGGGCAAAGCCGGCCCTCGGATATTTCGATCTGGGCCAGGTAATCGGGCAAAAGCGCCACCCCAAGGCCCGAGATTGCCGCCTGGATCATCATCGAAAACTGATCCATCATCATGCCGCTTGTGCCGGCGGGGCGGGGCGCGTTCTGACCCGCGAACCAGTCCGACCACGCGCCGGGCCGGGTCTGTAACTGCAAGAGCACGGCCCCGGCCAGATCGGCGGCATCGGCAACCGGATGCGCGGCCAGAAAATCCGGCGCGGCACAGGCGGTCAGGCGTTCGTCAAACAGCTTGAGATATTCCGCCCCCGGCCAATCGTCCGCCCCGAAATAAATCACCGCGTCAAAGGGTTCCGCGTCGAATGTGAACTTGCGAAACCGCGTGGTCAGGTTGATCGAAATGCCGGGATGATCCGACAGGAATTGCGGCAGGCGCGGCGCCAGCCAGCGCGTGGCAAAGGTGGGCAGCACGGCAAGATCCAGCGTGCCGCCATCGGGATTGGCGATGAGCGAGGTGCTGGCGCGCTGGATGATTTCAAGCGCGCCGGAAATGTCGCGGAAATAACGCCCGGCGGCCTCGGTCGGGATCAGGCGCTTCTTGTGGCGGATGAAGAGCGCCAGTCCCAGCTGTGCCTCAAGGCTTTGGATCAGGCGGCTGATCGTGCTTTGCGTCAGGCCCAGTTCCTGCGCCGCCCCGGTGACCGATCCCGCCCGCATCACCGCGTCAAAGGCCAGAAGCAGGCTGAGATTGGGCAGAAAGCGCCTTTGTCGCAAGGTCATTCATCCTATGCATCAACTGATGAGAATTATCCATTTTGTGACGCGCTTTGAAAGCGCTAATGAATAAGGTGACCGCCCGCAGCCCGGGCCCCATCATCGCAAGAGGCATGCATGTCGACGAAATCGCACAAGGGCGCCCCGTTTTCCTGGTCCGATCCCTTTCTGCTGGACGATCAGCTGACCGAGGAAGAGCGGATGATCCGCGAAACCGCCGCCGCCTTTGCCGCCGACCGGCTGGCCCCGCGCGTCGAGGCCGCCTATCTGAACGAGACGACCGATCCCGAGATCTTTCGCGAAATGGGCCAGTCCGGCCTGCTGGGCGTGACGGTTTCGGACGAATATGGCGGGGTGGGGGCGTCCTATGTCGCCTATGGTCTGGTGGCGCGGGAAATCGAGCGCATCGACAGCGGTTATCGCTCGATGGCCTCGGTGCAGTCCTCGTTGGTGATGTATCCCATCGAGGCCTATGGCAGCGAGGATCAGAAGCGGAAATTCCTGCCCAAACTGGCCTCGGGTGAATTCATCGGCTGTTTCGGCCTGACCGAACCCGAGGCCGGATCCGACCCCGCCGGCATGCGCACGGTCGCCCGCAAGACGGCGGGCGGATATGTGCTGAATGGGTCCAAAATGTGGATTTCCAACGCGCCGATCGCCGATGTGTTCGTGGTCTGGGCCAAGTCCGAGGCGCATGGCGGCAAGGTGCGGGGCTTTGTGCTGGAAAAAGGCATGAAGGGGCTTTCCGCGCCCAAGATCGAGGGCAAGCTCAGCCTGCGCGCCTCGATCACCGGCGAAATCGTGATGGAGAATGTCGAGGTTGGCGAAGACGCGCTGCTGCCCCATGCCGAGGGGATGGGCGGCCCCTTTGGCTGTCTGAACCGGGCGCGTTACGGCATCAGCTGGGGCGTGATGGGCGCGGCCGAGGATTGCTGGTTCCGCGCCCGCAGCTATGGGTTGGACCGCCATCAGTTCAATCGCCCGCTGGCCGCGACCCAGCTTTATCAGAAGAAACTGGCCGATATGCAGACCGAGATCGCGCTTGGCCTGCAAGCCAGCCTGCGCGTCGGCCGCCTGATGGACGAGGGCAAGTTCGCGCCCGAGATGATTTCCATCGTCAAGCGCAACAACTGTGGCAAGGCGCTGGAGATCGCGCGTCAGGCCCGCGACATGCATGGCGGCAACGGCATCCAGATCGGCTATCACGTCATGCGCCACGCGCAGAACCTGGAAACCGTGAACACCTATGAGGGCACGCATGACGTTCACGCGCTGATCCTTGGCCGTGCGCAGACCGGCTTGCAGGCGTTCTATTGATGGGCGAGCCGGCGCTGAAGGGGCTGAAGGTCGTCGAACTGGCCCGGATTCTGGCCGGCCCCTGGATCGGCCAGACGCTGGCCGATCTGGGCGCCGAGGTGATCAAGATCGAGGCGCCGGAAGGCGACGACACCCGCCGCTGGGGCCCGCCCTTTATCGAGCGGCCGCATGCGGATGGCACGACCGAAACCGTCGCCGCCTATTTCCACGCCGCCAATCGCGGCAAGCGCTCGGTCATCTGCGATTTCAACGACCCCGCCGATCTTGAGCGGCTGAAGGCGCTGATCGACACGGCCGATGTGGTGATCGAAAACTTCAAGCTGGGCGGATTGCGCAAGTTCGGGCTGGATTATGACAGCGTGGCCGGGCGCAATCCCGGGCTGGTCTATGCCTCGATCACCGGTTTCGGACAGGACGGGCCGCGCGCGGCGCAGCCGGGCTATGACTTCCTGATCCAGGGCATGTCGGGGATCATGGATCTGACCGGGGATCCGGCGGGCGAGCCGCAAAAGGTCGGCGTCGCCTGGATCGACATTTTTACCGGGCTTTACGGCACCATTGCCGTGCAGGCCGCGCTGGCCGAGCGCGCGCGATCCGGGCGGGGACAGCATCTGGACCTGTCGCTTCTGGATTGCGGGCTGGCGGTGCTGGCCAATCAGGCGACGAATTACCTGTTGGGGGGCGTGGTGCCGCACCGCTTGGGCAATGCGCATCCGAATATCGTGCCCTATCAGCTGTTCCCGGCCAGTGACGGGCATCTGATCATCGCCTGCGGCAATGACCGGCAATTCGCGGCCCTGTGCCGGGTGCTGGGACAAGAGGGGCTGGCGCAGGACCCCGATTACGCGACCAATCCGGCGCGGGTGGCGAACCGGGCGCGGCTGGTGCCGATGCTGGCCGGGGCGACGGCGCGGCTGACCCGGGCCGAGCTGATCGCCGCGCTTGAAAAAGCCGGGGTGCCGGGCGGGCCGGTCAATGACGTGGCCGAGGCTTTGGCCGATCCGCAGGTTGTGGCGCGGGGCTTGCGCATCGCGCCCGAAGGCATTGCCGGGTTGCGCAGTCCGATGCGCTTTTCGCGCAGCCCGTTGGTGACCGACAGGGCGGCGCCCGCGCTGGGGCAAGGCGACTGGCATTTCCTGACGGATTGATCCGCGCGGCCCCGCGCCACCGCGAAACGCATCAAGGCCGCCCCCGTTTCGGGGCGGCCTTGCGTGTCGCGCCGACAGGATCTGCCGCGCGGTAAAGGATCCGCGGATCAGTCGTCGCGGCCGATGCGTGTCGCGCCGAAATAGTCGCTGGGGGTGTCGTCGCTGGCGACCGCGTTGCGCACGCCATCGGCGCGTTCCTCAAGGATAAAGCGGGCGCGTTCGGCGCGCTTGTTATGGGTCGCCTCCGAGCTGATCTGACCCAGCTCGCTCAGCGTAAAGGACGAGGCGTCGAGGTTCAGCAGTTCCGCCTCCATCGCGCGGCCGGGGGTGATTTCCGAGGCGGCGACGGGCAGGGCGATCGCGGTGGCAATAGCGGCCAGGACCAGTTTGTTCAGCATCTCTAATTCTCCTATATCTGGCGGCTCAAAGCGCGCCTTTCTTCGATGACAGCCATATCGGTATTGCAGTTTCGCGATAAAACCGGCCATACTACACATGTTGTGTGCAAAACTGAGGCGATCATGCGCTTGAATTTATGGACCGAGATACGCACCGCGGCGCATGTGGCGCGTTTGGGCCGGGTCAGCGCCGCGGCCGAGGCGCTGAGCATGCATCACTCTTCTGTCATCCGGCATATCGACCAGCTTGAACTGCATCTGCGCACGAAGCTCTTTCAACGTCATGCCCGTGGCTATACCCCCACCGAGGCCGGCGAAGAGCTGTTGCGCACCGCCAGCCTGGTCGATGAACAGATCGCGCAGATGCTGACCCGGATCGAAACCTCGAGTCATCAGGTTTCGGGACAGCTCATCGTGACGGGCGTCCCCTCGATCGAACGCTGTATCCTGCCCATCATCGCCCGGTTTCAGCAAGAGCACCCCAAATTGCAGGTCATTTACCGGTCGGATGAACGGACCTATGAAATGGCCTCGGGCGAGGCGCATATCGCCCTGCGCGCCGGGCCGCGCCCCTCGCATCCCGATTACATCGTCTCGCCGCTGGTCAGCCACCGGGTCGCGCTTTACTGCACACAGGCCTATATCGACGCGCATGGCCGCCCCGACAGCCCGGACCACCTGAAAGGGCACCGCTATATCCATGGTGAGGGGGATTATTCCCGCGCCCCCTTCAATCAATGGCTGTCCGAGCGGCTGTCCGAGGATTGCTTTGCGCTACGCACGCCCCAGCCCTCGGTCGTCTATTGGTCGGTGATGTGCGGGCTTGGGATCGGCTTTCTGGCGCGCGGCAGCGCCGAGCGCGATCTGATCGAGCTGTTTCCCGATTACGCGCCGCCCGAATGGGAGGTTCCGCTTTGGGTGGTGACCCATGTCGACCTGCACCGGTCCAGCAAGGTCGGCAGTTTCGCGCGCTTCATTCAGGGCGAGGCGCTGAAATGGGAACAGAGCTGGAGGAAAACCGACCCCTGATCCCGGGCGGCACGGCCCGAAACGCGGTCGTGAAAATGGCAACCGGGCGGGCCCTTGGCAGACCCACCCGGTCGAAATTTCGTTCTAACCCGGAACTCGCTACAAACGTTAACAGTCAAACACTTAACACAACCTGTTTTTGCGACTTTTCCCGTAAAAAGTGAACTTGGCTTTTGGTTAGGTAGCAGGCATTGACCTAGCGTAAGGTAAACCCATGGTTTTGCGTTGCAATCTATGGGTGAGATGGTCGCGGCGGATTCGACTCGGTCGCGGGTTCGGGACCGGATTGCGGGGGCGGACGGGCGGACAGGATGCCCCGGGCGCCGCCGGCGGCGTCTCAACCGCGCAGGGCTGGGGAAACGAGCCTTCGACCTTGCTAAGGACCGCAAAATCCCATAGCTAGCGCGCTGAAACACGCGAAGGCGCGGGGGCGGGACGGTTGCGGCACCAATCCGGCCCGCGTGCCGGTATTCGCAGCTTGGATGGATGAAGGAATACAAATGCAGGTCAAGGAAACCCAGAACGAAGGACTGAAGCGCGGCTACGAATTCACGCTGCCGGCGGCTGAACTTGCGGCGCAGGTCGATGCCAAGCTGAAAGAGGCGCAGCCTGAGGTCGAGATGAAGGGCTTCCGCAAGGGCAAGGTGCCGATGGCGCTGCTGAAAAAGCAGTTTGGTCAGCGCGTGCTGGGTGATGCCATGCAGGAAGCCATCGACAAGGCCATGCGCGATCATCTGGAAAAGACCGGCGACCGCCCGGCGCTGCAACCGCAGATCGAAATGGTCAATGGCGAGACCTGGAAAGAGGGCGACGACGTCGTCGTCACCGTCGCCTATGAGGCGCTGCCCGTCATTCCCGAGGCCGATCTTTCGGGTGTCGAGCTTGAGCGTCTGGTCGTCGCGGCCGATGATGCGCAGGTGACCGAGGCGCTGGAAAACCTGGCCAAGAACGCCCAGGCTTTCGAGGATCGCCGCAAGGGTTCCAAGGCCAAAGAGGGCGATCAGGTCGTGATCGACTTCAAGGGCATGGTCGATGGCGAGGCCTTTGAAGGCGGCGCCGCCGAGGATTATCCGCTGGTTCTGGGTTCGGGCAGCTTCATCCCCGGCTTCGAGGATCAGCTGGTCGGCGCCAAGGCCGGCGACGAGGTCAAGGTCGAGGTCAAATTCCCCGAGGAATATGGCGCCGCCCATCTGGCCGGCAAGGACGCCATTTTTGAAACCACCGTCAAGGCAGTCAAGGCCCCGAAAGCGGCCGAGATCGACGACGAGCTGGCCAAGAAATTCGGCGCCGAGGATCTGGATGCGCTGAAGACCCAGATCCGTGGCCGTCTCGAGGCCGAATATACCGGTGCCGCGCGTCAGGTTCTGAAGCGTTCGCTGTTGGACAAGCTGGATGCGCTGGTCAAGTTCGACCTGCCCGAGTCGCTGGTCGAGGCCGAGGCCCATCAGATCGCCCATCAGCTTTACCACGAAGAGCACCCCGAGGATCACGGCCATAACCATGGCGAGATCGAGCCGACGGACGAGCACAAGGCCCTGGCCGAGCGTCGCGTGCGTCTTGGCCTGCTTCTGGCCGAGATCGGTCAGAAAGCCGAGATCACCGTTTCGGATCAGGAAATGACCCAGGCCGTGCTGCAACAGGCCCGTCAATATCCGGGCCAGGAACGCGCCTTCTTCGAGTTCATCCAGAAGAACCCGCAGGCCCAGCAACAACTGCGCGCCCCGATCTTCGAGGACAAGGTCGTCGATCACATCGTCGAGGGCGCCAAAGTGTCCGAAAAGTCGGTCAGCAAGGACGATCTGGAAAAGGCCATCGAGGCGCTGGATCAGGTCTGATCGCCAGCCTTCGCAGGATCAGGGGCCGCTCCGTTCGGGGCGGCCCTTTTTTCATGCGCGGATCGGGCGGGCTATGGTTCGCGCCGGGGGCGACGATCGCCCCCCGTGCCCGTAGCAAAAGCGCGGGAGCTATAGCCGATGCACGCGCGGATCGTGATCGGAGGGCCCGCGCGGTTCGGGGCCGTCCATGGGATCATGCAGCAGCGGATCGTCGCGCAGATCGGGCATATGCGCGCCCCGGCGATCACTGTGGCGATCACCGTCATCACGATGCGGCGGCGCGCCGGTCCGGCGGTTGGGGGCGCGGGGGTTGCGGGCGCCCGCCTGCGCCGCCCCGGTGTCGCGGCCAAGCAGCCCCCGCACCAGATCGGCGGCATCGCCGAATTCCCGCATGATCGCGCCGGCCTGACCGGCGACGGTGCGAAAACCGGTCATCGCCGCGCCGAGCGACCGCATGAGATTGTCGACCCCGTTCGACATGCTGGCGGTATTCGCCTCGACCTCTTGCAAAAGGCCGGGGCGGGGGGCGCGGGCCTGCGGCGGGGCATTGCGCATGGCCTCGGCGCGCAGATGCGCGGCCCGGCGCGCGTCCAGCGATTCGCGCGCCCGCGCCCGCTGGCGCATCGCCTCGCGTTCCTCAGGGGACAGGTCGGCAAAGCGGGGTGCGACACTGCCGCGCGCGCGCGGGCGGTTCTCATCCCCGGATGAAAGGCCCAGCACATGCCGCGCCGCGATCACCGTGCCGGCGGTCAGCGCCGCCACCCCCAGCGCCGTTCCCCCCCAGACCAGCCATTTCGCCGTGGCCGAGGGGCGCGGCCAGACATGCCGGCCATCGGGCGAGACATCGCCATGCGGCGGAATGCGCCGCGACTCGGTCGGGCCGGACGGGCGGCGATGGCCTTCGGGAACCGGGCGCGGGCCAAAGCGGGTGTCGCTGGCCGTGTCGGCGTCGGTATGGGTGATCGGCGGGCGGTCGTCGGGCCGCCGGGGGGCTTTGTCTTGGGACATGGCGCAAATCCTCTGGCGAAAGTCGCGTCGCATCCTCAACCCGCCAGCATGGGGAATGTTCCCCCGCACGGCCCATCGCGCGCGAGGCCCGCCAGCGCACAGGCATGAAAAAACGCGCCGGGTCGCGGCGCGTTCTTCCGTTCCTGTGCGGGAAAAGCTGCGATCAGCTCGCGGCTTCGTCCTCGTCGTCGCGACCGGCCGAGCCGATATCGTCGAAGAGTTCCGCGATCTCGAATTCCGCAGCGGCCTCTTCTTCGGCGGCCAGCTCCTGGATCGACTTGCCCGAGGCTTGCAGTTCGGCCTCTTCGGTCGAGCGGGCGACGTTCATCTTGACGGTCGCGTCGACTTCCGGGTGCAGGTGAACCTTGACCTCGTGCAGGCCCAGTTCCTTGATCGGCGCGGTCAGAACGACCTGACGGCGCTCGATGGCGAAACCTTCGGCATTGGCGATTTCGGCGACGTCACGCGGGGTGACCGAACCGTAAAGCGCACCGGCATCCGAGGCCGAGCGGATGATGACGAACACCTGGCCGTCGATCTTTCCGGCCAGTTTCTGCGCCTCGGCGCGGCTTTCGTCGTTGCGCACGGCCAGATCGGCCTTTTGCGCCTCGAAGGCGGCGATGTTGGCGTCCGAGGCCCGCAGCGCCTTGCCCTGCGGCAAGAGGAAGTTGCGCGCGAAGCCGTCTTTCACCTTCACGACATCGCCCATCTGGCCCAGCTTGGCCACACGTTCCAGCAGGATGACTTGCATGATCGTCTCTCCTTACTTCACGGCATAGGGCAGCAGGGCGAGGAAGCGGGCGCGCTTGATGGCGCGGGCCAGCTCACGCTGCTTCTTGGCCGAGACGGCGGTGATGCGCGAGGGCACGATCTTGCCGCGTTCGCTGATATAGCGTTGCAGCAGACGGGTGTCCTTGTAATCGATCGCGGGGGCATTGTCGCCCGAGAACGGACAGACTTTCCGGCGACGGAAGAAGGGTTTGTTTGCCATGATACTGGTTCCTTTCCCTTAGTTCCGGTCGTCGCGGTCGCGACGTTCGCGGCGCTCGCCACGATCACCACGGTCGCCCCGATCACCACGGTCGCCGCGCTCACCACGCTCTTCGCGTTTCTGCATCTGGACCGAGGGGCCTTCCTTGTGCTCGTCCACGCGGACAGTCAGCACGCGCATGACGTCGTCATGCAGGCCGGCCAGGCGCTCCATCTCCTGCACGGCGGCAGAGGGGGCGTCGGTGCGCAGCAGGGCATAGTGGCCCTTGCGGTTCTTGTTGATCTTATAGGCCAGGGTGCGCACACCCCAATATTCGTTGTCGACGACCTTGCCACCATTGTCGGCAAGAACGGTCGAGAAATGCTCGATCAGCCCTTCGGCCTGCGTGTTCGACAGGTCCTGACGGGCGATCAGCACATGCTCATAAAGCGGCATGTCTGCACCTTTTTATCGGGGCGCATTTCAACGGCGGGACATCCCTTCCGCGCCCCGCCACGAGAGGCTGCGCCGGTTTCGCATTTGCGGAAGGATGCGGACTTATAGCGGCAGAGGTCGCGAATGCAAGCCGGAATCGCCGGAATGCCCCGATATTCGCCATGACGGCGACACTGTTTCGGCGTGGCGGCGAAACACAATAATGTCAGGCCGGGTGATGGAAACCTTTGTTGCCATTGTTACATTTCCTGTGGAACTTCAGCGCCAGCTTTCAACCAGGAGTTCCCGATGAAAACCCTTGTCTCCCCCGTCGCCGCGATCGCCGTTCTGCTGGGGGCCACCGGCGCCATGGCCGCACCCGTGACCTATCAGTTCGATCCCGATCACAGCCAGGCGGTGTTCGAATACACCCATATGGGTTTTTCGACCAGCACGGGCATCATCAACGGCCTGACCGGCACGCTGGTTCTGGATGCGGAAAACCCCGCCGCCTCGACCGTCGAGGCGACGATCCCGCTGTCGGGTCTGCATTCGGTTGCGGCCGGTCTGGACGAGCATCTGTTCACGGCCGATTTCTTCAACACCGACAAGGCCACGGCGGTCGCCACCTTCAAATCGACCAAGGTCGAACCGAATGGCGACAAGGAAGCCAAGGTCACCGGTGATCTGGTGCTGAACGGCGTCACCAAAGAGGTGGTGCTCGAGGTCGATCTGAACCAGATCGCCGCCCATCCGATGACCGGCAAGGAAGCCGCCGGCTTCAACGCCGCGACCGAGATCAAGCGCTCGGATTTCAACCTGGGCAAGTTCGCCCCCGCCGTCGAGGACGAGGTCGAGATCAATATTTCGGTCGAAGCCGTCAAGGCCGAGTGATCCGGCGCATCCCCTGACCGGGCGCGCTCTGAAATGCCGGAAAGGGGCCCTGCGGCCCCTTTCCTTTTTCCGCATCCGCTATAGCGAGAGAGCCCTACATCGGCGCGGGTCGCGGGGTCTGTTCCGTCCGCAGCGGCAGGATCGGATGAACGATCTGCGGCTGTTTGCCGGTCAGCGTATCCAGAAAGGCCACGATGTCGTCGACCTGATCGGGGGTCAGGTCCGTCCCGATCTGGGATGAGGACATGATCTGCACCGCCTCTTTCAGGTCCCAGACCGCACCGGAATGGAAATAGGGCGCGGTCAGCGCGACATTGCGCAGGGGCGCGGCGCGAAATACATATTCGTCATCCACCGTCTTGGTCACCTGAAAACGTCCGGTGTCGCCGGCGGGCAGCACGTCGGCGCCCGGCTTCGCGACGACGCCAAAGGGATAGTAATCCTGTCCGCCCACATTCACCCCGTTATGACAGGCCGTGCAGCCGGTATCCATGAATGCGCGCAGCCCGCGTTTTTCCTGTTCATTCATGGCGTTGTCGTCGCCTTTCAGAAACAGGTCGAACTTGCCGTCGGGGGTGATCAGCGTGCTTTCGAACTGTTCTACGGCATGGGCGAAGTTCTGAAAGCTGACCGGATCGGCATCCTCGGGAAAGGCGCTTTTGAACATCGCCTCATAGCCCGGCATGGATTTCAGGGTCGCGATCAGGTTTTCGGGGGTGTTGTGCATTTCGACCCCGGCCTGCAACGGTCCCTTGGCCTGCTCGGCCAGATCGGGCGCGCGCCCGTCCCAGAACTGCGCCACGTTAAAGACCGAATTGAACGCGGTCGGCGCGTTGCGCGGCCCCTTTTGCCAGCCATGCCCGATGGATGTCGGCAATCCATCCGCCCCGCCCAGGCCCGCATTGTGGCAGGTCTGACAGGAAATCAGCCCGGATTTCGACATGCGCGGGTCAAAGAACAGGCTTCGGCCCAGATCGACCTTTTCGGGGGTGATCTTGTGCCCTTCGGGCGAGATTTCGGATTTTCGGATCGCCTCGACCTTGTCGGGAATCGGCTCGAACAGGGCAGCGGCATCGGCGCGCAGCGTCGCGGCATCCAGCCCGCCCTCTTGTGCCATCGCGGGAAACGCCGCAAGCCCCAGCGCCAATGCCCCTGAAATGACAGGAGACTTCATCGCAAACTCCTTTCCGAATGAACCAATCGATCAATTTAAACAGGCCGAGCCGTCGGAAAATCAGGCTTTCTGCGGCGAACAGGCCATGCGGAATGCTGGTCATGCATGCTGTCGGTCAGCTTACAACGCCGCGTCGCGCCGCGCTTTGATCTGCGTCACGGATGGCGGCTTCTGTCTTGCCCGTGGCGGCGGTCGGGTTTAATCCGCTGTCATGCTACCCCAAGATCGCCTTGCCCAGATTGTCGAGCGTTTCGAATATCTCGAAGCGCGGCTGAATGACGGCCCCGCGCCCGACCAGATCGCGGCGATCAGCCGTGAATATGCAGATCTCAAGCCCGTCGTGACCCAGATCTCGGAATGGCGCGCCGCGCAGGACGGGATCCGCGAGGCGCAGGCCATGCTGGCCGATGCCGAAATGCGCGAACTGGCCGAGGATGAGCTGTCGCGCCTGCGCGGCGCGCTGCCCGATCTGGAACATGCGCTGCGCATCGCGCTTTTGCCGCGCGACGCCGCCGATGGCCGCCCGGCGATCCTGGAAATCCGCCCCGGCACCGGTGGCGAAGAGGCGGCGCTTTTCGCGGGCGATCTGCTGTCCATGTATCGCCGTTTCGCGGAATCGCAGGGCTGGCAGTTCCAGCTGCTTGAGCTGGCCGAATCCGACCTTGGCGGCGTGCGCGAGGCCGTGGCGCGGATCGAGGGCGAGGGGGTCTTTGCCCGGCTGAAATACGAATCCGGCGTGCATCGCGTCCAGCGCGTGCCCGAAACCGAATCCGGTGGCCGCATCCATACCAGCGCCGCCACCGTCGCCGTCCTGCCCGAGGCGGCCGAGGTCGATATCGACATTCCCGCCGGCGATATCCGCATCGACACCATGCGCGCCAGCGGGGCCGGCGGCCAGCACGTCAACACCACCGATTCCGCCGTGCGCATCACCCACCTGCCCACCGGCATCGTGGTCACCAGTTCGGAAAAATCCCAGCACCAGAACCGCGCCAATGCGATGGCGGTGCTGCGCGCCCGGCTTTACGATCTTGAGCGTGGCCGCGCCGATGCCGAACGCGCCGCCGACCGCAAATCGCAGGTCGGCTCGGGCGACCGCTCGGAACGCATCCGCACCTATAATTTCCCGCAGGGCCGCATGACCGACCACCGGATCGGCCTGACGCTTTACGCGCTGGACCGCATCATGCAGGGCGATCTTCTGGAAACGGTGGATGCGCTTGTCGCGCATGATCAGGCCGCGCGGCTGGCCGCGCAGGAAAGCTGATGCCGACCGGGGCCGAGCTGTGCCTTGCCGCACAGGACCGGTTGCGCACGGCCGGCGTCGCGGATGCCGATCGGGATGCGGGCCGGCTGTTTCAGCATGCGCTGGAACTGGCCACCGGACAGCCGGTGCCGCGCCATCACCTTTCCGACCACCTGACGCATGAGGCCGCCCCCGATCTGGCCCGGACCTATGCCCGGCTGATCGATGCCCGCGCCGCCCGCCAGCCGGTCGCCCAGATCGTCGGTGGCCGCGCCTTCTGGAAGCATGATTTCCGCGTCACCCGCGACACGCTCGACCCGCGCCCCGAGACCGAGACCCTGATCGAGGCGGCGCTGGCCGAGCCTTTTGCCTCGGTTCTGGATCTGGGAACGGGGACCGGCGCCATCCTGATTTCGCTTTTGGCCGAACGGCCCGGGACGCGCGGCATCGGCACAGATATTTCCCCCGCCGCGCTGATCGTCGCGCGCGAAAATGCCGATCGCATAGGCGTTTGCGCGGATTTCATGGAAAGCGACTGGTTTTCCGGCCTGTCGGGCGAGTTTGATCTTGTTGTCTCAAATCCGCCCTATATCGCCTTGACAGAAATGGATGATTTGTCGCCAGAGGTGGCGTTGTGGGAACCGCGCCAGGCGCTGACCGACGGGGCGGACGGGCTTTCCGCCTATCGCGCGATCACGGCGGGCGCGCCGGCGCATCTGGCCCCCGGCGGTCGGCTGATCGTGGAAATCGGACCAAGCCAGGGGGCAGCGGTCGCCGCGCTGATGGCCGGTGCCGGGCTGGCGGATCCGCACGTCCTGCGCGATCTGGATGGCCGCGACCGGATCGTTTGCGGTCGCAAGCCGCGCTGACCCGGCAAGGATCCGCAGTTTTTGACGCATTTGCAGAAATTTTTGCTTGTGCCCGCCGCTGCGGCGTGTTTATTCGCAGTTGTGACGGGGGCGTGGAGCCCACGCACGGGTCAGTTATACTCAGCCCATTTTTGGCTAGGCGGAGATTGGAGCGACGCTCCGTTTCCTGATTGGCATTTGCCGAAAGATGACCCCAACCCCAACCCGCACAAGCCGGGAAAACCGACAACAAGCTGATGAGATCATCCAAATCCCGTTCGCGTAACAAGTCGAACCGACAACGCACGCTGGGCAACATTGTCAATCGCGTCTTTGATTCCTCGGGTCCCGAGGGCAAGGTGCGCGGCACACCCCAGCAGATCATCGAGAAATACCTGACGCTGGCGCGCGACGCGCAACTGTCCAATGACCGCGTGGCAGAGCAGAGCTTTCTTCAGCATGCCGAACATTACACGCGCATGCTGGGCGAGGCGCAGCGCGAACAGGCCGAGCGCCTGCAGAACCAGCAACAGTTCCACCGCGACGACGATTCGCGCGATGGCGGCAATGGTCAGCGCGACCATGGCAACGGCCAGAACAACGGTAACGGTAACGGCAATGGCGAGGGGCGGTCCCATGACCGCGCCGATCAACGCGAGCCGCGCGAATACCGTCGCGACGACCGTCAGCCGGCGGCCCGTCACGGCAACCCGGCCGAGGATCAGGATACGCAATCCGGCCTGCCGCTGGCCATCGCCGACGACGAGGATAGCGGCCCCGTCGCGACCCCCGAGGCCGAGATGAGCGCCCCCGCCGCCGAGACCGTCGCCCCCGAGGCACCGGCCGAGGCCGCACCGGCGCCGCGCCGTCGGCCCCGCGCCTCCGCCCCCTCGGCGCCTCGCGCCCCGCGCAGTCGCAAAAAGCCCGCCGATGCCGATGGCGGACAGCCCGACAAGGCCTCGGGC
The DNA here is from genome assembly GCF_042648425.1 of Paracoccus mangrovi. Taxonomy (NCBI): domain Bacteria; kingdom Pseudomonadati; phylum Pseudomonadota; class Alphaproteobacteria; order Rhodobacterales; family Paracoccaceae; genus Paracoccus; species Paracoccus mangrovi. The sequence continues at coordinate 141,743 of NZ_JBHRXJ010000001.1, read as the reverse complement.
GAATAGGCTTTTTCTGAAATCACGGTCCCGGGCAGCATTGCCCGGACCACCCACAGGGCACGGGGCCTAGCGCGGCGCCACAGCCAATATCCGCGCCAGCGCGCAGAACTGCTCAAGCCCGATCTCTTCGGCCCGCGCCGTGGGCGCAATCCCCGCCTCGACCAGCAAATCCTCGATCCGCGGATGCAGCCCCTTGAGCGAGGCGCGCAGCATCTTGCGCCGCTGGTTGAAGCCGGCGGCGACAACCCGGTTCAGCACCGCCGGATCCGCGGGAAAACGTGGCTCGGGCAGGGCGGTCAGATGCACCACCGCTGAATGGATCTTGGGCGCCGGGACAAAGGCCTCGGGCGGCAGCGTCATCACGATCTTTGCATCCGACCGCCATTGCGCCAGCACCGCCAGCCTTCCGTAAGCCTTGCCGCCGGGCCGGGCCACGATGCGCTCGGCCACCTCTTTCTGGAACATCAGCGTCAGCGATTGCCAAAAGGGCGGCCATGCCGCCGGCGTCAGCCAGCGGATCAAGAGCTCGGTCCCGACATTATAGGGCAGGTTGGCGACGATCCGGATCGGCGGCGTCAGCTGCGCCAGCGGGTCGATTTCCAGTGCATCGCCATTGATGACCGTCAACCGGCCGGGATAGGCCTCGCCGATCTCGGCCAGCGCGGGCAGGGCGCGGGCATCTTTTTCGATGGCCAGCACATGGCGCGCGCCCTCGGCCAGCAACCCCCGCGTCAGGCCGCCGGGACCGGGGCCGACCTCGATCACGTCGCAACCGCTCAGATCGCCCGCCGCCCGCGCGATCTTGGCGGTCAGATTCAGATCCAGAAGAAAATTCTGCCCCAGCTGCTTTTTCGCCCGCAGATCGTGACGCGCGATCACCTCACGCAGCGGCGGCAGTCCGTCGATGGTGCTCATCGCCGTCCCGCCATGTCATGGGCCATGCGCAGGGCCGCGATAACGCTTGCCGCATCCGCCACACCCTTGCCTGCGATGTCGAACGCGGTGCCGTGATCGGGCGAGGTGCGCACGAAAGGCAGGCCCAGCGTCACATTCACCCCGCCCGCGAAATCCAGCGTCTTGACCGGGATCAGCGCCTGATCGTGATAGGCGCAAAGCGCCGCGTCATAGCGCGCCCGGGCGGGGGCATGAAACATCGTATCGGCGGGCAACGGCCCGGCCAGATCAAAGCCCTCACCGCGCAGTCGCGCCAACAGGGGCGCGATCCAGTGCGTTTCCTCATCGCCCATGACGCCGTTTTCACCGGCATGCGGGTTCAGCCCGGCAATGGCCAGCCGGGGCGCGGCAATGCCGAAATCGCGGCGCAGCGCCGCATCGGTGATGCGGATCGCCCGTTCCAGCGCCTCGGGCGTCAGCGCGTCGGGAACCTCGCGCAGCGCGATATGGATGGTGACCGGCACCACCCGACAGGGCGGCTCGACCGTGGTCGAGGCCAGCATCATCACCACCGGCACATCGCCCGCCAGATGCGCCAGATATTCGGTATGACCCGGAAAGGCGAAACCGGCGCCGCGCTTCAACGCCTCCTTGTTGATCGGCAGGGTGCAGATCCCGCCCGCCGCACCGGAACGCGCCAGGGCGACCGCCCGTGCGATCACATCGGCCACGGCCTGCGCATTCGCGGGATCCGGTCGGCCCGGCACGGCCGGCGCCGGAAAATCATGGCGCAGAACCGCCAGAACGCCCTCGGGAACCTCGTCGCCGGGGGCCTCCACCTCCTGCCATCGGGTTCCCTCGGGCAAATGCCGTGGATCGCCCAGAAACACGAAAGGCACCCCTGAGGCCAGCGCCTTTGGCGCCAGTTCCGGCCCGATACCCGCCGGCTCGCCACAGGTCAGGACGATCGCACGCCGCATGGCCTACCTTCTTTCATGTCCAAATATCCTCTGGGGGTCCGGGGGGCGAAGCGCCCCCGGGCCTTGCCGTCAGAATCAGGGTCGCCGGATCACGGCATTGGCCCGCAGCTCGGCCAGATAGGCATCGGCGGCCTGCGTGACCTTGCGGTTGAATACGCGGTTGCGCACCTCGTCCTTGGCCGGCAGTGCGTCGGGATCGGGCTGGGCCTCGGCATTCTCGGCGCTTCCGTTTTCGGCGCTGGTCGCGACCGGGGCGGCGGGCGTCTCGGCCAAAAGCGCCGGGGTGCGCTTGCACAGCATCAGCAATTGCACCGCACCGCCGTAATTGACCACGGTGGTCTCATTATCGTCCAGCATGGCCAGACGAATGCCCTGATCGGTGGGCACCTGTCCTTGCGGCAGGCTCTGGCGCTGGATCTGCGCCTCGGGCAATCCGCGCGCGGCGACGAAAAGATCGGCACAGCTGTCGGAATTTGCGGCCATGCGGGCGGCATCGTCCGTGCTGGCAAGCGTGACACGGACATATTCGAGGATCTGTTCCGAGGCACCGGGGCGCAGCGTGCCGCGGGTGTCGCGCAGGAAAAACACCACCACCGCGCCCGGCACGGTCAGAGGCTGGCTGACCTGACCCGGCTGCATCGACAGGATCAGCGGCCGCAGCGACGGCGGCAGATTGGCCAGCGGCGTCCAGGGCAGGCGGCCGCCATTCCCGGCCGAAGGCGTGGCCGAATAGCGGCGCGCGAAGGCGGCGAAATCGGCCTCGGTCCGGGCGTTGGCGACGATCTGGCCGGCACGGTCGAGTGCGGCCTGTTCCTGACCTTCGGGGGCGGGAATGATGATCTCGGACAATGCGACATGCGTCACCTTGGGCGTCGCGATGATCTTCTGCATCTCCTGCTCGACCTCGGCATCGGTCACGCGGACAAGCGGCACGACATGCTGGCGCACCACCTCGCGCCAGACGACGCCGGCCGAGATGAAATCGCGAAACGCCTGACGCTCGACCCCGGCGCGGGCAAGGGCGGCGGTGAATTCCTCGACCCCCAGATTGGCGCGGCCGGCGAATTCGGCCAGACCCGCATCGATCTGTTCATCCGTGGGGGTGATGTTCATCTGCCGGGCGGTGAACATCCGCAGCCTGTCGTCGATCAGCGCCTTTTCGGCGGTCACCGGATCGGAATCGGGCGCCCGCAAAAGCTGCATGAAGCGCACGCGCTGATCCAGCTCATAGCGGGTCACGGCCGAATCGTTCACATAGACCAGCGGCTGAAAGAGATTGCCCTGCGCCTGCGCCGGAAGCGGTCCCAGCCCGGCCCCGGCCAGTATCGCGGCCATGGCCGCACCAAGAAGAATTCGCCGCATCAGCTCCCTCGCCGCATGGTTTTGCCGGACATTAGCGCAGGCAGGCGCGCCGCGCCACCGTTCCCGAACCGGTCTGCTTCTGGCCGAAGCCGCCCAGACGGATGCCAAGATCGAAACTGGTCTCGGCATTCACCTCGTCGGACGAGTTGAAGCGCCGTTCCACCGACATCTCGACGGTGATGCATTCGTTGCGATAGGCCAGCCCCAGCTCGGCCTTCTGGGCCTCGTCGGCGGTAAAGTCATAGCGCGTCTCGGCGGTGGCCCACCAGCCCCGCGCCACCTGCCAGCCCGCCGTGGTGGTCAGCTCGGACACATCTTCGCGACGTTCCTCGCGCGCATCCGAATCCAGCCACAGATAACCGGCCGAAACCTGCAATCCGGGCTTGTACCAGCCCAGCCGCAATTCGTTGCGGCTGATCGAGAAACTGTCGTCGAACAGCGCCCGGTTGGCGATGACCAGCCCGTTCGCGCCCGAATAATGCGCCGCCAGCAACCAGTCGGAATGTTTGCCGCCCAAGGGGCCGCTGCCTTCGAAGGCGGGGTCGGGATGGCTGCGCAGCACCCGCCCGGCGGTCAGGCCGATGGACCAGCCGGCCGGGTCGAGCCGGGTCCAGCCGATGCCCAGATTGGCCCGAAGCCCCGATTCCCGCGCGTCCCAGCCCGAAAACCGGCTGGCCGAGAACAGGTTGCCTTCGTCGAATTCGATCAGATAGCTGTCCTCGTTCGGAACGTCATCGGCATAGTCGCGCTCGGGCGACCAGATCAGCTGGGCCACCGGCTCGACGATATGGGTGACGCCCCCCGAATGCCGCGCCAGCGGCCAGCGCAGTTCGACGGCGAATGCGGGATCGGCGCGGAACACCCAATCCTCGTATTCGCTGTCCTGATTGATGCGATAGATATCGCCGTTCACCTGGGTCTGGACAGTGCCCAGCAAGCCGCCGGCCAGGATCTCGCTGCGGCGCCAGTCCAGCATGACCGAGCCGCGCGCCATGTCGCGCCCCATGATATCCTCGTTCGAGGACCGCCGATGCGCGTGCAGCGACCATTCCAGGCTGGCGATGCCGCCGATGCGGTCGGGCGTCCAGCGCCGCCGCCACAACGCATCCGCCACGATCGAGGGGGTGACCTCTTCGGGCTCGTCGTCGCGCAGCGATTCGTAATTGCCGATGCGCGCCGTCACCATGCGGTCGCGGCGCACCCGGTCCAGGGTGACCCCGCTCCACAGCCGGTCGGCATCGGTAATGTCGTAATCCAGCAGATAGGCGCGGTTGCTGGCCATTTGCAGCTGAAAGCCCAGCATATAGCCGCGCGGCAGCTCGAACCGGCCGGCGCCGAACAGATAGCCGCGGGTCTCGCCCTCTTCGATGTCGTCGCGGGTGACGGCGCCGTTCCATTCCATCGCGCCATTGCGGAACGCCTGACGATAGCGCAGTTCCAGCGTGCGGGTGCGGCTGGCCGAGACATAGGGCGTCAGCGTGACATCGGCATGATCGCCCAGCGTCACGAAATAGGGCAGCTTGATGCCGAAACCCAGGCTCGAGGTGGTGCGGAACTGCGGTTGCAGAAAGCCGTTCATGCGGTCGACCGTGGGGTCGGGCGCGGTCAGCCAGGGCAGGGCGGCGATGGGCACGCCAAAGGCGCGCAGCTGCGGCCGGTCGAAATACAGCTGTCGCGTGCGGGTGTCATGGGTGATCGAACGCGCCCGGATTTCCCAAAGCGGGATCGGATCCTCGGCACAGATCTGACAGCTTGAGGCCACGACATTGTCGAGCTGCGTCACCTGGCCCTGTTCGCTGCGCCGCGCCTGCCGCGAGGCCAGCTGCAATTCGCGCGCCAGCACCAGCCGGGCGCCGCGCAGGATGCCGTCTTGCAGGTTCGGCTCAAGCTGGGCGCTGTCGGCGATGACGATGGTTTCATCGGGCGTCCCGGCGCGGCCGGGCTGGGTCAGGTGGATCGGCCCCTCGATCAGCGCGCCGCCATTCTTGTTGTCATAGATCACCCGCGAAGCGACCAGCCGGGTGCCGCGATACCAGATCACCACCCCGCCGGATGCGGTCAGCCGGTCATCGGCGTCCAGCGCCACCTGATCGGCCAGCAGCGTGGCCGGGCTGCCCTGGGCGGGCGCGCCGCTGTCGGTGATGCGCACCGACCCGCTGCGCGGCGCGGCGACATCGGGCGTATGCGCGGCCTCGGTGCCATCGGCATAGCGGGCATTGGCATCGGGGTTTTCGGTGGGGGCAAGCGCCGGGCCGGCCGGTCCCTGAAGGAACGGATCGGGCGCGTCATATCTGGGCAGGGTCTGGCCGTCGCCGGTCAGGCTTTGGCCAAGGGCGCCGCCCGGCAGCCATGCCGCCACCAGCGCCGCGCCCGCCGCGAATTTCGCGCGTCTGTTGCGCATGAGCGGTTGCGCCATTATCCGTCCTCCAGCCGCAAAAGTGCCCCAAGGGCGAAAAACAGGGCCACGATGGGCGGCGCCCATCCGGCCAGCGCCGGCGGGATGCCGCCATTATCCCCCAGCACCTGCGCCAGATTGCGCAGAAAGAACAGCCCGATCCCACAGGCGAATGCGCTCAGCACCAGAATGCCGGTCTTGCGCCCGCGCATGTGTCGCATCGTGAACACGGCCGCGATCGCCACCATCGCGGCCATGAGCAGGGGCCGGGCCAGTTCCATATGGAACCAGACCTTGTGGCGTTGTGCCGAAAAGCCGGCGCGTTCCAGCCCGCGGATAAAGGCCGGCAATTGCCAGACCGGGACCGCCTCGGGCTTGCCGAAACTGTCGCGGATGCGGGCGGCGGTCAGGTCGGTGGGCAGTTCCAGCGTGGGCGCGGTGCGGGCCATCGCCTCGGGGTTGGGCTGGGTCAGCGGCCATTCCTTGGTATCGGTCAGCGCCCAGGCGCCATCGGTCAGCCGCGCCTCGGCGGCGTCGATGCGGCGCGTGGGGCCGATATCGGGGGAAAAGACGATGAAGGTCGCATCATAAAGCGTCGTCGCCTCGGGGCTGGCACGATTGGCGCGGATGACCACCTGGCCCTGGGTTTCGGACCCGTCGGGCGCGCGCGTGGGCAGAGCCTGGCGCAGCCAGACGGCATTGTCGCCGACGCTGACGGTCTGACCGCTGCCGGTCATGCGCGCCACCGCGTCGTCATAGCGTTTCGAGGTCGCGGCCACCATCGGGTTCATGACCGCTACCGACAAAAGCCCGACCAGCGCCGCCGTGACCGCCGGCGCCGCCAGCACCCGGATGCCGGACCGTCCCGCCGCCCGGATCGCCACCAGTTCGGAACTGCGCGACAGGCCCAGAAACAGCGAAATCCCCGCCAGCACCGTCATCAGCGGCATGATCGAATAGAAGCTGGCGGTGATATTGAGAAGCGACAGCACCGCCGCCCCCGACAGGCCGATATTTTCGTCCGAAAAGCGCCGGATCTGTTCGACGATGTCGATCAGGAACAGGATGGCGCCAAAGATCGCGGCGATGATGATGAACATGCGCAGGAACCGCCGCGCGACATAGGCCGAAAGGATCATGCCGCGCCCCCCGTCCCGGTGGCGGATGCATCCGTGGATCCGCCGGGCTTCTGGCCCCCCCATTGCGGCGGACAGGGCCGGCGCGGCTTGGCCGCCAGCCACAGCGCCGCCGCGCAGATCGCGGCGCCCACCAGCGGCGGCAGATAGATCAGCGGCCAGCGCGAGGCATCCTGTGCCACCTGCGCCTCGGCGGCGGTGCCCAGAAACTGGACCACGATCAGCGCGACCACCGCCCAGATCACCTGTCGCCAGACGCCAAAGCGGCTGAACCCCCCGATCAACAGCATGGCAAAGCCCAGCATCGCCGCGACCGGCGACTGAAAGGGCTTGGCCAGCCGCTCATGCGCCTCGGCGCGGGCCTTGTCGGCGGTGGCGCCGGTGGCGGCCAGCATTTCGGGATCGGCGCGCAGCAGTTCGGGCGTCGAATAGGCGCGCAGGTCGCGCTTGCGTTCGCGGTTGCTGTCGACCAGCGTGACCATGTCATAGGCCAGTTCGGAAAACCGTGTCACCGACAGGCTTTGACGCCCGCCGCTGAGTCGCAGGTTCTGGACCATGCCCTGCATCATCACCAGCCGGGGGCCGGCCTCGGTGCGGATCACCAGCGCCTCATTGGCGGTATAGGTCACCTGTTCGGCGGGATCGCGCGCATCTTCGAGAAAGAAATAGAGCAGCCGCCCGTCCGGTGCGATTTCGCTGATATACAGCGTCACGCCGGGGACCGGATATTGAAACGAGCCCGCGCGCAGGAATTGCGCGGTAACGTTCTGGGCGATCTCGGCCTGGCGGTCGGCAAGGCGCGCGCGCGCCATCGGCACGAAGGAATGCACCAGCAGCGCCACCATCACCCCCACCAGCACCCCAAAGACCAGAACCGGCCGCGCCAGCCGCCAGGGCGAAAGCCCGGCCGCCTGCATCGCCACCAGTTCGGATTCCGATGACAGCCGGTTGGTGCCATAGGCGCTGGCCGTGAAGGCCGCGATGGGCAGCACGATCGAGATCACCAAAGGCAGTGTCAGCGCGGTGAATTCCAGCACCACCAGCGCCGTCTGACCGTCCGAAATCAACTGTTCGAACAGCGACACCGCGCGGTTGATCCAATAGACAGAGACCAGCACCAGCGCGAAGAACCCGAACAATGTCAGGAACTGCGACAGAATGTAGCGGTCGATCTGGGGCATGGAGGCTCTCTGGGCTCGGGCCAGACTTGATTAGCGGTTGCGCGCCGGTTGGGAAAGCCCCGGCTCTGGTCATTGGCGGCCGGCGTGGCTAATTTCCCCGGCACAGTTCAATGTGAAAGGCATGAGCATGACCCATCCGGTCGAAATCAATTTCATGGCAATGGATACTTCGGACCTGGCGGCGCGTACCGGGCGCATCGCTGTTCTGGTCCCGCAGACCGGCAAGCTGCCCGGCGGTTTGCCCCGCCCCACGCGCGAAGCCGCGATGCGGGCGCTGGCATCCGACGCCTGGGCCGAGGTCAAGCCGGGCAAGGCGCTTGAGCTGGCCTTTCCCGCCGGCCTGAAGGCCGAGGCGCTGCAACTGGTCAGCCTGCCGCGCAGCACCGATACCGCGACCGCCCGCGCCGCCGGCGCCAGCATTGGCGCCCGGCTGGGCAAATCCGATCTTTTGGTGATCGCCGAGGCGCATCCCCGCGCCGCCGACGTGGCCCAGGGGCTGGCGCTGCGGGCCTATGATTTTTCCGCCTACAAGACCAAGAAAAAGGATGCCGGCGACGACAAGGCCGAAAGCAAGACGGGCAGCAAGAGCGGCGCCAAGGCCGATGCCGATGCCCCGGCGCGCGGCCGCGTCCATTTCATGCACAAGGATCCCGAGGCGCTGAGCAAGGCCAGCCATGATGGCGCCGCCGTGGCCGAGGGCGTGTTCTTTACCCGCGATCTGGTCAACGAGCCGGCCAATGTGCTGACCACGAGCGATTTCGCCGACCGGCTGCTGGCCATGCGCGAACTGGGCCTTGAGGTCGAGGTGCTGGACGAGGCGGATCTGGCCAAGCTGGGCATGCGCGCGCTTTTGGGTGTCGGGCAGGGTTCGGAAAGCCCGTCCAAGGTCGTGGTGATGCGCTGGAACGGCGGCAAGAAGAAAGAGCCGCCGCTGGCGCTTGTGGGCAAGGGCGTGGTCTTTGACACCGGGGGCATCTCGATCAAGCCCGCCGCCGGCATGGAAGAGATGACCATGGACATGGGCGGCGCGGGCGTGGTCGCGGGCGTCATGCGCGTCCTGGCGCTGCGCCGGGCAAAGGCCAATGTCATCGGTCTGGTCGGGCTGGTCGAGAACATGCCCGACGGCAAGGCCCAGCGTCCGGGCGATATCGTGAAGTCGATGAAGGGCGACACGATCGAGGTCATCAATACCGATGCCGAGGGGCGTCTGGTTCTGGCCGATGTGCTCTGGCTCGCGCAGGAGCGTTTCAAACCCGCCGCCGTGATCGATCTTGCGACGCTGACCGGGGCGGTGATCATCGCGCTTGGGCATGAAAACGCGGGCGTTTTCTCGAATGACGACAAGCTGGCGGATGCGGTGCTGAAGGCCGCGAAAGCCGAGGGCGAGGGGGCATGGCGGCTGCCGCTGGCGCCGGCCTATGACAAGCTGATCGATTCGCGGCTGGCCGATATCAAGAATACCGGCGGCCGTCCCGCCGGTTCGATCACCGCCGCGCAGTTCCTGCAACGCTTCATCGAAAAGGACATGCCCTGGGTGCATCTGGACATTGCCGGGGTGGCGCTGCCGCCCGGCGAGACCGCGATGGCGCCCAAGGGTGCGACCGGCTGGGGCGTGATGACGCTGGACCGGCTGGTGCGTGACCGTTTCGAGACCAAGGCCTGATGGGCAATGCCCTGTTCTATCACCTGACCCGTTCGGGTCCGGCGCAGCTTTTGCCGATGCTGATCGGCAAAAGCCTTCAGGCCGGCTGGCGGGTCGAGTTGCGGGGCAGGGACCGCGCGCGTCAGGTGGCGCTGGACGAGGCGCTTTGGCAGGGCGAGGGATTTTTGCCCCATGGCCTTGCCGGCGGCCCCCATGACGACCGTCAGCCGGTTCTGCTGACGGTCGAGGGGCAGGAGGCCACCAATGCGCCGCGCTGTCTGATCGCGCTGGACGGGGCCGGGGTGACCGGCCCCGAATGCGCGGGGCTCGAGCGGGCCTGCGTGGTGTTCGACGGCAATGATCCGGCCGAGCTGGAACGTGCGCGCGGGCTGTGGCGGGCGCTGAAGGAGGCGGGCGTCACGGCCGAATACTGGTCCGAGGCGGATGGCCGCTGGGAGCGCAAGCAATAGGGGGCGCTGCCCCCCTCGGAGCTTGCGCTCCGAGTCCCCCGGGATATTTGGGCATGAAAGACGGGTTCAGCGTTCGAGGATCAGGCGGCCCTGTTCGATGCTGACGCGGGCGAAGCGCGACAGATAGGACATGCCCATCAGCGACTGGTCGAGATCGGAGCGCAGCACCATGGCCGGCACGCCCTGATCGCTGATATCGCCGATGGCGACGCTGTCGAGGCGGACGGGGGCGGTGTCGACCGTGCCGTTGGCGGTCTGTGCCTGGCCGATATAGGCGAGGTTTTCCAGATCGATGCCCGCGCGTTCGGCATCGCGCGGACCAAGCGCGATGCTGCTTGCGCCGGTGTCGATGACGAAGCGGATGGCGACGCCGTTCACCTGTGCGGTCAGGTGGTAATGGCCGTCATTGCCGACCGGCACCTCGATGCGGTTGCCTTCGAGGATGCGGGCCTCGGGCGAGATGGTGTTGCGGATATCGGGCCAGAGACCGGCAAGCGCGATGGCACCAAGAAAGATCATGCCCCAGGCTGCCGCCATGCGCAGCGTCTTGCCCGGGCGTTCGCGCAGTTCGACCAGGAGGAAGCCACCGACCGCGATGAGCAGCAGCACCAGATAGGCGATGCGGGCGAAATTCTCGCCCATCAGAACAGCCCCGAGCCCTTGAGCCCGTCGATCACGAACTGGATCGAAAGTGCCGCCAGCAGCATGCCGAAGAGCCGGGTGACCACCATCGTGCCGGTGCGGCCCAGCACCCGCGCGATCGGATCGGCCAGCGCGAAAAAGCCCGCCGCGATCCCCAGCACCGCCAGCATCACCACATGGATCATCAGCGTATGGGTCGGCCCCGGATTTTCGCCCACGAGCAGGATCATCGTGGCCAGCGCCCCCGGCCCGGCCAGAAGCGGCGTGGCCAGCGGAAAGACCGAAGGATCGTGATCGTCGTCGCGGGTCTGACCCTCGCGCCGTTCGGTCCGGCGTTCGAAAAGCATGTCGAGCGCGGTCAGAAACAGCAGCATTCCGCCCGCGATGCGGAAGGCCGGCAGCGAGATGCCGATCACCGTCAGGATCGATTCGCCCGCCAGCCCGAAGAGCGTGAGCAGCACCGCCGCGATGGCCAGCGCACGCCAGCCGATTCGCCGCCGGCGCTGCGGCGTCATGTCGCGCGTAAGCGCGATGAACAGCGGCGCAAGCCCCACCGGGTCGATCACGACAAAGAGCGTGACAAAGGCGCTGATGATCTGTGTGCTGTCCATGATCACGCTATATCGCCCGGATTTTCCGCGAAGAAAAGGACCTGCCTTGTGCAGGGCGGGGGGCAGGGTCGGTCTTGCGCTCTGCGGGGCCGGGCCGCGTTTGGGCTTTGCAATGGGCGCCGCAAATCCCTAAATATGCACCATCAACGCCGGCTCTGCCGGCAAGGGAGAGTTAGAAATGCTGAACAATATCGGCCTTCCCGGCCTGTTGCTGATCGCGGTGGTGGTGCTGGTGCTTTTCGGGCGCGGCAAGGTCTCGTCGCTGATGGGCGAGGTGGGCAAGGGCATCACCGCCTTCAAAAAGGGCGTGAAGGATGGCGCCGACGAGTATGAGCGCGCGGCCGACGAGGCCAAGACGCCCATCACCGATGACGCCGCTCAGGCGCGCAGCAAGGCGGACGAGGCGCTGCGCGACGTGACGCCGCGCGACGGCAGCCGTTCGTAACCCGCGCGGACACCGGACATGCTGGATATCGGCTGGAGCGAGCTTCTGCTGATTGGCGTGGTTGCGCTGATCGTCATCGGGCCAAAGGATTTGCCGCATATGTTTCACGCGCTTGGCCGGATCACGGCGCGGGCGCGGGCGATGGCGCGCGAATTTTCAAGCGCGATGGAGGATGCGGCGAAATCGACCGGGCTTGACGAGGCGGGCAATGCGCTGCGCGACGTCAAGTCGCTGACCTCGAAAAAGGCGCTGGGGCTGGATGCGCTGGAACGCGCCGCCGACCGTTTCGAGAAATGGGATCCGAAGCTGCCGGCGCGCAACGGTTCGGCGACGCCCGATCCCGGACAGGCCGCGCCGGCCGCGACGGATGGCCAGAGCCCGGCTAGCGCCGCGCCCGCCGGTTCTGGTGCCGCGATGCCGCCGGCGCCGGGCGTCAGCGCCCCGCCGGTCGCCACAGAGCACGAGCCCGGAAAACGCCGTCTGCATGCGGTGCGCCGCTCTGATACGAAAGAGACCTGAGTGTCCGCCCAGACCAAACGCCCCGACGAAATCGACGACAGTTCGGCCCCGCTGATCGAGCATCTGGCCGAGCTGCGTTCCCGCCTGATCTGGTCGGCGCTGGCCTTCATCGCCGCCATGGTCGTTTGCTATGCGGTCTGGCAGCCGATCTACAACTTTCTGACCCAGCCGATCTGTCAGGCGCTGACCGCGCGTGGCCAGAGCTGTCAGTTGCAGATCATCAAGCTGCAAGAGGGCTTTTTCACCGCCATCAATATCAGCTTTTTCGGCGGTTTCGTGCTGTCGTTTCCGGTGATCGGCTATCAGCTTTGGCGCTTTGTCGCGCCGGGGCTTTACCGCAGCGAAAAGGCGGCTTTCATGCCGTTCCTTCTGGCCTCGCCGATCATGTTCCTGATCGGGGCGGCCTTCGCCTATTATGTCATTCTGCCAATGGCTTATGACTTTTTCCTGAGCTTTCAACAGGCGCCGGTGGTGGCCACCAGCGACGAGGTGACGACCACGGGCAATGTGGTCGGGATCGCGTTTCAGGGCTCGATGCAGGAATATCTGGGGCTGACGCAGAAGTTCCTGTTGGCTTTCGGGCTGTCCTTTCAGCTGCCGGTGGCGCTGACCCTGATGGGGAAGGCGGGGCTGGTGTCGTCCGAGGGGCTGGCCAGCGTGCGGCGCTATGCCATCGTGGTCATCCTGATCATGGCGGCCATCGTGACGCCGCCCGATGTGATAAGCCAGTCGGTGCTTTTTGCCGTGGTCTATGGCCTTTACGAGATTTCGATCCAGCTTGTCGCCCGCATCGAACGCCGCCGTGCCCGCGAGGAAAAGGAAGCCGATGTCTAAAAAGGTCCTGGCCCGCATCGCTGGCGCGCTTGAGCGGATGGCGCCGCCGCCCGCACCCGCGCCCAGCTTTGCCGAAGCCCCGGCCTATGTCTGGCAGACCGATCCCGACCGGCTTGAACCGGTCGAGCGGGTGAACCGGGTCGATCTGGTGCAGCTGATCGGCATCGACCGGGCCAAGGACACGCTTTTGGCCAATACGCTGCAATTCGCGCGCGGCCATGCGGCGAACAACGCCCTGCTTTGGGGATCGCGGGGGATGGGCAAGTCCTCGCTGGTCAAATCCGTCCATGCCGAGGCCGTGGCCCAGGGACTGCCCCTGGTGCTGGTCGAAATCGCGCGCGAGGATCTGGGTTCGGTCGGGCGGCTCTTGGCGATCCTGGGCCGCGCGTATGAGCGGCGGTTCCTGCTGTTTTCGGACGATCTGTCCTTCAGCCATGACGATACGCAATATAAATCGCTGAAGGCGGTGCTGGACGGGGGTATTTCTGGCCGGCCGGCGAACGTGATCCTGTATGCGACCTCGAACCGGCGCCACCTGATGCCGCGCGACATGATCGAGAACGAGCGCTCGACCGCGATCCAGCCCGGCGAGGCGGTCGAGGAAAAGGTCTCGCTTTCGGATCGTTTCGGGCTGTGGCTGGGTTTCCACCCGTGCAGTCAGGACGAATATCTGGCCATGGTGCGCGGCTATTGCGACGCCTATGGGGTCAGGATCGCCGAGGACCAGCTGCGCGCCGAGGCCATCGAATGGCAGGCCACGCGCGGCTCACGCTCGGGCCGGGTGGCGTGGCAGTTCTTTACCGATCTGGCCGGGCGACAGGGGATCAGCGTCTGATCCGGGGGCGAAGGCGCTTTCCGTCTTTCAGACCGGTTGTCCCCTGCGTTCTGCGTCAAGGTTCGTCCGCGCGCGTCCCATTTTCGATCTCGGCGAGGATTGCGAAATTCATCCTTGTCGCGAATTCGATGAACGGCACCGGTTTCACAGCTAGAAGCGTCTGATTTTCCAGATAACTCAGCGCCTTGCCGTAACACATTTCCCGATCCGGGGCGGTGCTACAGGCGCGCAGGGCATTGCTCATGCATGGACACATCTGCGACCGATCATATGGTTTGCCGTCCCGATCCGACGCGAGTTTTTGCCGGCATTGACACGACAGCAGTTCGGGGACCGGTGTGTTTGTGTTTTCGGCTGCATGGTTTTCGCGCGAAAGAATGCCATCCTCTGGGTGACCCGCACAAAGGAAAACCTTGGCCGAGGACGGGAGTGCGGCGGCAAGAAAGCCCATCGCCGCATAGATTGCGATCTGTATTCTCAAGGCTTTTCGCATTCCCGGGGACTTGTGCCTTGGTGTCGTTCACATCGACAAACGGGGGCACGCTTCTCAGCGGCAGGCCCTGCGCCTTTCGGCGCCCGGCCGGGCGGATATCGGGGTCGAGGCGCCGGACCTTCAGGGCGCCGTGACCGCATACACGGTGGCACCGCCCGGACCGCGTGGCAATCGCCTGCTACAAAAAAACCGCGCCCCGGTTCGGGGCGCGGAAAGGCATTCCTGTCTCAGCCACGGCGCAATTGTTGCAAGAGTTCGGCCGAGGGCTCACCCGTGACCGGCAGGCCACGCGACTGCTGATAGGCGCGAATGGCCGTGGTCGTGTTCGAGCCGACATTGCCGTCCACGCCCTGCGTGTCGAAGCCGCGCGCGGTCAGCAGTTCCTGCATTTCCTTGCGCTGTTCGATGCGCAGGCCGGGATGGTCGGCGGGCCAGGGATTGGCCAGCCCCGGATAGCCTTTCAGCCGGTCGGCCAGATGCGACACCGCCAGCGCATAGCTGTCGGCATTGTTATAGCGCAGGATGGCGTGGAAATTGCGGGTGATCAGGAAGGCCGCGCCATTGCGCCCACCCGGCACGATCAGTTCGGTCGCGGTGCCGCCCGGGGGCAGGGGACGCTGATTGGCCTGCCGCACGCCCATGGATTGCCATTCCGAAACCGAGCGCCGCTTGCCCTTGCCGGCCAGCCCCATGTTGAAGCCCGGCGGCAAAGTGACCTCGACCGCCGCCGGCAGGCCGCGCTGCCAGCCCGATTTGGCCAGATAATTCGCCGTCGAGGCCAGCGAGTCGCTGGGATCGTTCGACCAGATGTCGCGCCGCCCGTCGCCAGTGAAGTCGGCGGCATAGGCCAGATAGGTGGTCGGGATGAACTGGGTATGGCCCATGGCGCCGGCCCAGCTGCCGCTCATATGGGCGGGGTCGATATCGCCCGATTGCAGGATGCGCAGCGCGCCGATCAGCTGGCTGCGGAAAAATCCGTCGCGATACCCCTCATAGCTGAGCGTGGACAGCGCCTCGATCACCGGCATGTCGCCGCGCCGCTCGCCATAGGTGGATTCCATGCCCCAGACGGCGGTGACGACCTCTTTGTCGACGCCATAGGCGGCCTCGACCCGGTTCAGCACGCCGCCATATTGCGCCAATGCGGCGCGGCCATTGGTCTGGCGCTTTTCGGAAACCGCGTTTTCCAGATATTCCCACAGCGATTTCTTGAACTCGGCCTGATTCTGGCTGCGGCGCATCACCTCGGGGTTGTAGGTCACATCGGCAAAGGCGCGGTCCAGCGTCGCGTCGCTGATCCCCTGTGCGCGGGCCTGTGCGCGGAAATTCTGGACCCAGCCCTGCATGCCGGCGACCTTGGCGGCGGGCGGGTTCTGGTTGCGGCCCCATTTGATCTCTTGCGTGACCTGGCCGACACCGCCGGGGTTGTAATTGCCCACCGAGCATGAGGCGAGGATCATGGTCAGGGCGGTCAGTCCCGCCGCGAGCTTCAGTGAATGGCGCATCAATGTCCCCTGATTTGCGATTTTGAAACAGCCTAGCGGGGTGACGGCCGCACCGAAAGCCGAAACCTTCGGCCCGTGCGGCGGCGCGCCTAAAGCGGCCAGGTGATCAGAAGCATCGGCACGGCGACGGCGGTGACGATGATTTCCAAGGGCAGGCCGATCCGCCAGTAATCGGAAAAGCGATAGCCGCCCGGCCCCATGACGATGGTGTTGTTCTGATGCCCGATGGGCGTCAGGAACGCGCATGAGGCGCCGACCGCGATCGCCATCAGATAGGTGTCGGGATTGGTGCCGGTGGTTTCCGCAAGGCTCAGCCCCACGGGCGCGGCCAGAATCGCGGTCGCGTTATTGTTCAGCACGTCCGAGATGAACATGGTCGCCACCAGCAAGAGCGTGACCGCCACCCATGGCGGCAACCCTTGCGTGGCGCGCGCCAGCCAGCCCGCCACAAGATCGGATGCCCCCGTCGTTTCCATCGCCAGCCCCAGCGGGATCATCGCGCCCAGAAGCACGATCACCGGCCAGTCGACATGGTCATAGATTTCCTCGGCCGTCAGCACATGGCCCAGCACATAACCGACCAGCACGACGCCAAGTGCAATGGGCATGCTGATCCAGCCAAAGCTGACCGCGATCAGCGCCAGTGCGAAAAGCCCGATGGCAAAGGTCGCGCGGCTTTCCTTGACCACCGGCTCGGCCCCGTTCAGCGGCATCACATGCAGCCATTCGACGACCTGTTCGGCCCGCGCCTCGGGCACCAGCAAAAGCAGGATATCGCCGGGCTGGATGCGGGTGTCGCGCAGATGCGCGCGCACGGTGCGGCCCTGACGGATGATGCCCAGAAGCACGGAATCGTAATCCTGACCCAGGCGCAGCTGGCGCGCGGTGCGGCCGATCAGGCGCGACTGCTTGGTGGCGACGGTTTCGATCATCGTCTGCCCCTCGCGCGCGATCAGCGGGGCGTCCGCGTCGCGGCCATCGGGATAGGAAAGGCCCATCTCGACGCGCAGCTCCTCAAGCGCGGCGGGGGCGGCATGCAAGAGCAGGATATCGCCCAGATCGGCGGTGACCTCTTCGGGGCGGCCGTAAAGCCTGCGGCCGCGCCGGGTCACCGCCACCACCCCGGCATTGGCCTTATCGGCGGCGGCCTCGATCTCGGCGCGGGTCATGCCGGCGGCGCGGCTGCCCTCGCCCACCACCAGTTCGGCGACATATTCGCGCATCTGTTTTTCGGCGCCCTCGTCCAGATCCGGGCGCCGGGGCAGCAGCCGCCAGCCGATCAGCGCGACAAAGGCCAGCCCGGCCAGCGCCACCGCGCCGCCGACCGGGGTAAAGTCGAACATGCCAAAGGGTTCGCCCGTGGCCTCGGCCCGAAAGCCCGACACGATCAGGTTCGGCGGCGTCCCGATCAGCGTCACCATGCCGCCCAGAATGGTCAGAAAGGCCAGCGGCATCAGCGTCAGCGCGGCCGAGCGCCCGGCCTTGCGCGCCGTCTGCATGTCGAGCGGCATCAGAAGCGCCAGCGCGGTGACATTGTTCATCACCGCCGAAAGCGCCGCCCCAACCCCGCCCAGCCGCAACAGATGCAGCGGAACCGGCGCCTCGGGTCGGGCAATATAGCGCCCCAGAAGATGCACCGCGCCCGTCCGCATCAAGCCCGCCGAGACCACCAGCACCAGCGCCACGGTGATGACGGCGGGATGGGCAAAGCCCGAAAATGCCTGATCCGCCGGCACGAGGCCCAGAAGCACCCCCGCGATCAGCCCGGCAAAGGCCACGATGTCATGGCGCCACCGCCCCCAGATCAGCGCCGCGATCAGCACCGCGAAAAGGCCAAAGAGGGTGATCTGATCCTGTGTCATCGGGTCCCCTTGTCGCGTCGCAGGCTTTTGCGGGTGAGGTGGCGGCTTTGCTCAGGGCCAATGCCTGTCAGGGCGCGGGGTTCCCGCACAGGTGGAAAATGCCGGTCCCCCAATATGCGGACAAGGCGTCGGATGCCCGCGGCGATATGCGCCGAGGCAAAGCCGGGACCTGTCAGAAATACAGGCCTGCGGGGGGATTTGAGTGGGGGGAAAGTGCAGGCTTCTGTTGCCAGGTGCCTGCGAACCCCGCCTTACGCTGCTAGGCGCAAGGGCTTAAGTTTCGATCTTGCGAACTGCTTACGCAGCCAGCGCGACCGGAGCACGGTTGTCGTTGGCAACTGTACATTTTGCACCGATAACGGTGGTAGCTCACCGAGACAAAGATCAGCCCGTTCACAGTCTGTCGATCCTGTTTCACCCCCATAAGCCCCCAACGAAGGGTGATTTGGTGGAGGTGTCGGCTTCGCAGCCGAGTCCAGTCCAGCTAGTAAGACAGCCGTTTATGTCCATAGCCCCCGAAGGAGCAGGATCAAGATAAGCGTGGCCAGGGACAGCGTCAAGGTGGGGAGGTGCGAGTGGAGGCGGAGGAACCAAGGCGGGCGGAAGGGATTGTGCCGGGTTGGGGGAACCGCCGGTTCCCCCCTTGGCCCGCAGGCGGGCCAATTCCCCCCTCCGGGGATATTTTCATGAAGAAGAAAGAGCGTTTGCAGTGGTAGGGACAGGGCCGCCTGCGGCCCTGTCCCGGGGTGTCGGATCAGAAGCCGGCCTTGATCTTTTCGAATTCGGCCAGCTGCTTTTCGCGCTGCGCCGGATCGTTCGGGGTCTGGGCCAGGATCGGGGCGTCGACGGGCGAGAGGTTTGCCTTGACCGCGGGCTCGTCCTTAATGGTGTCCATGGCGACGGTCGAGGTATGGCCGTAGCCGATGGTGTCCAGAAGGCCCTTGGCCGCCGGCGGGGCGAGCCAGGCGTTGATGAAGTCATAGGCCTTGTCTTCCTTGCCCGGGCCATTCTTGAGGTTGATGAAACCGCAGAAGAAGGTCGAGCTGCCTTCCTTGGCGGCGCGCTGGAAGCCGACGGGGTAGTTTTCTGCCTGCAAAAGCACGACCGCGTCCTGCCAGGACCAGGCCACATCGACCGCGCCGGAGGCCATCAGCTGCGATTGCTGGGCGGGATCGGCCCAATAGGCGGCGACGTTCTGATGGGCCTTGCGCAGCCAGTCGGCGGCAGCCTGGAACTGTTCGTCGGTCACCTTGGTCCAGTCGGTCACGCCGGTGGCCAGATAGGCCAGCGCCCAGACATCGTCGGCGCTGTCGGGCAGCGAGGTGCGGCCCTGATATTTCGGGTCGATGAAGACGTTCAGGCTTGCGACATCCTCGGCGGGGACGGTTTCGGTGTTATAGGCGATGGCGGTCGCGCCCCAGTCGGTGGGGATGTACCAGACGCCCTGATCGTCCTTGAAGATCGGCGAGTTCAGGAATTGCGGGGCGATGGTGTCGAAGGCCGGGATCTTGGACACGTCCCAGGGTTCGATCAGCCCGGCGTCGCGGTATTTCGATACCATCTGTGCGCAGGGATGGGCGACGTCGGCCTTGAAGCCCGAAGCGAGCTTTTGATAGGCCTCGTCATCGTCGCCATAAAGCGCGAAGGTGGGCTGATCGCCGTTCTTGTCGACATAGCCTTGCCAGATCGCCGGTTCCTCGAAGCCGGCCCAGTCGAAGACCGTGAGTTCGGGATCGGCGGCGCGGGCGGGCTGGCTGATCGCCGTGCCGGCGAGGATCAGCGCGATGGCGGAGGAACGCAGGTGTTTCATCTGGGGCCTTTCGGTCAGTGGTGAGTGGCAGGATGGGGAAACGCTAGCCGGGTGGGGCGGTTGTCGCAAGCTTTGGTTGCGGGGGGCAGGTTGACTTTTTGGTGGGCGCCGTCCGGTTGAAATTTGTTTTCAATCAGATTGTTACCAGCGCCCAGAGGCGCCGCCGCCGCGCGATGAGCCGCCGCCAAAGCCCGATGAGCCGCCATCCGCGCGGCCGCGATAGGCGGGATTGCGTGCGTCGCGCAGGCGCTGGCCCGTTGCATCGTACCAGATCATGCGCGGCAGTGGCCGGGAACGGGTTTCGGACCAGTCGCAATGCGGGCAGTGCCGCGTCACCATTTCCTGCGCCACGAGATGGCCGCCATCGGGCTGGGCCGTCCGTTCGGGGGTGCTTTCGGTTCGCAAGCCCCTCTGGCCGCATTGCGGGCAGCGGTTGCGCCGCCAGATATTGCGGCCGATCCCGCCCAGAATCAGCAGCCAGACACCGCCAAAGAGAAACGGCAGCAGGCGCTCGATCAGGCCGGGCCGGGCGGGGGTAATGTCGTCGCCCTGTGCGGTCGGGCGCGCGATCTGGTCGATTATGGCCTGCGTGCCCTCGCGGATGCCCTGGGACATGCGCCCGTCGCGAAAATCGGGCAGGATGACCCCGCGCATGATGTCCTGGGCCAGGATGTCGGCGTCGTTTTCATAGCCGCGGCCCAGTTCGATCCGCGCTTCGCGATTGTCCTGCAAGACCAGCAGCATGAAACCGTCATTGCGCCGCGCATCGCCCACGCCCCAATGGTTGAACAGCCGGGTGGCAAAGGGTTCCAGCCCCTTCGTGCCGCCAAAGCGGGTGCGGTCGGGCAGGGTGACCACCGTGCCCTCGATCCCGGTTTCGTCGCGCAGCGCGGTCAGCGCCTGTTCGATGGTCTGCGCATCCTCGGGCATGAGCAGGCCGGCGAAATCGTTGACGGTCGTGGATTGCCATTGCGGCAATTCCTCGGTGCGGTCCTGGGCGCGCGCGGGCGCAAGACCCGTACACAGGATCACCAGCAAAAGGACGAGGCGGCGCATGATCTAGTCCCCGAGGATCTCGGGGCCGCCGGTGATCGCGGGATCGGGCGTGCCGATCGCCTTGTCGTCGCGGCCGGCGAAATCGACGCTGCGCAGGATGGTCTGAATGGCGGCGATGCGGGCGCGTTTCTTGTCATCTGAGCGGATGACCGTCCAGGGCGCGATGCCGGTATGGCTGCGCGAAAGCGTGTCGCGGATCGCCGCCGTGTAATCGTCCCATTTGCCCAGACCGTCCACGTCGATCGAGCTGAGCTTCCATTGCTTGAGCGGGTCCTTTTCACGGTCGAGAAAGCGCTTGAGCTGTTCGGCCCGGCCCACGTTCAGCCAAAGCTTGACCAGCGTGACCCCGTCATCGACCAGCATGTCCTCATACATGGGCAATTGGCGAAAAAAGGTTTCGCGCTGCGCGGCGTCGGAAAAGCCGAAAACCCGTTCGACCACGCCGCGATTGTACCAGCTGCGGTCGAACAGTGCGATTTCGCCCTTGGCCGGCAGCCAGTCGGTATAGCGCTGGAAATACCATTCGCCCGCCTCGCGTTCGCTGGGCTTGGGCAGCGCCACGATATAGGCCGAGCGCGGGTTCAGATTCTCGCGCACGCGTTCGATGGTGCCGCCCTTGCCGGCGGCGTCGCGCCCCTCGAACAGCACCACGATGCGTTTGCCGGCATGGATGACGTCGCGCATCAGCCGCACCAGCTGGACCTGCAACTGCGCCATATGGGCGTCGTAATCGCGCGATTTCATTTCCTCGCGATAGGGGTATGAGGGATCGAGAATGTCGTCCTTGCCCGCCTTTTCGATGGCCTTGCGGATGTCCTTGGGGGCCGATTTCTCGAAGTATTTCGTGATTTGGCCCACATAGGGCAGGTCGGGCTGTTCGCTCATGGTGTTCCGCGATTGCGCAAAGGGGTCACGGTGGCGATTATCGCCACGAAACCCTGAACGAGACAAGGCGCGACAATGTTCCCACGATCATGGACCCGGATGCTGGCGACGACGCTGATTTCGGGCGGCATGCTGTCCGGTCCCGGCCCGGTTCAGGCGCAGGGGCTTTGTCTTTGCCCGCTTTGCGCCCTTGGGCTGCAAAAGCTTTACCGCCAATCGACCGGGGCCATGTCGCCGGCGCTTGAGCCGGGCGACTGCCTGCGGATCTGGACCGGGGCCGAACTGCCCGATGCGGGTGCGCTGATCGCCTATCGGACCACGGCCGGCGCCGATAATCTGATGCGTGTCATCGCCTTGCCGGGGCAGCGCATCGCGGTGGTGGCGGGGGTTCCCGTCATCGACGGCGTGCCGGCCAAGCGTGAGCGGCTGGCCGATTACCGGATCGCGCCGGATCTGGCGGCGGGGCCGCTGGCCCTGTGCGGCAAAAGCGGCGGCTGCGATCTGCCGCGATTCCGCGAGACCTTGCCCAACGGCGCCAGCTATGAGGTGCTGGACGCGGTCTCGGGCAGCACTCTGGACGAGATGGCCGAGGTGACGGTGCCGCCGGCCCATGTCTTTGTCATGGGCGATCACCGCGACATTGCCATGGACAG
Organism: Paracoccus mangrovi; assembly: GCF_042648425.1. NCBI lineage: Bacteria > Pseudomonadati > Pseudomonadota > Alphaproteobacteria > Rhodobacterales > Paracoccaceae > Paracoccus > Paracoccus mangrovi. Next base: position 119,533 of record NZ_JBHRXJ010000001.1, on the reverse strand, counting down.
CCGCCTTGGCCCGGAACTGGGGGGGCCGGGCATGGTGTCGCTGTTGCTGATGGTGGGGGTCATGGCGCCCGAAAGCGAACCCACGGCGCCCTAGATGCCGGGCGATGCGGCGGGGGAAGGTGATGGGGCGCAGGCGGTGCCGCGCGGCGGCGCCCCCGCGCCGGTTGACGCAAAAAAGGGGGCGCCGTGACCGGACGACTGTTGCAGGTGAGCGCGATCATCGCCGCGCTGCTCTTGGCGATATGGCTTTTGGTGACGGTCGGGGTGGCGCGGACCTATGATGTTTCGTTCATGAACCGCAGCGGGGCGTTTTTCCTCTGGGGGATGTTCTGGGTGCCCTTTCACCTGTTGGTGGCGGGGTTTCTGGCCGGTCGGCTCATGTCCCGATCTTCATCAGGTCGAATTCGGTCGTCTGATAGATCTCGTTGATCCAATTGCCGTAAAGCAGATGCGCGTGGCTGCGCCAGCGGTTGCTCGGCGGCTGGGACGGGTCGTCGTCGGGATAATAGTTTTCCGGCACGTCGATGGGTTTTCCGGCCACCACGTCGCGGTCATATTCGTCCTTGAGCGTCGTGCTGTCATATTCAAAGTGGTTGAACACATAAAGCGCGCGGTGCCCGGCATCCTCAAGCAGGCAGGGGCCGGCCTGATCGGATGCGATCAGCGTTTTCAGCGCGGGCCTTGCGTCGACCTCGTCCTGACGGACCTCGGTCCAGCGGCTGACAGGGACCAGAACATCGTCCGAAAATCCGCGCAGATAGGGGCTTGAGGGCGCAAGATTGCGATGGCGCAGGCAGCCAAAGGCCTTGTGGTCCAGCATGTGCTTTTCCAGCCCGTGGAAATGCCAGGCCATGGCCATGCCGCCCCAGCAGACGCCAAAGGTCGAATGGACATGGCTTTGGGTCCATTCAAAGACGCGGCTCAGCTCGTCCCAATAGGTCACCTCTTCAAAGGGCAGGTGCTCGATGGGCGCGCCGGTGATGATCAGGCCGTCGAATTTCTCGCCCGAGGCCTCGACCTCGGAAAAGCGGCGGTAAAAGGACTGCATGTGATCGGCCGCCGTGTTGCGGCTTTCGTGGTCCGACATGCGGATCAGATGAAAATCGATCTGAAGCGGCGTCGCCCCGATCAGGCGGGCGAACTGATTTTCGGTCTGGATCTTTTTCGGCATCAGGTTCAGCAGCGCGATGCGCAGCGGCCGGATGTCCTGGGTGGCCGCACGCCCCGGCGACATGACCATGACGCCCTCGTTCGACAGAATGTCAAAGGCGGGCAGGTCATTGGGCAGGGTGATGGGCATCATGCGTCCTTTCTGTCGGTCTTTCTGTCGATGGCCGTTCGTTCGATTGCGGTGCCGATCAGCCCGATCAGCTGGTCCGGGGTTCCGACCTCGGCGACTTCCTCGGCCAGAACGGTCACGCCGCGCCGGGCCATGGCCTCATAGCGGGGCTGGCGGTGGGCCAGCGCGCGGGCATAGGTCCAGCGGATGAAATCGTCGGGATTTACCTGATCTTCGCGCAGGCCTTTTTCAACCCGGTAATCGGTCCAGGCGCGGTCCAGGAAATCGGGCTGGTAATACATCGGCTTGGGCGCGCGGTCGAAACGGCGCACCAGTTCCTCGGTATGGGCGTCCGAACCCTTGATCCAGACCAGCAGCAATTCGCGTTCCAGCGCGTCCAGAACCGGATCGCGTTCCGCGAAAGGATCGACCACCTCGCAGACCGAGCCGCCGGAATCGCAGACGAAATTCCCCAGATTATAGATTTCGCGCGCGCGCCGGATGAAATGGCCGGTATCCAGCAGCGCCGCGATCTCGGCACTGCGGTGCTGATCCTGCCGGCGCATGTATTCGTCGAATTCCAGCCCGCCGCGGGTCACGCTTCCCGGTTTGCCCAGATAGGTCGACAGGGGGGCCAGATTTTCGAATGTGATGTTGCTGGCGATATAGACCGAATCCGACAAGAGCAGTTCGCGCAGGAACGGCACCTTCATCGCCTCGCGCTTGAAATTGTCGGCAATCAGCTCGCCCATATAGCGGGTGCCGATGCGGTAATCGACCGAATAGTGGAACCATTCCCCGGTCATGCGCAGCATCGAGGCCAGATGCGTCTTGCCCAGGCCCGACATGCCGAAAAACAGCACCCGCTTGCGCTGTGCCGCCAGCCACTCGGCTTTGGTCTTGTAAAGCATGGGCATTCCTTGTGTCCTTCGCGGTTAGTTAAGCGCATGCGCGGCTTTAGGGAAGGGGCCGGGCGATTGACTTTCGGACCCGCCATGGCAGGCTTTGCGCCTGCGCGGATATTTCAGGGGACGGGGAATGGCGTTCGGGCTTTTCATTGTACGGCTGTTTCTGGGCGTGCCCTTCATCATCTGGGGCATTGGCAAATTGCGCGGCGGCGATGCCAGGATCGCGCCGCTGATCGCCAAGCTCGACTTTCCCGATCCGAAATTCATGGCATTGATGGTGGCCATCTGCGAGACGGCGGGCGGGGTGGCGATCGTGCTGGGCTGGCCCTTGCGGACGGCGGCGCTGCTTTTGGGGCTTTGGTGCCTGTTGACCGGCTATCTTGAGCATCGCGGCAACCTGACCGAGTTTCTCAAGAACGTCACCATGGCGGGCGGGTTCTTTGCGCTGGTCGTTGTGGGCGGCGGCGCGCTGGCGTTGTTTGGCGGCGATGCGCCCGGCATTCTGGGCTGGCTGCCCTGACGGGCGCGCGCGGATGGATCGGGGCCGGGCCGGGTGGGGCCGGTTAGGGTCTGAACCGGCGAAACGGGGCTGGAAATGCGTCACGGCGGCGCTTTGCCTTTGTCGCCTGTGTTAACGAATCCGCTGTAGCGCGGCCCGGCCTTTCAGGCTATGATTCGCATCAGACCCGGAAAACGGGCGATGTATCGAGGCAGTGACGGCGGTATTCCATGACCGAGATGGTCTTTGGCACCACGCCCATTCGGGCGGGCGATCCGATTCTTCCACGCTGGTGGCGCACGCTTGACCGATGGTCCTTGGCATGCGTGCTGGGGCTGTTTGCCATGGGCTTGCTGCTGGGGCTCGCGGCCTCGGTGCCCTTGGCGGAAAAGAACGGGCTGCCGCAATTCTATTATGTCACCCGTCAGGCGGTGTTCGGCGGCGCGGCGATCGTGGCGATGCTGGTGGTGTCGACGTTTTCGCCGCGCATGGTGCGCCGGATCGGGGTGCTGGGCTTTCTGGCGGCCTTTCTGGTGGTGCTGGTCCTGCCCTTCATCGGCACCGATTTCGGCAAGGGCGCGGTGCGCTGGCTGCGGCTGCCGGGTGGGATGTCGGTCCAGCCCTCGGAATTCCTGAAGCCCTGTTTCGTCGCGGTCTGCGCATGGTTCATGGCCGCCAGTCAAGAGGTCGGCGGCCCGCCCGGCCGCGCCTATTCGGCGGCGGTGGCCGCGATCACGGTGGTGCTTCTGGCCTTGCAGCCCGATTTCGGACAGGCCTCGCTGGTGCTGTTTTCGTGGTGCGTGATGTATTTCATCGCCGGCGCGCCGCTGATGCTGCTGGTCGGCGTTCTGGCCTCGGCGATCATGGGCGGGTTCTTTGCCTATGGCGCGTCCGAACACTTTGCCCGCCGCATCGACGGGTTCCTGGCCTCGGATGTCGATCCGCGCACACAGCTTGGCTATGCCTGGAACGCCATCCAGGAGGGGGGCTTTTTCGGGGTCGGCGTCGGCGAGGGCTCGGTGAAATGGTCGCTGCCCGATGCCCATACCGATTTCATCATCGCCGTCGCCGCCGAGGAATACGGCCTGATCATGGTGATCGCGATCATCCTGCTTTATGGCGGCATCGTCGTGCGTTCGCTGTTCCGGCTGCGTGACGAGCGCGATCCCTTTGTGCGGATCGCGGGCACCGGCCTTGCATGCGCCTTTGGCGTGCAGGCGCTGATCAATATGGGCGTGGCGGTGCGGCTGTTGCCGGCCAAGGGGATGACGCTGCCTTTCGTCAGCTATGGCGGCTCGTCGGTCATCGCCTCGGGGATCGCCATGGGGATGCTGCTGGCGCTGACCCGCGCCCGTCCGCAGGGGCGCATGGGCGATGTGCTGGGCCGGGGCCGGAAATGACCGTGCGATCCCCGCTCTGCCTGATCGCCGCCGGCGGGACCGGCGGCCACATGTTTCCCGCCCAGGCGCTGGCCGAGGTGCTGTTGGCGCAGGGTTGGCGGGTCAAGCTGTCCACCGATGAACGCGGTGCGCGCTATGCCGGCGGCTTTCCCGATGCCGTCACGCGCGAGGTTGTGACCTCGGCCACCACCGCGCGGGGCGGGCTGATGGGCAAGCTGGGCGCGCCCTTCAAGATCGCCTCGGGGGTGATGGCCGCGCGCCGGGGTTTTGGCGCCGACCGGCCGGCCGTGGTGGTGGGCTTTGGCGGCTATCCGACGATTCCGGCCATGGCCGCGGCGGTCAGCATGGGCATCCCGCGCATGATCCATGAACAGAATGGCGTCATGGGCCGGGTGAATGCGCTCTTTGCCCCGCGCGCGAACCGCGTGGCCTGTGGCACCTGGCCGACCGCGCTGCCGCCCCGTGTCACGGGGATCCATACCGGCAACCCGGTGCGCCGGGCGGTTCTGGACATGGCCGGCGCGCCCTATACCCCGCCCTCGGACGAGGGGGCGCTGAACCTTTTGGTGATCGGCGGCAGTCAGGGTGCGCGGGTGCTGTCGGACGTGGTCCCCGAGGCCATTGCCGGCCTGCCCGACGATATCCGCGCCCGGCTGAAGGTCAGCCATCAGGCCCGCGCCGAGGACGCCGCCCGCGTCACCGCCGCCTATGTCGCGGCCGGCATTACCGCCGAGGTCCAGCCCTTTTTCGACGACGTGCCGCGCCGGCTGGCCGAATGCCAGCTGGTGGTCAGCCGCTCGGGCGCCTCGTCGGTGGCCGATATCGCGGTGATCGGGCGTCCGGCGATTCTGATCCCCTATGCCGCCGCGACCGGCGACCATCAAACCGCGAACGCCCGCGCCCTTGCCGAAGCCGGCGCGGCAATCGTTTTGCCCGAATCAGTGCTTGACGCCGAGAGCCTCAGGCGCGACATCCGGGCGATCCTTACCGAAGGCGCCCGTGCCGGCCAGATGGCCGCCGCCGCCTTATCGCTGGGCCGCCCCGACGCGGCCGAGCGCCTTGCAGAGCTAGTGACGGAACTGACCCGATGAACGCAGCGACCAAACTTCCCGGAGAACTGGGGCCTATTCATTTCATCGGAATCGGTGGCATCGGCATGTCGGGCATCGCCGAGGTGCTGATGACGCTGGGCTATTGCGTGCAGGGTTCGGACGCCAAGCGGTCCAAGATCACCGACCGGCTGGAAAGCCTGGGCGCCACCATCTTTGAGGGGCAGCGCGCCGAAAACATCGGCGATGCGGGCGTCGTCGTCATCTCGACCGCGATCAAGAAGGGCAATCCCGAACTGGAAGAGGCCCGCCGCCGTGGCCTGCCGGTCGTGCGCCGGGCCGAGATGCTTGCCGAACTGATGCGGCTGAAATCCAACGTCGCCATCGCCGGCACCCATGGCAAGACCACGACCACGACCATGGTCGCCACGCTTCTGGATGCGGGCGGGCTGGACCCGACCGTCATCAATGGCGGCGTCATCCACGCCTACGGCAGCAACGCCCGCGCCGGCGCCGGCGAATGGATGGTGGTCGAGGCCGACGAATCCGATGGCAGCTTTAACCGCCTGCCCGCGACCATCGCCATCGTCACCAATATCGACCCCGAGCATATGGAACATTGGGGCAGCTTCGATGCGCTGCGTCAGGGGTTTTACAATTTCGTTTCGGGTATTCCCTTCTATGGTCTGGCCGTCTGCTGCACCGACCACCCCGAGGTGCAGGCGCTGGTCGGCAAGCTGACCGACCGCCGTGTCGCGACCTTTGGCTTCAACGCCCAGGCCGATGTGCGGGCGATGAACCTGCGCTATGAAAACGGCGTCGCGCATTTCGACATCGCCTTGCAGGGCGAGGCCGAGCTGCATGATGGCGAGGTTCCGGTGATCGAGGGCTGCACCCTGCCGATGCCGGGCGATCACAACGTCTCGAACGCGCTGGCCGCTGTGGCCGTTGCCCGCCATCTGGGCATGAAACGCGCCCAGATCCGCGAGGCGCTGGCCAAATTCGGCGGTGTCGGCCGCCGGTTCACCCGCGTGGGCGAGGTGAATGGCGTCACCATCATCGACGATTACGGCCACCATCCGGTCGAAATCGCCGCCGTGCTCAAGGCCGCGCGCCAGTCGAGCAAGGGCCGCGTCATCGCCGTGCATCAGCCGCATCGCTATTCGCGGCTGTCGAACCTGTTCGACGATTTCTGCACCTGTTTCAACGAGGCCGATGTCGTCGCCATCGCCGAGGTCTATTCGGCGGGCGAGGATCCGATCCCCGGCGCCTCGCGCGACGATCTGGTCGCCGGGCTGATCGCGCATGGCCATCGCCATGCCCGCGCCGTGATCGACGAAGAGGATCTGGCCCGGCTGGTGCGCGAACAGGCGCGTCCGGGCGATATGGTCGTCTGTCTGGGCGCCGGCACGATTTCGGCCTGGGCCAACAATCTTCCCGAACGCCTTCAGGAGAAGGCGGCGTGAATCCGATTGTGATGCACCCGCTGGTCGCCATGCTTTTGGCCATGCTCTGGGTCGCGCTGGCCTGCATGCTGCCGCTGTTTCGGCATCGTACGCGGCCGCTGATCCTGGCGGGGCTGGTGGTGTTCGGGGTGCCGGTGCTGGGCTGGCTGACCTATCTGGCGGGGCCGGCCTGCGGGGTGCTGTTTCTGGCGCTTGGCCTGTCGCTTTTGGCATGGCCGCCGGTCGAGCATTGGCGCCGCCGCCGGCATCTGGCCGCCGAACGTGGATCGCATTGAGCCCCGGGCGCATGGCCGCGAGATCCCGTGCATCGCGGGGCTTGGTTGGCCCGTGATTCGCGGTTATGGCGCGGACGCCCCGCTGTCGCTATGATTATATTGCATTATTTTCTAGCGGTCCCGATTGGTCGCTGAATAAAGCGATGCTTATCAATTCCTTGACCCCGACCCGGCGATATTTCGCCGATCTCTGCGTATATTGCAGAAAGTTTTACTAAATTTTGCTAGACCGTGACGCGCCGGACAGGGTCGCGCGGCATCGCAGGATGCGGCGACGGCATATTGGGGCCGGATGATGCCGAAAAGGCCATCCCGGTCCGGTTGATTTTGAAAGGACAATGAACATGGTACGCAAACTTGGTACGGCCGCATCCGAGGTTCTGACCGGCGGCGCGGGGCGCGATTATCTTTCGGGGCTGGCGGGCAATGACACGCTTTACGGTCTGGACAGCCACGACACGCTGCTTGGCGGCGATGGCAATGACAAGCTGATCGGCGGCGGCGGCGCGGATGCGCTGTTCGGGGGCAATGGTCGCGACCATCTGCATGCCGGTCTGGGCGATGACAAGCTGGATGGCGGCGCGGGGGATGACACCATGTACGGCGCCAACGGTCATGACGATCTTGAGGGCGGTTCCGGCAAGGACATGCTTTGGGGCGGCAATGGCAATGACGAGATCGACGGCGATGCCGGCAACGATTTCCTCGCCGGTGAGGCGGGCAACGACACGCTGGACGGCGGTTCGGGCAATGACGTCCTTGCAGGTGGTGCCGGGGCGGATGTGTTCGAGTTCGAACGCGGCAATGGCAGCGATGCGGTCCGGGATTTCCAGAACGGCCTCGACCGGCTGGAATTCGACGATTTCAGCCGCGCGCAGGTGCAGCTGGTGATCCGCGCCGCCGCGCAGGTCGGCGACAATATCGTGATGGCGCTGGGATCGGACACCTATGTGACCATCAAGGACATGCAGCTTTCGCAGTTGGATATCAACGACTTCGTGTTCTGATCACCTGCGGGGCAGGGCGCACCTGCCCCGCATCGGCCTGGCCGGTTGCTTTGGCCGCCGCGCTGTTTCATCTTGTCGCAGGGGCGGGACGCAAGCTTGATCCGCCACCCGGCCGGGGGCTAGTCTCTGGCACCGGAACGACAAGGGGGCCCCGCATGTCTCTATGGCAATCTCTGATCCTGGCGTCGCTGGCGGCCTTTACGCTGCCGGGGCTGATGGGGTGGGTGCTGGCGCGGCGGCGCGGGCTACAGGTGTTCTGGGGCAGCCTGATCTTTGGCGCGCTGGTCATGCTTTACGGTTGGGTCACCGCCCGGCCCACGCTGACCCCCGAAGTGGCGGGCATGCATACGATCGTAATCTATTTCCTGTTGCTGCCGGCCTTCATGTCGCTTGTGCTGGGGGCAATTCTGGGCGCGTGGCAGCACCGTCAGGCGATGCCCTGAGCCGGGGCGATCCGATCCCCGGCGCCGGTTGATGCCGGCCGCCCCAATGGGCGTGCGCGGCGTGTTGACGGCCCGCGCAAGGCTGGCTACCACCGCGCCATGATGCAGCAGCAGCTTCCAACACCTCGCGGCGCGCTGACGCCGAACCGGCCGCTCGACGGCCTGACCTGGCTGCGCGTGGGCGGCCCGGCCGACTGGTTGTTCCAGCCCGCCGATCAGGACGATCTGGCGGCGTTTCTGCGCGCGCTGGACCCGGCCATGCCGGTTATTCCGATCGGCGTCGGTTCGAACCTGATCGTGCGCGATGGCGGTGTGCGCGGCGTCGTGATCCGTCTGGGACGCGGCTTTGCCGATATCGTGATCGATGGCCAGATGGTCACCGCGGGCGCGGCGGCGCTGGATGCGCATGTGGCGCGCAAGGCGGCGGCGGCCGGGCTGGACCTGACATTCCTGCGCACCATTCCGGGCAGTATCGGCGGCGCCGTGCGGATGAATGCGGGCTGTTATGGCGCCTATCTGGCCGATCATCTGGTTTCGGTCCGGACGGTGGCGCGCGACGGCACGGTCCATGATCTTGCGGCGGCCGATCTGCGCTTTGGCTATCGCCATTCCGACCTGCCCGAGGGGTGGGTCATCACCCATGCCGTACTGCGTGCCGATGCGGGCGATCCCGCCGAACTGGACGCCCGGATGGAGGATCAGCTCGCCCGCCGCGATGCCAGCCAGCCGACCCGCGAACGCAGCGCCGGCTCGACCTTTCGCAATCCGGCGGGCTTTTCCTCGACCGGACGGGCGGATGATACGCATGCATTGAAGGCATGGTCGCTGATCGATGCGGCGGGCCTGCGCGGGCACCGGCTGGGCGGCGCGCAAATGTCTGAAAAGCATCCGAACTTTCTGCTCAATACCGGCGGGGCGACCGCCGCCGAGCTTGAGGCGCTGGGGGAATTGGTGCGCGCGCGCGTGCGCGAAACCAGCGGCCATGACCTGCAATGGGAAGTGATCCGCCTGGGCGAGCCGTAATCCGCCCGATCCCACCGGATTCCATGAAAATATCGCCCGGAACGCGAAAAGGGACTTTTGCGATTCCGACCAAGCGGCTATCCTGTCCAAATAGAAACGCACCGGATCAACCGGGCGAATGAGGCGGAAATTGGTGGGCAGGTCGAGCAGGACAGCCCCGAAAGTCGTGGTCCTGATGGGCGGACCCTCGGCCGAACGCGAAGTGTCGCTGTCGTCCGGGCGGGAATGCGCGCAGGCGCTGCGGCAGGCGGGGTATGATGTTACCGAACTGGATGCGGGCAGGGATCTGCCGGCGCGTCTGGCCGAGATCGGGCCTGACGTGGTGTTCAACGCCCTGCATGGCCGCTGGGGCGAGGATGGCTGCGTTCAGGGCGTGCTGGAATGGCTGGGCCTGACCTATACGCATTCGGGCGTGCTGGCCTCGGCGCTGGCGATGGACAAGGCCCGCGCCAAGACCGCGTTCCGCGAGGCCGGCCTGCCGGTTCTGGAAAGCGTGATCGCCGATGCGGATGATGTGCGCGCGCGCCATGTCCTGCCGCCGCCCTATGTGGTCAAACCCAATAACGAAGGCTCGTCCGTCGGCGTCTATATCGTCCACGAACTGGCCAATTCGCCGCCGAATCTGTCGGATCAGATGCCGGCCCAGGTCATGGTCGAAACCTATGCCCCGGGGCGCGAGCTGACCGTGGCCGTGCTGGGCGACCGCGCGCTTGGCGTGACCGAGATCGTGACCACCGGCTGGTACGATTACGACGCGAAATACAAACCCGGCGGGTCGCGCCATGTGATCCCGGCCGAAATCCCCGAAGAGATCGCCGCCGCCTGCCGTGATTATGCGGTGCGCGCGCATCAGGTTCTGGGTTGCCGGGGCCTGTCGCGCAGCGATTTCCGCTGGGACGATACGCGCGGGCTGGACGGCCTGATCATTCTGGAAACCAATACCCAGCCCGGCATGACGCCGACCTCGCTTGCGCCCGAACAGGCCGCCCATGCCGGCATGGACTTTCCCGCCCTGTGCAGCTGGATCGTCGAGGAGGCGCGATGCAGGGACTGAACCCCTTTGCCCGTGGCCAGGGCGATCGCGGTCGTCCGGCGCCGGTGCGCCATGCCCCCTTGCGTCCCGAACCCACGCCGCAGCGCGCGGCGCGCCGCGATCCGGCGCCGTCGCGGCTGGCTTACCGGCTGAACCGGATGATGCTGCGCCCGATCATGCGCCGGCTGGTGCATATCGGCATTCCGGCCTTTCTGGCGGTGCTGGTCGCGGGGATCTGGCTGTCGGATGAAACCCGGCGCGCCAATCTGACCGGCGGCATCGACAGCATTGTCGACAAGGTTCAGCACCGCGAGGCGTTCATGGTCAAGATGATGACCATCGAGGGCGCTTCGCCGGTCGTGGACAAGGGGCTGCGCGCCATGCTGCCAGTGGCGCTTCCGGCATCGAGCTTTGACATCGACCTTGATAACCTGCGCGAACGGGTGCTCAAGCTGGATGCCGTCGAGGCGGTCGAACTGCGCATCAAGCCCGGCGGCATCCTGTCCGCCACGGTGACGGAACGCGTGCCGGTGGTGCTGTGGCGTCATGCGCGCGGGATCGAGCTGTTGGACAAGACCGGGCACCGCGTTGCCTCGGCCACCTCGCGCGAGGTGCGCAAGGATCTGCCGATCATCGCCGGCGAGGGCGCCGACCGCGCCACCCCCGAGGCGCTGGCGCTGATCGACGCGGCCGGCCCCGTGCTGCCGCGTCTGCGCGGGCTTGAACGCATGGGCGAACGGCGCTGGGATCTGGTTCTGGACCGGGGTCAGCGCATCAAGCTGCCCCCCGAGGGGGCGTTGCAGGCGCTGGAAAGCGTCATCGCGCAGGACCGCGCGCAGGCCATGCTGGACCGCGACATTTCGGTCGTCGATCTGCGCCAGAAGGCGCGCCCGGTGGTGCGTCTGGGGCTTGAAGCGCAAAACGCCATCCGCCGCGCCCGTGGACAGCCAGAGCTGGATGCCGAGGGCAATCCGATCGACAAGGCCGCCATCGCCAAAGCCAATAAAAATTCCAAGAAAATCTGATAATGAATTGAGAGGGCAGGGAAAATGAGGGATCTGTGTCAGGGCCAGCGGGCAATGCGGAACATGCGCCGACAGGCCATGCAGCGCGGCGTCATCGCGGTTCTGGACATCGGAACCTCGAAAATCGCCTGTCTCGTGCTGCAATTCGACGGTCCCAGCCAGTTTCGTGAAACCGACGGCGTCGGGCCGATGGCCGGGCAGTCGAATTTCCGCGTCATCGGCACCGCGCATACCCGTTCGCGCGGCCTGCGCTATGGCGAGATCCAGACCATGGCCGAGACCGAGCGCGCGATCCGCACCGTGATCCAGTCGGCGCAAAAGGTGGCCGGGGTGCGTGTCGATCACGTCATCGCCTGCATTTCCGGGGCGCGGCCGGCCTCATACGGGCTGGCGGGCGAAATCGTGCTGAGCGCGGGCAAGGTGACCGAACAGGACGTGGCGCGGGTGCTGGGCGCCTGCGACGTGCCCGAATTCGGCCGTGGCCGCGAGGTGCTGCACGCCCAGCCGGTGAATTTCGCCGTGGACGGGCGTTCGGGCCTGTCCGATCCGCGCGATCACTCCGGTGACCGGCTGGCCTGCGACATGCATGTGCTGACCATCGACGGGGATGCGGCGGGCAATCTGGTCCATTGCATCCGGCGCTGCGACATGGAGCTGGCGGGCGTGGCCTCGGCATCCTATGCGGCGGGGCTTGCGGCGCTGGTCGAGGATGAACAGGAGCTGGGCGCGGCCTGTATCGATCTGGGCGGCGGCGCCACGGGCGTTTCGGTTTTTATCAAGAAACACATGATCTTCGCCGACGCAGTTCGATTTGGTGGAGAGTTGATCACCCAGGATATCGCCAAGGGGCTGCGGGTCAGCCACAGCGTCGCCGAGCGGCTGAAAACCCTGCATGGCGGGCTGGAAGCCACCGGGCGCGACGACCGCGAGATGATCCAGCTGGGCGGCGAAACCGGCGATTGGGAAACCGACCGCCGCAGTGTCAGCCGCGCCGATCTGATCGGCATCATGCGCCCCCGCGTCGAGGAAATCCTTGAGAAAGTGGGTGAGATTCTGGACGCATCCGGCTTTGATTTCATGCCTTCCCGTCAGATCGTGCTGACCGGCGGCGGCAGTCAGATCCCGGGGCTGGATGTACTGGCGGCGCGCATGCTGGGCCAGAATGTGCGCATCGGCCGGCCCTTGCGTATCCAGGGCTTGCCCCATAACGCGACGGCGCCGGGATTTTCCTCGGCCATCGGTCTGGCGCTGCTTACGGCCCATCCCCAGGACGAATGGTGGGATTTCGACATGCCCGCCGAGGCCTATCCGGCGCGCAGCCTGCGCCGCGCCTATCGCTGGTTCCGAAACAACTGGTAGTTGAAGGGAACCCCAATCCGGTGGTGGTGGCGACAAGCCCCACCAGATGCTGGAGAATGGGCAAGATGCCGCCTATACCTGCCCGCCAGACCGCCATATTTTGTATTACAGCCGTGTTTTTCGGGTGACGCTGGACGCGAATCTGGCTAGGCTTGGACCAATTAAGGGATTCGACCGGGCGGGACGTCCGGCGCAAACATGACGAGGGCAGGCGAGACATGGAACGGCAGATCCATCTGATGCTGAACGATGACCAGGAGCTGAAGCCGCGCATCACCGTTTTCGGCGTGGGTGGGGCAGGCGGCAACGCGGTCAACAACATGATCGACAAGCAGCTTGAGGGTGTCGAGTTCGTGGTCGCGAACACCGACGCGCAGGCATTGCAGTCGTCCAAGGCCGAAAGCCGCATCCAGATCGGCCCGAAAGTGACCGAAGGCCTTGGCGCAGGCGCGAAACCCTCGATCGGCGCGAAAGCCGCCGAGGAAACCATCGAGGACATCGTCGACCATCTGATGGGCGCGCATATGTGCTTTATCACCGCCGGCATGGGCGGCGGCACCGGCACCGGCGCCGCCCCGATCATCGCGCAGGCCGCGCGTGAAATGGGCATCCTGACCGTCGGCGTGGTGACCAAGCCCTTCCAGTTCGAAGGCAGCAAGCGCATGCGTCAGGCCGAAGAGGGCGTCGAGGCTCTGCAAAAGGTCGTCGACACGCTGATCATCATTCCGAACCAGAACCTGTTCCGTCTGGCCAACGAAAAGACCACCTTCACCGAAGCCTTTGCCATGGCCGATGACGTGCTCTATCAGGGCGTCAAGGGCGTGACCGACCTGATGGTGCGTCCGGGCCTGATCAACCTCGACTTCGCGGACGTGCGCGCCGTGATGGACGAGATGGGCAAGGCGATGATGGGCACCGGCGAAGCCTCGGGCGAGAACCGCGCCGTGCAGGCCGCCGAAAAGGCCATCGCCAACCCGCTCTTGGACGAAATCAGCCTGAATGGCGCCAAGGGCGTGCTGATCAACATCACCGGCGGCTACGACCTGACCCTGTTCGAGATGGACGAGGCGGCCGAGAAGATCCGCGAAAAGGTCGATCCCGAGGCGAATATCATCGTCGGCTCGACGCTGGACCCGTCGCTGGACGGCGCCATCCGCGTGTCGGTCGTGGCGACCGGCATCGATGCCTCGGCCGCAGAGCTTCCCGCCCCGCGCCGTGGCATGAAAGAGCCGCTGACCCAGAACCCGGTCGTGGCCCAAAAGCCGGCCGAGGACGATCTGCCGGTGCCGCCGCGCCGTACCGCGCCCGTGGCCGAAATGGACGAGACGCCGGTCGCGCGCGCGCCCCAGCCCACCGCCCGCTATGAGGCGCCCGCGCCGCGCTATGACGAAGACGACATGCCGCGCCCGGCCTATCAGCCCGAAACCCGCCAGCCCGAGCCGCGTCCCGCGCCGGCCGCACAGGCGGATGCGCTGAACGGCGATGCCGGCGGCTTTGTCGCGCCGACCCGCCGCGCGCCGCAGCAACAGCCCGCCGGCACGCCTTCGGATGCGGTGATGCAGCGCCTTGCCGCCGCAGTCCAGCGCGCCCCCGAACGTCAGGCCGCCGCCCAACAGCGCAGCCAGGCCCAGCCCCCGCAACCGCAGCAGCCCGCCGCCGACACCACGCGCAATCCCAGCCGCATGGGTGGTCTGTCGCGCATGCTGGAACGCATCTCGGGTCATGGCGAACAGGCCGAAAAGCCCAGCCCGGCGACCATCGCCGAGCGCGTGAACGAACGCGTCGCCGCCCGCTCGCGCAGCGGTTTCGATGCCGGTTTCGACGATCTGGCCAGCCCCGACCGGGCCGATGACAATGTCGAAATTCCGGCTTTCCTGCGCCGTCAGGCCAACTGAACCGTTCACAAGTTTTTTGCAGATGCAACCAAAGGGGCCGATCCATCGGCCCCTTTTCCGTTGATATTCAGATCTTTGACCGGCATCGGCATGGCTCCGCCCGGCCTGGCGGGCGATTGTTACATGCCGTCACAATTCGTTAGTTGAGTGCCGGGGCACCTGTGCCTAACTGAACATGAGCCGGGGACATGGATTCCCGAGCATAACAGTGAATTCAGAAACGGCAGGCAGGCCATGCAGACGACAATTGCACAGAAAGCCCGGTTCCGCGGTGTGGGATTGCACTCAGGTGCGGCGGTGCGGCTGGCGATTCTGCCGGCGCCGGTCGATCATGGCATCGTCTTCGTGCGCACCGATCTGGGCGGCGTGCGGATTCCCGCCCGCTGGGACATGGTGTCGCCCTCGCAGCTTTGCACGCTTCTGGACAATGGCGAGGGGGTCACCGTCTCGACGGTCGAGCATGTGATGGCGGCGCTGGTCGGCACCGGCATCAACAATGCCGTGGTCGAGGTGAACGGCCCCGAGATCCCGATTCTGGACGGCTCGTCCGCACCCTTCGTGCAAGGCATCCTCGAGGCCGGCCTGCGCAAACAGATCGACGCACCGCTGCGTGCGATTCGCCTGTTGCGCCCGGTCGAGGTCCGCCATGGCGAGGGCTTTGCCCGGCTGTCGCCCGCCGATCACCTCGAGATCCATTTCGACATCGACTTTGCCGATGCTGCGATCGGTCATCAGGTAAAGCGGCTGGATATGGCCAATGGCACCTTTGTCCATGAGCTGATGGACAGCCGCACCTTCTGCCGTCAGGCGGATGTGGTGAAGATGCAGGAAAACGGTCTGGCGCTTGGCGGTACCTATCTGAACGCGGTTGTGATCGACGGCGATAAGGTGCTGTCGCCCGGCGGCCTGCGCCATCAGGACGAGGCCGTGCGCCACAAGATGCTGGACGCCGTGGGCGATCTGGGGCTGGCCGGGGCGCCGCTTCTGGCCCGCTATACCGGCCATCGTGCCGGCCACGCGATGACCAACAAGCTTTTGCGCGCCCTGTTCGCCCAGCCCGATGCCTGGGAATGGGTGGTTCTGACCCCGGCGATGGAAAGCCGGCTGCCGGGCGCGGGCGTGGTTGGCTCGGCCGCGCGGATGATGCCGCATATGCCGGAACTGGCCGTCGCCTAAGGGTGATGGCCGGACGGTGATTTTTCCGCTTTTGGCATTTTGCGCAGCCAGATTTTCTGTGCTAGGACGACCGGGCTGCGCAGGCTCATATCCCTGCGGGGTGGCATAGGATTCTGACGGGCAGGGTGGAATGACGGGTATCAGATCGGGTTACTTGGTCGCGGCTGTGCTGTCGGTCGGCCTTCTTGCTGGCTGTGGTGGTCGGGGCGGCGATGTGCCCGAATCGTTAGAGAATTTCACCGCCGAAGAAATCTACAAGCGCGGCGAATACGAGCTCGAGAATTCGAGCAAGCCCAAGGATGCGGTGAAATACTTCACCGAGGTCGAGCGGCTTTATCCCTATTCCGACTGGGCCAAGCGCGCGCTGATCATGCAGGCCTATTCCTATCACCGCGCCCGCGACTATGAAGAGGCGCGGGGCGCCGCCCAACGGTTCATCGACACCTATCCGGGCGATCAGGATGCGGCCTATGCGAAATACCTGCTGGCGCTATCCTATTACGATCAGATCGACGAGGTGGGCCGCGACCAGGGCCTGACCTTCCAGGCGCTGCAATCGCTGCGCGAGGTGATCGAGGAATATCCCAATACCGAATATGCGCGCTCGTCGATCCTGAAATTCGATCTGGCCTTCGACCATCTCGCGGCCAAGGAAATGGAGATCGGGCGCTATTATCTCAAGCGCGGGCATTACACCGCCGCCATCAACCGCTTCCGCGTCGTGGTCGAGGATTATCAGACCACGTCCCACACGCCCGAGGCGCTGATGCGGCTGGTCGAGGCTTATCTGGCGCTTGGTCTGAACGATCAGGCCCAGACGGCGGGTGCGATTCTGGGCCATAACTTCCGGTCCTCGCCCTTCTATCAGGATGCCTATGCGCAGCTGCGCGGCCATGGTCTGCAACCCGAGGCGCGCGGCAACAGCTGGCTGACCGGGGTTTACCGTCAGGTCGTTCAGGGCAAGTGGCTGTAAGGGGCGATGCTCCGGCATCTCGACATTCGTGACATGCTGTTGATCGACCGGCTGGAGCTTGCGTTCCAGCCGGGCCTGAACGTGCTGACCGGCGAAACCGGTGCCGGCAAGTCGATCCTGCTCGACTGCCTTGGCTTTGTGCTGGGCTGGCGCGGGCGGGCCGATCTGGTGCGCAGCGGCGCAAGCCAGGGCGAGGTGACCGCCGTTTTCGATCTGCCGCCCGGCCATCCCGCGCGCACGGTTCTGGACGAGGCGGGTTTTCCGGTCTCGGACGAGCTGATCATCCGCCGCGTCAATGGCGGGGACGGGCGCAAGACCGGCTGGATCAACGACCGCCGCGCCTCGGGCGAGGTGCTGCGCCTGTTGTCGGAAACGCTGGTCGAATTGCATGGCCAACATGATGATCGCGGACTTTTGAACCCGCGCGGGCATCGGCTTTTGCTGGATGCCTTTGCGGCGCTGGATCCGGGGCCGGCGCGGGCCGCATGGGCCGCACGGCGCGAGGCGCGCGCCGCGCTCGAGGCCGCCGAGGCGGTACTGGCGGCCGCCAAAAGCGAAGAGGAATTCCTGCGCCATGCCGTGGCCGAGCTGGACAAGCTTGACCCGCAACCCGGCGAAGAGGGTGAGTTGGACACCCGCCGCCGCGCCATGCAGGGGGCCGAACGCATCCGCGAGGATGTCGCCCGCGCCCTGCAAGCGCTTGGCGCCGAGGGGGCCGAGGGCGCGATGCTGGATGCGCTGCGCTGGCTCGACGGGGCGGCGGAACGCGCCGAGGGCCGGCTCGAGGCGCCGTCGACGGCGCTGCAACGGGCGCTGATCGAACTGGGCGAGGCGGTTTCGGGCGTTGAGGGCGCCTTGCAGGCGATGGATTTCGACCCCGGCGAGCTTGAAACCACCGAAGAGCGGTTGTTTGCCCTGCGGGCCCTAGCGCGCAAGCATGACGTTCTGGCCGACGAGCTGGCCGGTCTGGCCGATGAATTGCGCGCCCGGCTGGGCCGCATCGATGCCGGCGAGGGACAGCTGACGCGGCTTGCCGCCGAGGTGGCGGCGGCGGATGCGGACTATGACGCGGCGGCGGCGGCCCTGACCGCGCAGCGGGCAGCGGCGGCCAAACGGCTCGATGCCGCGATGGCGGCCGAACTCGCCCCCCTCAAGATGGAGCGCGCGGTCTTTGAGACCCGTCTCGCCGAGGCCGATCCCGGCCCCGAGGGGCGGGATGCCGTGGTCTTTACCGTGGCGACCAATCCGGGCGCGCCCGCCGGGCCGCTGGACCGCATCGCCTCGGGGGGCGAGCTGTCGCGTTTTCTGCTGGCGCTGAAGGTTTGTCTGGCGCGCGGGAATGACGCGCTGGTGCTGATTTTCGATGAAATCGACCGGGGTGTCGGCGGGGCCACCGCCGATGCGGTGGGGCGCCGGCTGGCGCAGCTGGCGGATGGGGCGCAGGTTCTGGTCGTCACCCACAGCCCGCAGGTCGCGGCCCTGGGGAACAATCATTTCCGGGTGGCGAAATCCGTGACTGCGGGCATGACCACCTCGCATGTGGCGGCGCTCGACAAGGCAGAGCGCACCGAGGAAATCGCCCGGATGCTGGCGGGCGAGGAAATCACCCCCGCCGCCAAGGCCGCCGCGCGCGCGCTTTTGGCCCCTCGGGGTTAGGTCGGTTCTGGTTCGGCCATTTCCGACGCGGCCATTCCCGACGCGGCCAGTCCAAATCGGGCAATTCCAAAATCCGTCCCGTTCAAATCCGTCCCGTCCCGGTCCGGCCATCCTAATCCAGAATGCGATCCACCTGCCGGATGATCGACAGCACGCGCCCGGTCGCGGGGTCAAAGCGGATCAGGCGGTCGTTGACGATGCCATAGGCGCTGCCTGCCGGTGCCTGGCTCATGCCGTAAAGCCCGGGGCGGGTGACGCGGTGCAGGGTGTCTGCCTTGACCGTATGGCCGACCTGCGGGATGGCGGCCTTGCCCTCTCCGCCGGTGCTGGCCATGGCCGCGCCAAGCGTCGGAGAGGGGCTTTCCTTGCCCGGTTGCTCGGCCAGCGCCACGGTCCCCAGGGCGATGACCGCCCAGAGGATCAGGATCAGATTGTGACACTTGCTCAGCATGGGTTCCGGCCCGGCATAGCTTGATTAATACAGGACAACGCCGCAAAAGGGAAAAGGCTCCCTCGGGATGTCAAGAAATCAGCTGTCGCGATGGCGTGCCGAAAACCTTGGCAGCATGGCCGAGAAATCGCGGCCCCGGCCATCCTCATCCTCGACGAAATGGCCGTAAAGCGCGGCGGCAAGCTGGCCCATCGGGGTGTCGGCATCGGCCGATTCCGCTGCCTGCTGGCTCAGCCGCAGATCCTTGAGCATCAGCTCGGCGGCGAAACCGGGCTTATAGCCGTTATCGGCCGGCGATTGCGGCCCCACGCCCGGCGCCGGGCAATAGGCGTTCATCGACCAGCTGTAGCCCGAGCTGGTCGAGACCACATCGAACATCTTTTGCCGGTCGAGCCCCAGCTTGTCGGCCAGCGCGAAGGCCTCGCAGGTGGCGATCATGGTGACGCCAAGGATCATGTTGTTGCAGATCTTGGCGGCCTGCCCGGCACCCGATGCGCCGCAATGGACGGCCTTCTGGCCCATGATCTCGAAAAGCGGCGCGACCTTGGCGAATGCCGCATCCGTGCCGCCGACCATAAAGGTCAGCGTCCCCGCCGCAGCCCCGCCGATCCCGCCCGAGACCGGCGCGTCCAACGCGCCCAGCCCTGCCGCGCCGGCCTGATCGGCCACGGCGCGGGCGCTGTCGACATCGACGGTCGAACAGTCGCAAAGCACCGCGCCCGGGGCCATGGCCGGGATCACCTCATCGGCGACGGCGCGCAGGATGGCGCCATTGGGCAGCATGGTGATGACCACATCGGCGCCGGTTGCGGCGGCATGGGCGCTGTCTGCGCGAGTGACGCCGTCGGGCATCGGCGCGCTCAGATCAAAGCCCGCGACCTCATGTCCGGCCCGCGCCAGATTGGCGGCCATCGGCCCGCCCATGTTTCCCAATCCGATGAAACCGATCCGCATCATGCATCCTCCCAGGTGATTTCATTCGGCCCCAGCGATGACAGCATATGCGCGACATGCGCGGGGCTTGCATCCGCGGCCCATTTCGGGCTGCGGTCCTTGTCGATGATCTGGGCGCGCACGCCCTCGAGAAAGTCGCCCTCGGCGGTGGTGCGGGCGGTAAAGCGCATCTCGCGGGCCAGACTTTGGCGAATGCTGCGATCGCCCCGCGCGGCCCTGACCAGTGCCAGCGTGGCCGCCATCGACAGGGGTGAGGCACGGCGCAGCGGCTTCAGCGTCTCGTCATCGCCCGCCGCCTCAAGCGCGGCGATGATGTCGGCCACGCTATCGCCGGCAAAGGCCGAAAGGTCGCGAGCCTCCAATGCGGATGGCGGGACGGGGTGATCCGTGATCACATCCGGGTCGCCGGTTTCGGCCAGCCGCTCGATCAGGGCCGGCCATTCCGGTTCCGGGACATAGCTGTCGGCAAAGCCCGCCCAGATCGCATCGCCCGGTCCCATGCGCGCGCCGGTCAGGCCCAGATATTCGCCCGCCTCGTCGGGGGCATGGGCGAGGATCCAGCTGCCGCCGACATCGGGAATCATGCCGATGCCGGTTTCGGGCATGGCCACCTGGGTGGTGTCGCCGACGATGCGATGGCTGGCATTGCCGCCGACGCCGACGCCGCCGCCCATGACAAAGCCCTGCATGAAGGCGACGATGGGTTTGGGATATTCGGCGATGCGGGCGTTCATGCGGTATTCGTCGCGAAAGAATGCGCGCCCGACCTCATGATCGCCCGCCCTTGCGGCGTGATAAAGCGCGGCAATGTCGCCGCCGGCGCAAAAGGCGCGATCCCCCTGGGCGTCGATGACGATCAGCGCCACCTCGGGATCGTCGCGCCAGGCGCGAAGGGCGGCGTCGATCTGCAAGGCCATCTCATGGCTCAGCGCATTCAGCGCCTGCGGGCGGGTAAAGGTGATGCGACCGGCGCGGCGGTCCTTGCGGGTTTCCAGATCGGCCATCAGTCACGCTCCGCCAGCAATGCGCGGCTGATGATCAGCCGCATGATTTCGTTGGTTCCTTCAAGGATCTGATGCACGCGCAGATCGCGCACGATCTTTTCGATCCCGTAATCGGCAAGATAGCCATAGCCGCCATGCAGTTGCAGGCATTGGTTTGCAACTTCAAAGGCGCGATCCGTCACATAAAGCTTGGCCATGGCGCAGAATTTGGCGGCGTCGCGGTCGCCCCGATCCAGCTTCCATGCCGCCTGACGCAGGAAGATGCGCGCCGATTGCAGCGCGGTTTCCGCCTCGGCCAGCCGGAATTGCAGCGCCTGAAACTGATCGAGCGTCTGACCGAAGGCGCGGCGTTCGCCCATATAGCGCAGGGTCGCGTCCAGCGCCGCCTGCGCGCCGCCAAGGGCGCCCGCGCTGATGTTCAGCCGCCCGCCGTCAAGGCCGGCCATGGCATAGGTAAAGCCGCGCCCTTCCTCGCCGATCAGGTTTTCGTCCGGGATCAGGCAATCGTCGAACTGGACCTGCGCGGTCGGCTGTGCCTTCCAGCCCATCTTGTGTTCCAGTGCGCCAAAGGACAGGCCGGGCGTGCCCGTCTCGACCACCACGGTCGAAATGCCGCGCGCACCGTCGCCCCCGGTCCGCACCATGACCAGATAGGCGTCCGAATAGCTGCCCCCCGAGATAAAGGCCTTGGTCCCGTTCAGCCGCCAGCCGCCATCGACGCGTTCGGCGCGGGTGCGCAGGGCGGCGGCGTCGGACCCCGATCCCGGCTCGGTCAGGCAATAGGAAAACACCTTATCCATGCGGCACAGCTCCGGCAACCAGCGCGCCCTGTTGGCGGGGGTGCCGAATTTGTCGATCATGCCGCCGCACATATTGTGGATCGACAGGAACGACCCGACCGAGGGACAGGCCATGGCCAGCGCCTCGAAGACCAGCGTGGCGTCCAGCCGCGAAAGCCCGGTGCCGCCGAAATCCTCGTCGACATAGACCCCGCCAAGGCCCAGCTCGGCGCAGCGGCGCCAAAGATCGCGCGGGATGGTGCCGGCCTCTTCCCAGGCGCGGGCATGGGGGGCGATATGTTCGGCGCCGAAATCGCGGGCCATGTCGAAAATGGCCAGCTGTTCCTCGTTCAGTGCGAAATCCATGATCTTCCCTTCATGTCTTTCGTGCAGCTTCTGACGCGGAAATGTTGCGTGAATTTTGCACGCGCCGATTGGAAACGGGCGAGGGCATGTTCCGCCCCCGCCCGCAACGATCAGTCCAGCGCCTTGAAGTTCAGCGCCGCGCCATCCTTGATCCCCGAGAACCAGCGCGAGGTGACGGTCTTGGTCTTGGTGTAAAAGCGGAAGGCGTCCGGGCCATATTGGTTCAGGTCGCCGAATGCCGACTTTTTCCAGCCGCCAAAGCTGTAATAGCTCAGCGGCACCGGGATCGGGAAGTTGATGCCGACCATGCCCACATTCACCCGGCTGGCGAAATCGCGCGCGGTGTCGCCATCGGCGGTAAAGATCGCGGTGCCGTTGCCATAGTCGTTGTCCATGACCAGCCCCAGCGCATCCTCATAGCTTTGGGCGCGCACGGTGGTCAGGACCGGGCCAAAGATCTCTTCCTTGTAGATGTCCATGTCGCGAGTGACGCGGTCAAACAGCGACGGGCCGCAGAAAAAGCCGTTCTCGTAGCCCTGAATTTTCAGCCCGCGGCCATCG
The DNA here is from genome assembly GCF_042648425.1 of Paracoccus mangrovi. NCBI lineage: Bacteria > Pseudomonadati > Pseudomonadota > Alphaproteobacteria > Rhodobacterales > Paracoccaceae > Paracoccus > Paracoccus mangrovi. The sequence goes on along the minus strand of NZ_JBHRXJ010000001.1, from coordinate 96,952 downwards.
ACGACCAGCTCCGCGCCCTGATCCACGCCCGAGGCGATCAGCCGGTTGATGCGGTCCTGCGAGGCCTTGGTGATGACGGGGCCGAAATCCACGTCATTGCCGCCAGTATAGGGGCCGACCTTCAGCTTTTCGATGCGCGGCACAAGACGCTCGATCAGCGCGTCGGCGGTGGCTTCACCCACCGGAACCGCGACCGAAATCGCCATGCAGCGTTCGCCCGCCGCGCCGAAACCGGCCCCGATCAGCGCATCCGCCGCCTTGTCCATATCGGCGTCGGGCATGATCAGCATGTGGTTCTTGGCGCCGCCGAAGCACTGCGCGCGCTTGCCGTTATTGGCGGCGCGGCCATAGATATATTGCGCGATGGGGGTCGAGCCGACAAAGCCCACGGCCTGAACCGTCGGGTGATCCAGAATCGCGTCGACGATTTCCTTGTCGCCATTGACCACCTGCAACACGCCGTCGGGCAGGCCCGCCTCTTGCGCGAGCTTCGCCAGCGCGATCGAGGTCGAGGGCACGCGTTCCGAGGGTTTAAGGATCATGGCGTTGCCCGAGGCCAGCGCCGGGCCCATCTTCCACAGGGGGATCATCGCCGGGAAGTTGAAGGGGGTGATGCCCGCGACCACGCCAAGCGGTTGGCGCATGGCATAAAGGTCGATACCGGGGCCGGCATTGTCGGTATATTCGCCCTTGAGCATGGCGGGCGCGCCCATGCAGACCTCGATCACCTCAAGGCCGCGCTGCACATCGCCTTTCGCATCGGGCAGGGTCTTGCCATGCTCGCGCGAGACCAGTTCGGCCAGCATGTCCATGTTCTGGTTGATCAGGTCGCCGAATTTCATCATCACCCGCGCGCGGCGCTGGGGGTTGGTGGCGGCCCAGGCGATCTGGGCTTTCGCGGCGCTCTGGATGGCGGCGTCCAGCTCGGCCGGGGTGGCCAGCGGCACCCGCGCGATCACTTCGCCGGTGGCGGGGTTATAGACATCGCTGAAGCGGCCCGAAGTACCTTTGACTTCCTTGCCGTCGATCCAGTGGTTCAGTTCCTGCATCTCATCCTCCCATGGGTGGAAATTCATCTTGGGCGGAATGTACAGCTGCATCCTTGCCGGGCAAAGGGGAAGTCTGGCAAAAGGGTTTTGCGTTTTTGCAAAGCTCGGCGAAGGTTGCCGGCGACAGGACTGGCGACCGGATTGGCGATTGGGCCAAGGCCGGGGCCAGCGACAGCGGCGGGCACGAAAGGACAGCGGCGATGGATTGGGACGATATGCGCATCTTTCTTGCGGTGGCGCGCGCCGACAGCCTGTCGGGTGCGGGCCGGCGGCTGGGCATCGACGCCTCGACCGTGGGGCGGCGGGTGGCGCGGCTTGAGGCGGCGCTGGGGGCCAAGCTGTTTCTGAAAACCCCGCAGGGCTATGCCCTTGCCCCCGAGGGAGAGCGGCTCTTGCCCCATGCCGAGGCCGCCGAACAGGCGCTGTCGGGGGCCGAGGATGCGCTGTCCGGCCCCGGCGACCTGAGCGGGCAATGGCGGATCGGCGCGCCGGATGGCTGCGCGAACTATCTTTTGCCACAGGTCTGCGCGCGCATCTGCGAAAGCCATCCGGCGCTGGAAATCCAGATCGTGGCATTGCCCCGCGTCTTCAACCTGTCGCGGCGCGAGGCCGACATCGCCATCGCCGTCTCGCAACCCCAGGCCGGGCGGCAGGTGGTGCAGCGGCTGACCGATTACCGCCTGCATCTTGCCGCGCATGAGGATTACCTGCGCGCCCATCCCCCGATCCGCGATCTGGACGATCTGCGTGGGCATCGGCTGATCGGCTATATCGCCGACATGATCTTTGACCGCGAGCTGGATTATCTTGCGGAAACGGGCGCGGAATGGGCGCAGCTCACGTCGAATTCGGTCTCGGTCCAGATGCAGGCGATCCGGGCGGGGGCGGGGCTGGGGATCGTGCATGACTTCGCGATCCCCTTTTGTCCCGGGGTGCGGCGGGTGCTGACCGATCAGGTGTCGCTGACCCGCAGTTTCTGGTTGATCCGCCATGCCGATGACCGCCGGTCGCAGCGGATGAACCGGCTGAGCGATGCGTTGGCACAGGGGATCCGGGCCGAAGTTGCGCGCTTGCAGGCACGCGTCGCGCCCTGACCGCAGGTTGTGACAACAGGCCACTTGACGCAAGCGCGGGTTGAGGTGACGCTGACAGCCAGAGGCCGTTCCGCAATTCCGGACTGAGGAGGAATAACAATGCTCGTCAATCAGATACTCTCGATGAAGGCCAGCGGCGACATTATCACCATCAGGCCCGCCGCGACCGTGGCCGATGCCGCGCGGCTGCTTTCGGAAAAGCGGATCGGCGCGATCGTCGTGTCCGAGGATGGCAGGACGCCGCTGGGCATCCTGTCCGAACGCGACATCGTGCGTGAGCTCAGCAAAAGCGGGGCGGCGGTGCTGGACCGGCCGGTCAGCGACCTGATGACCCGAAAGCTGGTCACCTGCACCACCGGCGAGGATGCGCTGGCCATTCTTGAGCGCATGACCGAAGGCCGGTTCCGCCACCTGCCGGTCGTCGATGACGCGGGCGAGATGATCGGCCTGATCTCGATCGGGGATGCGGTTTCGGCGCGGCTCAAGGAATTGCATGCCGAAAAAGAGGCGCTGACCGGGATGATCATGGGCAATTAGGCCCGCATCGGCGCGGGCGCGTCGCTGTCGGCTCTTGCATTCCGGCGCGAAACATTATTCGTTTCCGTCCCGCGACCAAGGAGGATGCGCCATGCGGATCGGTCTATATCCCGGGACGTTCGACCCGATCACGCTGGGTCATGTCGACATCATCACCCGCGCGATGGCGTTGGTGGACCGGCTGGTGATCGGGGTTGCGATCAACCGCGACAAGGGACCGCTCTTTGATCTTGAAGAGCGCGTGGCCATGGTCCGCGAGGAATGCGATGCCATCGCCGCCCGGACCGGCGGTGAAATTCTGGTCCATCCTTTCGAGAATCTGCTGATCGACTGTGCCCGCGATGTCGGCGCCGGGGTGATCGTGCGCGGGCTGCGCGCGGTCGCGGATTTCGAATATGAATTCCAGATGGTGGGCATGAACCGGGCGCTGGATGCCAGCATCGAGACCGTGTTTCTGATGGCCGATGCCCGGCGACAGGCCATCGCGTCCAAGCTGGTCAAGGAAATCGCCCGGCTGGGGGGGGATGTGTCGAAATTCGTCACGCCCTCGGTGAACACGGCGCTCAAGGCCCGGTTCACGGCGTGAGGACAGGCGCGGCGGGATCGGTTTTCGGGCTGGTTCCGGGGCCGGTTTCCGCTTGGGTGTTTTGGCCCGGACTTGTCCGGGCGGTGGCATGATGCTGCCGGTCCTTTTCCTGATCCTTTATATGCTGCCGCTGCTTTTGACCGCGCTCTTGGCGGTCCTGCTTTACCGGCTGATCTTTCGCGGCCGGCGCTGGGGCATGGCGATTTCGGTGGCGCTGGCGCTGGCGGCGTCCTGTGTCCAGCCGGTGCTCGACCGCATCGCCTTGTGGCGCGATCTGGACCGCTATGCCGCCGATGAGATCCGTCCCGATCGCCTGATCCTGCCGCCCGGCCGGCTTTTGCATCTGCAAGAGGGGAACCATGCCGGGGTGACCTGTGATGCGGAATGCCCCTTTGACACGCTTTCCTTTGTCACCGGCAGCACCGAGCTTGAGCTGCGGGATGCCGTGGACTGGCCCCTGAACCTGTGGGATATGCTGCCCGAGGCGGATCCGGCAGAGCCTTTTCCCTATCGCTATGCCTTCGTCTCGGTTTCGACCACGAGCTATGCCGGAATGCTTGGGCTGACCGATCTTTACCGCAAACCCGACTGGCCCGATATCGGCGTCTCGAAAGGGGTGCATATGCTGGTCGAAATCCCGCAAGACGGGGTGCTGGATCTGACGCAGGCGCCGGTTCATTTCCGCCGCTTCAACCTTCAGGCGGATCTGGCCATGGCGCCGTTCTGGGGCATTGTGTCGTCTTCGACCATCTGGCCCGAGGTCGGGACGATCTTTGCCGATCTGGCGGCGGTGACGCGCCCGCAATAGCTCTTTTCCTTTTGGATGTGGCTGCTAACCTTGCGGCAACCAAGGGAGGAGCTGATGATCGCAGAAGAGACCGGCCCGAGGCCGATCCCGACCCCCATCCCGGACCCCGAGCGGCCGCCGATGCCCGATCCCGCGCCCGATCCCGGCCCGGACGAGATCCCGTTTCCCGCCGTCGTCGGGCTGGATGCGATCCCCGCCGCCCTGCGCGAGGGGTGGCGCGATTTTCGCCGGGCACCGGCCTTTGGATTGCTGTTTTCCGCCTTTTATGTGCTGGGCGGGCTGGTGCTTGCGGCGGTCGCCATGGCCTCGGGACAGGAATGGTGGCTGATGCCCTTTGTGGTCGGGTTCCCGCTGATCGCGCCCTTTGCCGCCGTCGGCCTTTACGAGGTCAGCCGCCGCATCGAGGCCGACCAGCCGCTGGTCTGGCGCGAGGTGCTGGCCGTGGTCATCGCCCAGAAGGACCGCCAGATCCCGTCTATGGCGATGGTGATCCTGTTGATGTTCATGTTCTGGGTCTTTGTCGCGCATACGACATTCGCGCTGTTCATGGGGGTGTCGTCGCTGACCAATATCAGCACCTCGCCCGAGATCCTGTTGCAGGGGCGCGGGCTGACCATGCTGGCCATCGGCACCGTCATTGGTGCGGGTTTCGCGGCGGTGCTGTTTTCGATCACCGTGGTCGGGTTGCCGCTGATCATGGATCGCGAGGTGGACCTGATTACGGCCAGCATCGCGAGCTTTCAGGCGGTGGCGGCCAATCCGCTGGTCATGGCGGTCTGGGCCGCGATCATCGCGGGGCTGTTGTTCATCGGCATCCTGCCGATGTTTCTGGGCCTGTTCATCACGCTCCCGGTGCTGGGCCATGCCAGCTGGCACATGTATCGCCGGCTGATGCCCGACCCGGATTAGGCGCGCGCGGCCATCACCGGCCTTTCGGCCGCATCGGCGGCCCCGGCCGGATCAGGTCATCGGCATCAGCCGGACAAAGGCGCGGATGGTGATGCCCGGCCCGCCGGCAAAGTCCTTCGGCTTTGGCATGCCGGGATCTGCTGCCGCAAATCTGAAACGGCCGCCATCGAGATGATAGATGGCGGGGATGATCCTGCCGGCGTCATCGCCGATGGCATCCACCCAGTCGATCCTTTTGGGGTCGCGGGATGCGTCGATTGCAAAGCTGCCTTGGACAAGCCTGTCCTGACCCGGGATTCCGACATGGAAACTGTGCCCCGACAGGGTCAACACGGCCATGGGCGCGCCATGACTGTCCGGCGCGTCCGTGATGCCGTTCTCCTCGAACGCCACCTGCGACCAACGCCCCTGAAGCCGGTCAATATCCGTTGTCACGATCTGCTTTCCCCATGATCCCGACGGGTCGGACTGCGCGGCTTGCGACCGCAATCCGTCGCGGGCAGCCATGCAAAAGGGCGGCCGATGGCCGCCCCGATGGTCGTTTTGCCTGTATGCGGAAAAACCGCGTTATTCGTTTTCGGCGTTCGCCTTGGCCGGACGCGCGGCCGGCGGGGCCAGCTTCGGCGTCACGCCATTGGCCAGCGGATCCTCCTGGCGCTGGACCGAGCCCTCGAAATGGGCGCCCGATTCGATGGCGATGGTCTTGTGGATGATGTCGCCTTCGACGCGGGCGGTGGCCGAAAGGCGCACTTTCAGGCCGCGCACGCGGCCGATCACGCGGCCGTTCACGACGATTTCCTCGGCCACGATCTCACCGCGGATGGTGGCGCTGTCGCCGACCGTCAGCTGATGGGCGCGGATGTCGCCTTCGACATTGCCTTCGATCTGGATATCGCCCTGGGTCTGGATATTGCCCTTGACCGTCAGGTCCGAGGACAGAACCGAAGGGGCAGTGCGCGGGCGCGGGGCGGCCGCGGGGGCCGATGCCGGAATGTCGTAATTCTGGTCAAGGCTGCGGGGCGGCTCGGTTTGCTCGGGCGCGGCTTGGGTACGGGGGCCAGGTTCGGTCACTCGGGTCTTAGAAAACATTTTGGGCTGCCTTGATGAAGCTCATGGGATCAACGGCACGACCGTTCACGCGTACTTCATAGTGAAGATGCGAGCCGGTCGACCTGCCGGTATTGCCCATATCACCGATACGGGCGCCACGCGATACCTTTTGGCCGACCTTCACGCGAATCTTAGACAAGTGACCAAAGCGGGTCTCGGTGCCAAGCTCGTGCTGGATCTTGATCAGGTTGCCATAGCCGCGCTGCCAGCCGGCAAAGATCACGACGCCGTCGCCGGTGGCGAAAATCGGGGTGCCGGTCGGGCCGGCCATGTCGATGCCCTCATGCGCGCGGCCCCAGCGGCGGCCATAGCCCGAGGTATAGCGAAAGGCCGATTTGACCGGCATGGCCAGGGGCATCTTTTCGACCGCGATGCGATAGCTGTTCATCTGGTCCAGCGTGATCAGGATCTCGTTCGCCTTGGCCTCGCGCTGGCTGATCTCGGCATTGCCGCTTGAGGAATAGCCGATCGGATTCAGCGGGCCGCCCGCGCCGGAATAGCCGCGGCGCACGGTGCGCAGGATGTCGTCGGGGTTCATGCCGACGCTGCGGAACATGTCGTCCAGCGGCTTGATCGAGACGGTCACCGCGTCTTCGAGCTGGGACAGGATCTCGTCATTGCGGGCAACGATCTGGTCGCGCTCAAGGGTGACGGCCTCGGCCACGCGGCGGGCATCCTCGGCATCCTGCACGGCGCGGCCGCGTTCGTCGGATGCCGATTTCAGCTCGCGCGACAGGATGTCGAGCGCGGCCTGCAATTCGGCGGTGCGCGCGGCCGAGCCGGCGGCATCTTCGGCCGTCATGGACGCGCCTTCGGCGGCATGATGGCTGCTGACGGCCTCTTGCAGGCTGGTCTGAACGGCGCCGATGCTGGTTTCCAGCTCGCGCCGCCGGGCTTCGGATTCCAGAAGCTGCGACTGCATGCGCGACACCTGATCCAGCGCCACCGAGAAGCGGTTCTGCGCCGCCACGGCTTCGGCCGCGCGGCTGTCGCGTTCGACGGAAAGATCGCTCAGCCGGGCCTCGAGCGTGGCCTGCGGGCCGCGCGCACCGTCACGCGATGCATTGGCGCCGAAGCTGTCGATCACCAGGATCGAGCTGGCCACGATGGACCAGCCAAAGACCGTTGCCACCCCGCCCAAGGCCAAAAGCTGCGTCGCCGGACGCAGTCGCAGAAAGCGGGTGGACCGATCCGATTTCAGGAAGAGGCGCTGTTCTGGCAGCCAGCGCTCAAGCACCGAATTCAGGCTCTGGGTAATGCGCAATGTCCCGGGTTCCATTTTTGTTGGGCCGGACCTGTCGCACGCCGTGCCGGGTCCTTTGGCTGGTCACGGATAAATCCGACCTGTGCCCAAAGCGCAACAAATCCGGCAGGGGGGTGGGATATATGCGCGGATTAACGCCGATATCGGGGCGGCGGGCGGGTGGATTATTGCCGGTCATCCGGGCCCGCCGCGTGCGCATGACAGCCAGAGCTCTCGGGGATTCCGGCGTAAGAAATTGATAGTCAGGTATTCTTTGTGCAAAGCTCCGCTTGCTCTCGCGTGCTTTTTTAAAAGGCCGGCAGCTTGCGGTTGTGCGTCATTTCCGCGCGGCAGAGCTGCGGGGAATCGCCCTCCACAGCCCGTGCTGCCGCGTCGCAGAATCGCCTGGGCCGAAAATAATGACTGCCGCCGGGAACTCTGGGCCGCTTTGCGTATCAGGCTATTTCATAGGGCAGGGGGCCGGACCGGTCCTGCGGAATGCGGATATGGCGATCCATCGGCGGAACCGAGCGCTGATGGCAATTCGCCCGCGGACATATCCGGCACGAGACGCCGATCGGCTCGAAAAGCTGTGGGGTGCCGATATCCAGCCCGTCGGCATAGATCATTTCGCGCGCATGGCTGATCTCGCAGCCAAGGCCGATGGCAAAGCGGCGCACCGGCGCGCCGAAGGCACCGCCGGGTTTCGACACGTCGCGCGCCAGCAGCAGATAGCGCTTGCCGTCCGGGGTCTCGGCCAGCTGGCGCAGGAAACGGCCCGGCGTTTCAAAGGCCTGATGCACGTTCCACAGCGGGCAGGCGCCGCCAAAGCGGGCGAATTGCATCCGCGTTGCCGAATGGCGCTTGGTGATGGTGCCGGCCTGATCGACGCGGACGAAAAAGAACGGCACACCCCGATTGCCGCCGCGCTGCATGGTCGACAGCCGGTGCGCCACCTGTTCCAGCGAGGCGTGGAACAGATGCGCCAGCCGTTCCAGATCGTGACGCTCGGCCCGGGCACTGTCCAGGAACGGGCCATAGGGCATCATCGCGGCGCCGGCAAAGTAATTGGCCAGCCCCAGCCGGGCGATATTGCGGGCCGTCGGGCTGCGGAAACGCGCCAGTTCCAGCGTCGCGTCCAGCAGATCGCCCTGGGTTTCCAGCGCCAGAAGATGCAGCAGCTGAAAGGCCTGGGTGGCGTGGGGCGCGGCCGCGTTCAGGGTGATCCGCGCACCCTCGCGCAGAAACACCGGGCCGCTGCCCAGCTCGCTGCGGGTGACGGTGACGCCGCGCCCGGACAGGGCGGCGATGGCGCGTTCCAGCGGTGGCATGTCGGGGCGGCGGCGGCTGAACTGTTCGGCGGCGCGGTCCACGGCGTCGATATAGTTGTCGCAGTAATGAAAGAAGTCGCGCACCTCTTCCCAGGGCGAGGTGGTGGCGTTCTGGGCACCGGCCCCCAGCGCCTCGTCCAGCGCGGCAAGCCGTTCCTGCCCCTCGCGATGGGCGCGGTAAAGGTCAAGGAAGGCGCGCGCCAGCGCCGGGGCATTGGTCGCGGCCAGCCGCAGATCGGCGCGGGGCGGGGCCGCGTCAAAGAGCGGATCGGCCAGCGCCTCTGACATGTCCATGACCATGCGTTCGGCATCGCCCACCGCCATCGCGCCCAGATCGACCGAAAATTCGGATGCCAGCCGCAACAGCACGCCCGCCGAAACCGGGCGGTGGTTGTTTTCCATCTGCGACAGATATGGCAGCGAGACCCCCAGCCGGTCGGCAAAGGCCCGCTGGGTCAGCCCGGCGCGCGACCGGGTTTCGCGCAGCGAGACACCGGCATAGATTTTCTGGGTGGGCATGCTGTCTCCTGCCTTTGCAAAGTCCGGGATACGCTTTGCAAAGGGGTCGGCGCAAGGGGGATCAGCCGCCGCGCATGATCTGGCGTTCGCGCGCGATGACCCAAAGGATCGCCAGCACCGATGCGCCCGCCGATGCCGCCATGATCACCAAAAGCGGCGCGGCGCCCGCGTCGTCATGCAGAAATGCGCCGGCCAGCGCCGCAAGCCCCGCGCCCCCCGCCACCGCCATGGCGCCCCCGAGCCCGCTGGCCGTGCCGGCCAGTTCGGGGCGCACGCTCATCATGCCGGCATTGGCATTCGGCAAGAGCATGCCATTGCCCAGACCCATGAACGCGACCGAGCCGAAAAACACCAGCGGCGCGTGATGCCCCATCAGATCCAGAAACAGCGCCCCCGACAGCGCAAGGGTACAGATCAGCGCCCCCGCCAGAACCATCCGGTTCATGCCGATCCGCACCGAACAGCGCGCCGACAGGAAATTCCCCAGCGCATAGCCCAGCGACGGCGCGGCGAACCAATAGCCGACCTCGGCCGGCGACAGGTGCAGCACGTTCTTGCCCACAAAGGGCGCGCCGCCCAGATAGGCATAGAACGACCCCGCGCTGAGCGTCGCGGCCAGCGCATAGCCCCAGAACCGCTGTGACCGCGCCAGCACCGGATAGGTGGCGATCTGTTGCCGCATGGGGATGCCGCCGCCGCGCGCCGTCTCGCCGAGATCGAACCAGCACAGCACCAGGACCACCAGTGCCAGAACCCCCATGGCGATAAAGCTGGCGCGCCAGCCGAAGGCCTCGTCCAGGGTGCCGCCCAGCACCGGGGCCACCATCGGCACCAGCGACATCGCCATGGTGACATAGCCGATCATGCTGGCCGCCTGTTCGGCCGGAACGATGTCGCGCACCACCGCGCGGCTGATGACAAAGCCGGTGGTGATCACCGCCTGCACCATACGAAAGAACAAGAACCACCCCGCCGAGGGCGCCATCAGCGTGCCCAGCGTCGCGACCAGAAAGATGGTCAGCGACCAAAGCACCACGGGCCGGCGCCCGAAACGGTCGCTGATCGGCCCGCAAAGCAGTTGCAGCACCGCGCTGACCCCCAGAAACGCCGAGACGGCCAGCTGCATCAGCGCGTAATCGACGCCGAAATCCTCGGCCATGCCCGGCAGGGATGGCAGGAAGATATTCATGCTGAAGGCGCCCGCCGCCGAAATCGCGACCAGCGTCAGCAGGCTGGGCCGGCGCGCCGCAGGCGTGCCTTGGGGGGAATTTTCGGGACTCATTCCCCTTGTTTCCCGCGTGCGGCGGAAAATGGCAACCGTCCCGATCCGCAATACTGTTTTGCGCTAATGCGAGGATCCGCCGAAATTGTAAAAGATCAGGAAGGCGCCAAAGCAGATGAAGCCAAAGCCAAGCGCCACGTTCCAGGTCAGCCGCTCGCCCAGCCAGACCCAAGAAAACAGCACGAAAACCGAAAGGCTGATGACCTCTTGGATGGTTTTCAGCTGGGCGGCGCTGAAATGGCCGTAACCGATGCGGTTCGCGGGCACCTGCAACACATATTCAAAGAAGGCGATGCCCCAGCTGATCAGGATGACCACGAAAAGGGGCGCCGCCTTGAATTTCAGATGCCCGTACCAGGCGACCGTCATGAACAGGTTCGACAGGATCAAAAGTCCGATCGTCACCGCCGGCACTGGCAGATTCATTCAGCGCGATCCCAGCTGCGGTGTTTTTCCAGATTGCCAAAGCGGGTAAAGCGGCCCTCGAAGGCCAGCTCGACGGTGCCGATGGGACCGTGGCGCTGTTTGCCGATGATGACCTCGGCCTTGCCGTGACAGGATTCCATGATCTGCTGCCATGCCGCCATCTTGTCCAGATCGTGGTCGGCGGGCTTTTCGCGTTCGCGGTAATATTCCTCGCGGAAGACGAACATGACGATATCGGCGTCCTGTTCGATCGAGCCGGATTCGCGCAGGTCCGAAAGCTGCGGGCGCTTGTCCTCGCGGCTCTCGACCTGACGCGAGAGCTGCGAAAGCGCGATCACCGGAATGTCCAGTTCCTTGGCCACGGCCTTGAGGCCCTGGGTGATCTCGCTGACCTCGTTCACGCGGCTGTCCTTGGCGGTGGCGGCGCGCAAGAGCTGAAGATAGTCGACGATCAGCAGGTCAAGGCCCATGGTGCGCTTGAGCTTGCGGGCACGGGCGGCCAGCTGGTTGATCGGCAAGGCGGGCGTGTCGTCGATGAAAAGCGGGCAGTTTTGCAGATCATGCGCGGCTTTGACGAAACGGCGGAATTCATCCTCGGTCATGTCGCCGCGGCGGATCGATTCGCTGGGGACCTCGGCCGCCTCGGAGAGGATCCGCGCCGCCAGCTGTTCGGCCGACATTTCCAGCGAAAAGAAGCCGACGACGCCACCCGCGACCGTGCCATGGCTGCCATCGGGCAATTCGCCCAGCTTGTGGGCCTTGGCGACGTTAAAGGCGATGTTGGTGGCCAGCGAGGTTTTCCCCATCGAGGGACGTCCGGCCAGAATGATCAGGTCCGAACGGTTCAGACCGCCCATCTTGCCGTCAAGATCGGTAAGGCCCGAGGACACGCCCGAAAGCCCGCCGCCCCGGCTGAAGGCCGCATTGGCTGCATTGAGCGCACCCGTGACAGCGGCCAGAAAGCTTTGAAAGCCGCGTTCGGCCACGCCCTGTTCGCCGAGCTTGTAGAGGACCTGTTCGGCCTCTTTGATCTGATCCTCGGCCGAATCGCTGACCGTGACCGTCGAGGCCCGCGACGAGATATCCTGACCCAGGCTGATCAATTCGCGGCGCAGCGCGAATTCGCGGATCATCTGGGCATAGTCGCGCGCGGCATGGGACGAAATCGCGGCCCCCGCCAGACGTGCCAGATAGGCCGGGCCGCCCAGTTCCTTGAGGCCCGCGTCATGTTCCATGAAGGCCTTGATGGTGACGGGGCTTGCCAGTGCGTTCTTGGCGATGCGCTCGGCGCTGATTTCATAGATGCGGCGATGGACCGGATCATAGAAATGCTGCGGACCGATGATCCGCGAAACGTGGTCATAAACCTCGTTATTGGTCAGAAGGGCGCCCAGAAGCTGTTGCTCGGCCTCGATCGAAAAGGGCACGGCCTGTTCGGCGGCGGCGCTGGCGATTTCGCTGGGCTTCCTGATTTCGACGGCGCGCAGTTCGCTCATCCGTGAGGCTCCGGCAATGTCCTGGACTGGTAGGCTGCTTATTTCACATCCGGGGGCACCGGGTCCATGGGCGAGAATGCCTAAGACCAAAAGTCGCACCAGCGGTGCCGCCGGATGGATATTTGAATGAAGAAGAAATCAAGGGTTGGCGGCCTGCCAGGCGCGGGGATCGGTCAGGAAGCTTTCGACTTCGGAGAGCGTGGCATCGTCGTAAAAGCCCTGGGCGCGGGCCTCGGCCAGAACGTCCCACCAGGTGCAGAGGTAATGCAGCGCCACGCCGTGATCGGCCAGACGCTGTGTGGTGTCAGCGAAGATGCCGTAATAAAAGATCACCGCCGTATGGGCGCAAGTCGCGCCGGTGTCGCGGATCGCGTCGACGAAGCTGAGCTTCGAGCCGCCATCGGTGGTCAGATCCTCGACCAGAAGGACGCGCTGTCCCTCGGTCATGGCGCCTTCGATGCGGGCGTTGCGGCCGTAACCCTTGGGCTTTTTGCGCACATAGGTCATGGGCAGTTCCAGCCGCTCCGCGACCAGCGCGGCAAAGGGGATGCCCGCCGTTTCGCCGCCGGCGATATTGTCGAAGGCGTCGAAGCCCACATCGCGCAGCACGGTCGCCGACAGGAAATCCATCAGCGTCGAGCGGATGCGTGGAAAGCTGATCAGTTTGCGGCAGTCGATATAGGTCGGCCCCTTGAGGCCCGAGGCATAGGTGAAGGGTTCGGCCGCGTTGAAATGCACGGCCTTGATTTCCAGAAGCATCCGGGCGGTCAGGCGGGCGATTTCCTCGCGCGGGGGGAAGGGCAGGGTCATGCGGGGTCCTCGACATGCCAGTAAAGCGGAAAGCCGGGATCGAAGACGGTCACGGTCTCGTCCCCGGCGGGGATATGGGTGGGGTATTCGGCCGGGACGTCGCGTTTGACAAGGCGGATCCGGTCCTCATTCGCGGGCAGGCCATAGAAGGCGGCGCCATTGAGCGAGGTGAAACCCTCGAGCCGGTCGAGCGCGCCGTCCTCTTCGAAGACATGGGCGAGGATCGACATGGTGTTCGGCGCGGTGAAGCAGCCGGCGCAGCCGCAGGCCGATTCCTTGGCGCGGTCGGGATGGGGTGCCGAGTCGGTGCCCAGGAAAAAGCGCGGATCCCCCGATGTCGCGGCGCGGCGCAGCGCGAGGCGGTGGGTTTCGCGTTTAGCCACCGGCAGACAGTAGTAATGCGGCCGGATGCCGCCCGCGAGAATGTGATTGCGGTTGATGACCAGGTGATGCGTGGTGATGGTCGCGCCGATATTGTCATTTGCGGCGACGTAATCGGCGCCGTCCGAGGTGGTGATATGTTCCATCACCACCTTAAGCCCCGGCGTGGCGCGACGGATCGGGTCCAGAACGCGGTCGATGAACACCGCCTCGCGGTCGAAGATGTCGATCGCGGGATCGGTCACTTCGCCATGAAAGCACATCGGAATTCCGGCCTCGGCCATCGCCTCGAGTGCCGGGCGCACCTTGTCGAAATCGCGCACCCCAGAGGCCGAGTTGGTCGTGGCGCCCGCCGGATAAAGTTTGACCGCCGAGATGATGCCGGCGGCATGCGAATCGACGATATCCGCCGGATCGGTGCTTTCGGTCAGATAGAGCGTCATCAGTGGACGTAACGTCACTTTGGCGTCCAGCGCGGCGGTGATCCGGTCGCGATAGGCCCGCGCCTGTGCCCCGGTGACGACCGGCGGCACCAGATTGGGCATGATGATGGCGCGGCCGAAATGGCTTGAATATGAAGCCACTGCCTGCAGCATGGCGCCGTCGCGCAGATGCAGATGCCAATCGTCGGGGCGTCGAAGCGTTAGGGTTCTGGTCATTTGTTTTCTCTATACTGGCCGATACCGCATGGCCATAGTCATGACCCCGTGCATGACACTACACAAAAGGATGACTTGGCATATGCGCGGAATTCGGTGCAGTTTTGTTTACCATCGCCGGTGTTAGAGGAAATTAGGTATGGGTTTGGCATGATGGATTTTTCGACATTTCGCGCCCCGATCCTGCTTTGGCAGCAGATGGCCCATATGGCTTTTGAGGCGCAGATGGTCATCGCTCTGCGAACGGCGGGGCTGATGGGGGTGCTGGATCAGGACGTCGCCGAGCCGCAGCGCATGGTCATGGAAAAGGCCGATGCCGCGACCGAGGCCCTGCATGCCGCATTGCGTGCCGCGGGGCGGGGCGAACGTGCCGATCGGGTGATGGCGGCGGCGCTGCGCCCCTATCGCCGGCGGACGCGGGCCAATATGCGGCGGCTTTCGCGCAAGACGTAACCGGCCAGGGGCGGCCGTCGGGCAGCTCTGGGGCTCAATGCAAAAGCGCGCCACCTTTGCAGGGGCGCGCTTGATTTCTTTGCAAGGCCTGACGCTTCAGGCCAGCCGATTCAGATCAGCTTGCCCATGGCGACCGCGGTGTCCGACATGCGGTTCGAGAAACCCCATTCGTTGTCATACCAGGTCAGGATGCGGCAGAGCTTGCCCTCCATCACCTTGGTCTGGTCCATGTGGAAGACCGAGCTGTGCGGATCGTGGTTGAAATCCGACGAGACCAGCGGCTCGTTGGTATAGCCAAGAACGCCTTTCAGCGGGCCATCGGCGGCGGCCTTGATGGCGGCGTTGATTTCTTCGACCGAGGTGTCGCGGGCGGCCTCGAACACCAGATCGACGACCGAGACATTCGGGGTCGGCACGCGGATGGCGACGCCGTCCAGCTTGCCCTTCAGTTCCGGCAGGACTAGACCCACGGCCTTGGCGGCACCGGTCGAGGTCGGGATCATCGACAGCGCCGCGGCGCGGGCGCGATAGAGATCCTTGTGCATGGTGTCCAGCGTCGGCTGGTCGCCGGTATAGCTGTGGATGGTGGTCATGAAGCCACGGGTGATGCCGATGGCGTCATTCAGAACCTTGGCCACGGGCGACAGGCAGTTGGTGGTGCAGCTGGCGTTCGAGACGACGATATCGTCCTTGGTCAGCGTCTTGTCGTTCACGCCAAAGACGATGGTCTTGTCGGCATCCTCGCCCGGGGCGGAAATCAGCACGCGCTTGGCGCCGGTCGACAGATGCGCCTTGACCTTTTCCTTGGAGGTGAAAAGGCCGGTGCATTCCAGAATGATATCGACATCACCCCAAGGCAGTTCCGCCGGGTTGCGGATCGCGGTGACCTTGATCGGGCCACGGCCCACATCGATGCTGTCGCCGTTCACGGTGACCGTGGCAGGGAACCGGCCGTGGACGGAATCGTAGCGCAGCAGATGCGCATTGGTTTCGACCGGACCCAGATCGTTGATCGCCACGACCTCGATATCCTTGCGTCCCGATTCGATGATTGCCCGCAATACATTTCGACCGATCCGGCCAAAGCCGTTAATCGCCACCTTGACAGCCATGGGGTTCCTCCGCCGCTGATGATGTTCGGCCTGCAAATAGCCCGCATTGACCGGGGATGCAAATGCCAGAAGCCGGAAATCGGGCGAAAAGCGGGCCGGATGCGGTCAAATCCGCGAGGGCAGAGGAGGCGGAGGGGGCGACGGGCCGTGTCGGTGGTGATGCGCGCATTTCGCGCGGCCGGTTCGGTTCGGGGTGGGGTCTGCACCGTCGGGAAGGCTCTGGCCCGGGTAACGGGATGCAGGCTGCCCTATGTCCGGCGGACCGCGCAGGTCGGATGCGGCGATCTTGGCCCGCGGCCCCCCGGTGCCGGGACCGGGGCGCGCGCGTTGCGCAAATCTCAGCGCCAGAAGCTGAGATATTCGATGATCCCGACCATCTGCCGGCCCAGGATGACCGGCAGCCCCCAATGAAACACCAATGCATCCGCCAGAAAGACCGCCAGAATCAGCAGAGCAATCGTTGCGGCGATCTGATTGGTCATGGCGAACCTTCCTGCATGCGGGCCGGCATGCCGCGCCGGCCCCGAAGCCTGGATCCCGGTATGCGGCACCTACCGGATGACCCGTTTGCTAGGCCAGCCTTTCCGCGCAGGCAAGGGCCGGATACCGCCCCCCTGAACCAGAACGTGGCGCGTGGCGATCATGGCATGCGATCAGGAGGCGGGTTCATCGGCGGCTGTGCCGGGATCGCCTTCTTCCGCGTCCTCGTCACCGGCTTCGCTTTCTTGCGCGATCAGGAACAGATCCCCGGCCGCCTCCATGCGGCGGATGGCGGCGACGACCTGATCCATGGCCTCTTCGGCATCGCGGGTCGAGACCTTGCCAAGCGCCCCCATTTCCTCGCGCATGGTTTCGGCCAGACGCGAGGAAATGCCGCCCAGAAGAAAGTCGACCGTCGGCACATCCTTGCCCTTGGCGCCGGCCAGAGCCTTGATCAGCACGGCATTGTCGACCTCGCGCGTGACGCGTGCAATGTCGCGCGGATCGACCCGCGTCGGGATATGCGCCCAGGTGAAGATGCTCTTGCGCACTTCGCCGGCGAAATCGGCATCCTCCTGATCCAGACCTTCGAGCACGCTGTCGCGCATCGACGAGGGCGAAGAGTTCAGGATCGCGCCGACCTTTTCGCCCGCCTTTCCGGCAAGCGGGGGCTGGGGCACGGCATCGGCGGCCTGAATCAGCGCGGTGCCGATGCGCTGCAACGCCTTGGTGGTGATGCCGCCGGTCAGGCTCATCGCATAGGCGATCTGGCGCGCAAGCTCGCTGTCGAGCTGGGCAAAGACCTCGGTGGCGCGGGGGACCGGCAGTTTCGAAAACATGACGGCGGCGATTTCGACGGCCTCGGTGCGGGCCAGCGCCGCCAGAAGCGGGGGCGACATGGTGGCGATGCGGTCCCAGGGATCCCCGGCGCCGTTCAGCGCCGCCATCCGCCGCAGCCGGTCGGTGGTGTCGGGCGACAGATGCCCATCGAGCAGGTCGAGCGTGCCGTCGATATCGCCCGGAAAGGACACGCCCACGGATTCCAGCATTTCGCAGAATTCGGCCACCACGGCATTGCGGGTCTTGCGATCGACAATGCCCATCAGCGCCATTTCCTGCGCCAGATCGGTCTGCAATTCGGGCGGCAACCGGGCAAGGTCGATATCCTCGCCCTCGGCCAGAACCAGCCGCACGATCACGGCCGCTTTCTGCCGGGCACTGAGCGCCGGCTGTCCGATGGCTGCGATGCCCATGAATTGCCCCCGTATCATTACGTTCAGAGGCAATCTGTCAGCAAATTGCGAAGGACGGGTTAATTTACCCGCCCTAACTTGTCGCGAATTTTATCCGAATACCCGCGCAAAGATCGTGTCGACATGTTTGGTATGATAGCCAAGGTCGAATTTTTCCTCGATCTCGGCGGGCGAAAGCGCCGCCGTGACCTCGGGATCGGCCAGAAGCTCGGTCTTGAAATCGGCGCCCTGTTCCCAGACCTTCATGGCGTTGCGCTGTACCAGCCGATAGGCATCCTCGCGCGAAACGCCGGCCTGCGTCAGCGCCAGAAGCACCCGCTGCGACATGACCAGACCCTTGAACTTGTTCATGTTGCGCAGCATGTTCTCGGGATAGACGACCAGCTTTTCGATGACACCGGCCAGCCGGTTCAGCGCGAAATCCAGCGTGATGGTCGTGTCGGGCGCGATACCGCGTTCGACCGAGCTGTGCGAAATGTCGCGTTCATGCCAAAGCGCCACGTTCTCCATCGCCGGGATCACCGCCATGCGCACCAGACGCGCCAGACCGGTCAGGTTTTCGGTCAGCACGGGGTTGCGCTTGTGCGGCATGGCCGAGGATCCCTTTTGGCCGGGGCTGAAATATTCCTCGGCCTCCAGCACCTCGGTGCGCTGCATGTGACGGATCTCGATGGCGATGTTCTCGATCGAGCTGGCGATGACGCCCAGCGTGGCAAAGAACATGGCGTGGCGGTCGCGGGGAATGACCTGGGTGCTGATCGGTTCCGGGCGCAGGCCCATCATCTTGCAGACATATTCCTCGACCCGGGGGTCGATATTGGCGAAGGTGCCGACCGCGCCGGAAATCGCGCCGGTCGCGACCTCGTCGCGGGCCGCGATCAGCCGGGCCTTGCCGCGCGCCATTTCGGCGTAAAAGCGCGCGAAGGTCAGGCCCATGGTCGTGGGTTCGGCATGGATGCCATGGCTGCGGCCGATGCGGACGGTATCCTTGTGCTCATAGGCGCGCGTCTTCAGCGCCGCCAGCACCCGGTCCATATCGGCCAGCAGGATGTCGGCGGCGCGCACCAGCTGGACGTTCAGCGTGGTGTCGAGCACGTCCGACGAGGTCATCCCCTGATGGACAAAGCGCGCCTGATCGGCGCCGATATGTTCGGCCAGATGGGTCAGGAAGGCGATGACGTCATGCTTGGTCACGGCCTCGATCTCGTCGATGCGGGCGGTATCGAATTCGACATCCTTGGCCTTCCATACGGCTTCGGCGTTCTCGCGCGGGATCACGCCCAGATCGGCCTGGGCGTCGCTGGCATGGGCTTCGATCTCGTACCAGATGCGGAACCTGGTCTCAGGCGACCAGATGGCGGTCATTTCGGGGCGGGAATAGCGCGGGATCATCGGTCTCTCCTGTCTTTGCGGGGGTTGTAGCGATGTGCCCCCTTGCCCGCAACCGCGCCGCGCGCAAGATGGCAGTATGAGTGATATCCTGCAAAAGCGGCTTGTCTTTGCGCCATGGGCCGATCCGCGCACGCGGCGGCTGCCGGGCACGATCCCGGTCGATGCCGCCGACTGGCTGTTGATCGACGATGCCTTTGGCGCGCAGATGGCGCTGCGCGACAGGCTTATCGGCGGGACGCCCGAGCGCGTTCACCGGCTGGCGCCCGAATGCGCCACTGCGGCGGGTGAACTTTATGCCTGGATCATCGGGCTTTTGCCCGGGCGCGGCTATGATTTCGGTACCGATGGGGCGATCCGGCGGCCCGACGGGGTGACGGTGCGGCCGGATCCGTCGCGGCCCTTGCTGACGCTGGGCCGGCTGGTGGCCGAGGATCTGTGTCTGATGATGCCGGGCGGCGAGGCTCGGGATGCGGGACATGACGCGGGGCATGACGGCGATCAGGACGGCGATCAGGACGAGCATGTTCTGGGCGGCGCCATCCTGTGCTTTCCCGCCGGCTGGACGCTGGAGCAGAAATTCATGCGGCCGATGATGCGCATCCACCGGCCGGTCGCGAAATATACTGAGGATATCGGCCGCCGTGTCCAGCGCCTGCTGGATGGAATCCGTCCGGGCATGGGCTTGCTGCGCGGCACCGCACATCATTCGAACGCCCCCCTGCACAACCCCCGAACCGAGGAACAGGGCCGCGCCCCCGAGGGCGATCTGCCCTTTATCCGGGTCGAGCGGCAATGCCTGTTCCGGTTGCCGGAAACCGGGGCGGTGGTGTTTTCGATCCATACCTCGGTGGTGCGGCCCGACGATCTTGACGATCACCAGCGCCAGACGCTTGCCGAATTTCCGATCCGGGAGGCCGCCTAGACCGCCGGGGACCCGCGCCCGGAACGCAAAAGCCAATATCTTCAAGGACATTCAACGCGCAGGAGGATCAGATGAACCAGATTGAACCCATCTATGGCACCGCAACATTGCTGAGTATCGCGGCGGGCGCGGTCGTGCTGTTGTTGATCCTGATCATGCATTTCAGGCTGCATGCCTTTGTCTCGCTGGTGCTGGTCAGCCTGTTGACGGCGCTGGCGGCGGGGATTCCCTTTGCCAAGGTCGTGCCGACGCTGCTTGAGGGGTTCGGGGGCACGCTGGCCTCGGTCGCGCTCTTGGTCGGTTTCGGGGCGATGATCGGGCGCATGCTCGAGGTGTCGGGCGGGGCGCAGGTGCTGGCCGACCGGCTGATCAACAAATTCGGTGAAAACCGGGCGCCATTCGCCTTGGGCGTGGCCTCGCTGTTGTTCGGGTTTCCGATCTTTTTCGATGCCGGGCTGGTGGTGATGCTGCCGATCATCTTCAGCGTGGCCTTGCGCTTTGGGGGATCGGTCCTGCTTTATGCGCTGCCATCGGCGGGGGCCTTTGCGGTCATGCATGCCTTTGTGCCGCCCCATCCCGGTCCGGTCGCGGCGGGCGATCTGTTGGGGGCCGATATCGGGCTTTTGCTGTTGATGGGGCTGATCGTGGCGCTGCCGACCTGGTATCTGGGCAGCTATCTGTTCGGGCTTTGGGCGGGCAAGCGGTTCAACCTGCCGGTGCCAGAGCTTCTGGGGGTCGATGCCGCCGACGCCGCGCGCGGCACCCCGCCCGCCTTTGGCCGGGTGATGACGGTGCTGATGCTGCCGCTGGTGCTGATCTTTCTGAACACCGGGCTGAACACGCTGGCCACGATGGGGGTGATCGATGGCGAGGCGGTCTGGGTCACCTTGCTGCGGCTGATCGGACAGACGCCGGTCGCGCTGTTGATCACGGTCATCGCCTCGATCCCGCTTTTGGGACAGGGGCGCAGCAATAGCGATATCGAGCGGATCATGGATCGCGCGCTGGGGCCGATCTGCGCCATTATTCTGGTGACCGGGGCCGGCGGCATGTTCGGGGGCGTTTTGCGCGCCAGCGGCATCGGTCAGGCGCTGGCCGGCAGTCTGGAAACGGTCGGGCTGCCGCTGATCGTGGCGGCATTCGTGATCTCGACCGCGCTCAGGGTGGCGCAGGGATCGGCGACCGTGGCGCTGACCACCACGGCCGGGCTGATCGCGCCGACCGTTGCCGCGACCACCGGGCTAAGCGAATTCGACCTGTGTTTTCTGGTCATCGCCATCGCCTGCGGGGCGACCGTGCTGAGCCATTTCAACGATTCCGGTTTCTGGCTGGTGGGTCGGTTCCTGAACATGGATGAAAAGACCACGCTCAGGACCTGGACGGTGATGGAGACGCTTTTGGGCAGCATCGGCTTTGGTTTCGCGCTGATCGGCTGGTGGCTGCTATGATCGGCGTGGTGCAGCATATCGTCGTGATGGGCGTTTCGGGGGCCGGCAAATCCACCACCGGCGAGGCCTTGGCCCGCAGGCTTGGCTGGCCCTATACCGAGGGGGACGCTTTTCACCCGCCCGCCAATGTCGAAAAGATGCATGCGGGCATCCCCCTGACCGATGCGGATCGCGCGCCATGGCTGCGCGCGCTGGCGGCCGAACTGGCGCGCCATCAGGCGCTGGGGCAAAGCTCGGTCCTGGGCTGTTCATCGCTCAAGCGCAGCTATCGCGACATCCTGCGCAGCGGCGCGCCGCATGTGTGGTTCCTGCATGTTCACGGCACGCGCGCGATCCTGGCCGACCGGCTCGGCCACCGCGAGGGGCATTTCTTCCCCGCCAAGCTTTTGGATTCGCAGCTGGCCACGCTTGAGATGCTGGCGCCGGATGAGGATGGCGTCGTCGTCGACATGGCGCTGTCGGTCGAGGATCAGGTGGATGCGGCGCTGCGCCTGCTGGGGCTTGTTCCAACGGGCGACGGCTAGGCCGGAACGCCCGCCGCCTGCCGGACGGTCTTGCCCGTTTCAGAATGTGAAAAGCCGCCCCGAGGGGCGGCTTTCCTTTCGTCGTGATCAGCCGCCGGATCAGCAGCTGTAATACATCGCGTATTCGACCGGATGGGGGGTGTGCTCATAGGCGTACACCTCTTCCCATTTCAGCTTGATATAGCTTTCCAGCTGGTCGCGGGTGAAGACGTCGCCTTGCAGCAGGAAGTCCATGTCCTTTTCCAGCTCTTCCAGCGCTTCGCGCAAGGAACCGCAGACGGTCGGGATCTCGGCCAGCTCTTCGGGCGGCAGATCGTAAAGATCCTTGTCCGAGGCCGGGCCCGGGTCGATCTTGTTCTTGATGCCGTCGATGCCGGCCATCAACAGGGCTGCGAAAGCCAGATAGGGGTTCGCGGCCGGATCGGGGAAACGGGCCTCGACGCGCTTGGCCTTGGGCGATTCCGTCCACGGAATACGCACGCAGCCCGAGCGGTTGCGGGCCGAATAGGCACGCAGAACCGGGGCCTCGAAGCCAGGGATCAGGCGCTTGTAGCTGTTCGTCGCCGGGTTGGTCAGCGCGTTCAGGGCTTTCGCGTGCTTCAGGATGCCGCCGATGAAATACAGCGCCTCTTGCGACAGGTCGGCATATTTGTCGCCCGCAAACAGCGGCTTGCCGTCTTTCCAGATCGACATGTTCACATGCATGCCCGAACCGTTGTCGCCCTTCATGGGCTTGGGCATGAAGGTCACCGTCTTGCCATAGGCGGCGGCGACGTTGTGGATGACGTATTTGTATTTCTGGATGTTGTCGGCCTGTTCGACCAGCCCGCCAAAGATCATGCCCAGCTCGTGCTGGCAGGTGGCGACCTCGTGGTGGTGCTTGTCGACCTTGATGCCCATGCGCTTCATCGTCGACAGCATCTCGCCGCGGATGTCCTGGGCGGTGTCGATCGGGTTCACCGGGAAATAGCCGCCCTTATGGGCCGCGCGATGGGCAAGGTTGCCGTCCTCATAGGGGGTGTCGGTGTTCCATGCGGCGTCCACGGCGTCGATCTCGAACGAGACCTTTTGCGGGGTGACCGAATAGCGCACGTCGTCGAACAGGAAGAACTCGGCCTCGGGGCCGAAATAGGCGGTGTCGCCGATTCCGCTGGATTTCAGATAGGCCTCGGCCTTGACGGCGGTGCCGCGCGGGTCGCGGGAATAGGCCTCGCCGGTGTCGGGCTCGGCCACGTTGCAATGCACGCAGAGCGTCTTTTCGGCATAGAACGGGTCGATATAGACCGAGGAGGGATCGGCGATCAGCTTCATGTCGGATTGGTCGATCGACTTCCAGCCGGCGATCGAGCTGCCGTCGAACATGAAGCCTTCTTCAAAGAAGTCCTCATCGACCAGATCGGCAACAAGGGTGACGTGCTGCAACTTGCCCTTGGGATCGGTGAAGCGGACGTCGACATATTCGACATCCTCGTCCTTCATCAGATCCAGTACGTCCTTGACTTTCATCGGGGTATTTCCTCCATCAGTCGGCCCGGCGCCGCTGCCGGGCATGAATCATCGTGAATAAAACGGTGGCGGGGATCAGACGGCGTCGTCGCCGGTCTCGCCGGTGCGGATGCGGATCGCCTGTTCGACGGGCAGGATAAAGATCTTGCCGTCGCCGATCTTTTCGGTGCGCGCGGCCGAGACGATGGCGTCGACGGCGGCCTCGACCAGATCGTCGGGCAGCACCATCTCGATTTTGACCTTGGGCAGGAAATCGACCACATATTCCGCGCCGCGATAGAGTTCGGTATGGCCTTTTTGACGGCCGAAGCCCTTGACCTCGGTCACCGAAAGGCCCTGGACGCCGACTTCCTGAAGAGCCTCTTTCACATCGTCCAGTTTGAACGGCTTGATGATGGCTTCGACTTTCTTCATCGCCTGATCCTTCTGTCGCGACTTGCCTGCGCCCTGATTGGCGGGTTTGATGGGACAGGTAAAGCAGGCTGGCGCGGATCAGAGCCGGGAAATGGCCCCTCTGGTGTTTTTGCCTGATATTTGCGCAAACTGCGTATAATTTGGGCAATTGAAATGCTATCCGGAACCGAAATCCTGACCACCGCCCAAATGCGCGCCATCGAATCCGCCGCGATGGCCAGCGGCAAGGTGACCGGGCTGAAGCTGATGAAACGCGCGGGCGCCGCCGTGGCCGGCCATATCCGACTGCGCTGGCCCCGGCCGGGGCGGGCGACGGTGCTCTGCGGGCCGGGCAATAATGGCGGTGACGGCTATGTCATTGCCCGCCACCTCGCCTGGGCCGGATGGCAGGTGCGGGTGTTGGGGATCGACAATACCCCCGGCCCGGACGCGGCCGAGATGCGGCGGCAATGGCTGGCGCTTGGTCCGATCCTGCCGCTGACCGATGCTGAATTGCGCTCGGGCCCGGACTGTGACGTCTATGTCGATGCGATTTTTGGCACCGGCCTGACCCGCCCGCCCGGGCGCGAGATCGCTGCGATCCTGTCCTGTCTTGACGGATATGGGGGCGACGCAGCCTTTTACCGCCCCCGGCTGGTCGCGGTGGATTGTCCCAGCGGCCTGTGTCTCGATAGCGGCGCCTTTCTGGGGCAGGCGCGCCAGCCGGTCTGGCATAACCTGCGCGCCGCGCTGACCGTCGCCTTTGACAGCCCCAAGCCAGGCCACCTGCTGGAACGCGGCCCGGAATGCTGTGGCGAACTGGTGATCGCCGATATCGGCCTGCGAGAATGGCGCGAGACAGAGGCCGGGCCGTCGCGAAACGGCGCCCCGTGGCGGACCCAACGAATGGCCAGCCTGAGCGCGATCTGGCCCGGGTTCGAGATCGCCGACAGACGGCGTTTCGCGGACGAAAAGCGCAAGCGCGCCGCATGGCTGACCAAACGCGAAGGGGATGCCCGCCACAAATTCGGCCATGGCCACGCACTGATCCTGGCCGGCGGCATGGGGCAGGGCGGTGCGGCGCGGCTCTCGGCGCGGGCGGCGTTGCGGGTTGGTGCCGGGCTGGTCACGATCTGTCCGCCGCAATCGGCGCTGATCGAGTATCTTGGCCCGCCCGACGCGCTCATGCGGCGCGGCGTGAATGATGGGGATGCCCTGATCGGGCTGCTGCGCGACGGGCGGATCACCGGTCTGTGCCTTGGCCCCGGCTGCGGGATCGACCGCGCGGCGGGGCTGTTGCCGGCGCTGCTGGGGTCGGGGCGGTCTTGCGTGCTTGACGCCGATGCGCTGACCGCGCTGGCGACGCAGGGTTTTGCGGGGCTGCATCGGAATTGCGTGCTGACCCCGCATGCGGGTGAATTCGCGCGTCTTTTCCCGGATCTGGCCGAACGGCTTGACGCGCGGCCGGACAAGGGGCCGGCCTATTCCCGGGTTGATGCCGTGCGCGATGCGGCGGCGCGATCCGGTGCGGTCGTCCTGTTGAAAGGGCCGGATACGGTGATCGCCGAGCCGCCGCCGCGCGCGCACCCGCATTTAACCGGCCGGGCGGTCATCCATTCCGCATCCGACGTTCCCTGGCTGGCGACGGCGGGTTCGGGCGATGTGCTGGCCGGGTTGATCGCCGGGCTTCTGGCGCGCGGTCTGCCGGCGCTGGATGCCGCAGCTATGGGGGCTTGGCTGCATGCCGCCGCCGCGCGCCGTTTCGGCCCCGGCCTGATCGCCGATGACCTGCCCGATCAGATCCCGGGCGTGTTTCGCGATCTTGGCGCATAGGATGTGCGGGGCGCGCAAAAATCCCCTCGCGCCCGCCCTTTCGCTTTGCTAGAAGCGCCCTCGTTGCGGGTGTGGCGAAATTGGCAGACGCACCAGATTTAGGTTCTGGCGCCGCAAGGCGTGGGGGTTCAAGTCCCTCCACCCGCACCAAGTTTTTGATAATCAAGACTAAAGCGTGTGACCGCGCGGTGGTTCAGCGGTTTTTTGCCGTTCCTCCATTTGGCCTGAATCCCGCATATTTTCAAAACCGATCAATATCTTGACTTGCGTTTGCGCATCGGCTGCCGGACCGGCGCATTTCACGAGATCGCGCGGCAAAGCAATGAGAATTTGTAGCGGTCGTTGCGATCCTGTAGCGTCGCAAAAACGTTACAAAACCCAATCGATGCCGGGGAGTCACGGCTTGCTACAGACGATTTCCAACGACAAGAACGAATACTGGAATCACTTCTATGCGTCGCGCGACGCATTGAAGCTTTCGGCGCCGTCGCAATTCGCGGCCTTTGCCGCCCAGGAAGCAGGCGACGCCCATCTGATCATCGAGGTCGGCTGTGGCACCGGGCGCGACAGTCTGTTCTTCGCGCGCCACGGCTTCGATGTCTTTGCCATCGACGGGTCCGAGGCGGCCATCGCGGGCTGTGAACAAAGCCGCGTCGCACAAGGGCTTGAACGGATCAGCTTTGCCTGCTGCGCGGTCGGGACCGATGCGTTCGGCCAGACGCTGATTGAGGCGCGTGGGCGCTCGGGCGGGCCGGCGCTGGCCTATGCCCGTTTCTTCCTGCACGCGATCAGCGATGAAGACGAGCTTTGCTTTTTTCGCGACATGGCGGCGGCCTTGCGTCCGGGCGACCGGCTGGCGGTCGAATATCGCACCATCCGAGACGCCAACGGCGCCAAGGTCACGCAGCCGCATTTCCGCCGCTTTGTCGAGCCGGCGCAGGTCGTGGCCAATGCCGTCCGTTCCGGCTTTGTCGAGGAATACGGCGTCGAGGGCTATGGCTATGCCAAATACCTGAATGACGACGCCTATGTCGCCCGCGCCGTGTTCCGGAAGACTGCCACCCCATGAGCCTTGTGCTGCGGGTTGCCGCGCTGTCCGAGGGTGAGGCCGTCGCGCCCGCCGCAAGCAAGGTCGAAAGCCGGCTGGACCATTACTGCCGGCTTGCGCTTGCGGGGGAATATAACGACGCCTATGCCCAGCTGCGCGCCGACGAGGCGCTGACGCCTGCGGAGCGAAAGCGCATCATCGGCGCCGTCAATGACGGCCTGTTGTTCGGCCGCCGGCTGGAATGGGGCAATCACGGCATCAAGCGGTCCTTTCGCTTCTGGTCCGAGGCGCAGAAAAAGAACTATGTCGGCCGCTCAATCGAACTGGTCGATCTGTTGCGCAACGAGCTTACGCCGCATGTCTGTTTCGGCTTTGGCTCTGTGCTGGGCATGATCCGCGACGGCGACATGATCGCGCATGACGATGATATGGATCTGATCGTCGCATTGCCCGCGCGCCGCAGGCTGACCTTTCGCAAGGTGCTGACGGAACTGCGGGCGCTCTTGCGGCGCCATGACTATGCGGCGGCGGAATCCGCCAATCTCAACCATGTCAGCACGGCCCGGAACCGACAGGCCGGCACCGATGTCTTTATCGGCTTTATCGATCCCGACCGGCGGGTGTCATGGTTTCCCAGCCGTCGCGGCAGTCTGAATTTCGGGGACGTGTTTCCGGTCGCCTCGATGCGGTTCTTTGACCATGACTGTCCGGTTCCGCGTGACCCGCTGAAATATCTCGAGGCGACCTATGGGCCGGATTGGCGCACGCCGATTCCGAGCTGGAATCACGCCTGGGACGCAAGTCAGTACCGCGATTTCATATGAGTTCCGGCGCCTGTGCCGCGCCGGTCCATGCGACCATCCGGCCGGGCCGGGTGGTGGGGCGCCGGCTGGTAATGTCATGATTTTCGGTCTGGGGACCCGGTGGTAGCGGAGGAGGGATTTGAACCCCCGACACAAGGATTATGATTCCTCTGCTCTAACCAGCTGAGCTACTCCGCCACGGGTTTGGGGGATTTACGGTGCCCGGCGCGGGGCGTCAAGGGGCCTTTGGCAACAAAATCATCCACGATCCTGAAATTTCCCCGCCCCGCCGCGACACGGCACGGGCTCTGTGCGGCGGGCACTCGTCCCGGGGATGAGTCGTGTCCCCGCTCTGCCGCCTCGACCGATAACCGGGCTGCCGACATATTACCTTGGGTTGAGATAAATTCTTAAGAATAATTGTTTTGAAACATGCTGTTGAATGGAATTTCATGCACTTGGCGACCTGTCCCAAAGGGTAACTGTTCAGAAACCCGTGAATGGTTTTTATTGGGGTCAGTTTCTTTGGATTGCATTGTTTGGTGGTGAGTTATGTTGGTTGAAACCGGGTCTTGGCGCGTGACCGAAATGCGCCCGCTGTCATCAAATCCCCCGATCGCGTCGCTGGCCGCGCTGCGCAACATGGACGCGATTTCGTCCGAGGCCCCGGCCGCCGATATCGCCTTTTCGGGATCCTATGCCGATTGGTGCGAAGAAGGCTTTTCGATCTGCGAAGGCTATCTGATCGAGGCGCAGAACCTCTATCTGCAAGGCGATCTGTCGGGGTTCCGGGCCATGGCCGAAGCCCAGTTCGATATCGAGCTTGAGGACGAGACGCTGGCCCATGCGAATGCGCTGTTGATCGGGGTGGTTCTTTGCCGCGACACCGGCGCGGTGCAGGTCATCGAAACCGGGCGCTGCCCGGTCGGGCTGAACCTGATCAATCTGGCCAATCTTTACCGCGCGATGGAAACGACCAAGGGCGACATGCGGATGCCGCGGCTTGCGCCGGATTTCGACAAGCTCATGCGCAAGGCCCTGGTCCTGTCATGAGTCTGGCCGATCATATCGGATTTTTCGCCCTGGGTGCGGCACGGACGCGCGCGCGCGGCGAACGCGGCGCGGCGGCGGGGTTCTGGCGTCAGACGCAGGGTCTGGGCGCGCGGGTGCTGAGCCCGGGGGAAACGCGGCGCGGTCAGTTTGCCGATCTGGGCTGGCATGCGGCGCATCAATCGCTTTGGGGCGATGATGCCGAGGCGGATGCCATGACGCCCGCCCCCGAGGTCGAGGCGGATCTTGCCGCCGGTGACGATCTGAAATTCCTCTGAGCTGGCGCCTGCTGGCGCCTGCGGGCGTGCGGGTGCTTGGCGACCCTTGCCGGTCGGGCTATGACGGTGGTCCGAAGTTTCAAAGGATCGTCCCGTGAGCGCAGCCGACCGCATCGCCCGTACCATCGCCGCCGAGATCGGCGCCGCCGCCACGCAGGTTGTGGCGGCGACCGAATTGCTGGACGGGGGGGCGACCGTGCCTTTCGTCGCCCGCTATCGCAAAGAGGTCACCGGCGGGCTGGACGACACGCAACTGCGCAATCTGGCCGAGCGTCTGTCCTATCTGCGTGAGCTGGAAGCGCGCCGCGCCGCGATCCTCGATTCGATCAAGGGTCAGGGCAAGCTGACCGAGGATCTGGCCCGCGCGATTGCCGGGGCGGAAACCAAGGCCACGCTTGAGGATATCTATCTGCCCTATAAGCCCAAGCGGCGCACCAAGGCGATGATCGCCCGCGAAAACGGGCTTGAGCCATTGCTTCGTGCCATCCAGGACGACCGCAATGCCCAGCCCGAAACGCTGGCCGAGGCCTATCTCTCTGATATGGTGGCGGATGTGAAAGCCGCGCTCGATGGCGCGCGCGACATTCTGGTCGAAGAGCTTTCCGAAAATGCCGCCCTGCTTGGCCGGTTGCGCGATTTCATGCAGGCCGAGGCGGTGATTTCGGCCCGCGTCGCCGAGGGCAAGGAACAGGCGGGCGCCAAGTTCAGCGACTATTTCGATCATGCCGAGAAATGGGCCACGATCCCGGGGCACCGGGCGCTGGCGATCCTGCGCGGGGCCAAGGAAGAGGTGCTGACCATCGGTATCGCGCCCGAACCCGAAACCGGCGCCGCCCGGGCCGAGGGGATCGTCGCGGCGGCTTTGGGGCGTCTGGGCGCGGGGCCGGGGGATGACTGGTTGCGCAAGGTCGCGGGCTGGTGCTGGCGGGTGCGCCTGTCGAATACGATGTATATCGACCTTTTGACCGAATTGCGCACCCGCGCCCATGCCGAGGCGATCCGGGTCTTCGCCCGCAATCTCAAGGATCTGTTGCTGGCCTCGCCGGCCGGGGCGCGGCCGACGCTGGGGCTGGATCCGGGGATCCGCACCGGGGTCAAGCTGGCGGCGGTCGACGCGACCGGCAAGGTGGTCGAGACCGCGACGCTTTACCCCTTCCCGCCGAAATCCGATCTGCGCGGGGCCGAGGCGGCCTTGGCCGCCGCCATCCTGCGCCACAAGATCGAGCTTATCGCCATCGGCAACGGCACCGCCAGCCGCGAGACCGAGCGTTTCGTGGCCGATGTGCTGAAACGTCTGCCTTCGGGCGTCAAGGCACCGGTCAAGGTCATCGTCAGCGAGGCCGGCGCCTCGGTCTATTCGGCATCCGAGCTGGCGGCGAAGGAATTTCCCGATCTGGACGTGTCGCTGCGCGGGGCGGTGTCCATTGCGCGCCGCTTGCAGGACCCCTTGGCCGAGCTGGTCAAGGTGCCGCCCGAGGCGATCGGCGTCGGCCAGTATCAGCATGACGTGGACCAGCGCCAATTGGCCCGTACGCTGGAAACCGTGGTCGAGGATGCGGTGAACGCGGTGGGGGTCGATCTGAACACCGCCTCGGCGCCGCTTTTGGCGCATGTCGCGGGGCTTGGCCCGGCGCTGGCACAGAATATTGTCGCCCATCGCGATGCTGAAGGGGCGTTTGCGTCCCGGGCGGCGCTGAAAAAGGTGGCGGGCCTTGGTCCCCGCGCATTCGAGCAATGCGCAGGTTTCTTGCGCATCCGCGACGGCAAGGAGCCGCTTGACGCCTCATCCGTCCACCCCGAGGCTTATGGTGTGGCGCGCAGGATCGTCGCTGCCTGCGGGCGCGATATCCGCCAGATCATGGGCGACGCCGCAGCACTTAAGGGCATTCGGGCCGAGCAGTTCGTCGATGAAAGCTTCGGCCTGCCGACCATCCGCGACATTCTGGCGGAACTGGAAAAGCCCGGGCGCGACCCGCGTCCGAGCTTTGTCACCGCAAGCTTTGCCGAAGGGGTCGAGGACATCAAGGACCTGCGCCCCGGTATGTCGCTTGAGGGTACGGTGACCAATGTCGCGGCCTTTGGCGCGTTCGTCGATATCGGGGTGCATCAGGACGGGCTGGTTCATATCAGCCAGCTGGCCGACCGTTTCGTCAAGGATCCGAACGAGGTGGTAAAGGTCGGCGATGTGGTCCGCGTCCGCGTGACCGAGGTGGACGCGGCCCGCAAGCGCATCGGTCTGACCATGCGCAAGGATGGCGGCGCCGCCGCGCGCGAGACGCAGAACGAACGCGGCCCCAAGGCGTCGCCGCCCGCGCGTGGCCCGAAAACCGCCAAACCGGCGGGGGCGGAGAGTCCCGGCGCGCTTGGCGCCGCGCTGCTGAACGCGCTGCGCAAGTCCTGAGGGGAAGGTGGGGGCGCTGCCCCCGCCGCGCCTGCGGCGCGACTCCCCCGGGATATTTGGGCATGAAAGATGGGGCGCCCTAAAGGCTGAGCAGGGCCGCGCGGAATTCGGGGTCGGAGAGCACCACCTCTTTCGCACCCAGCTCGGCGGCCCGCGCCAATGCGCGCGAGGTCTGTCCCTGGGCGAATATGACCGCATGCACCAGCCCGTGCCCGCGCGCCAGCCCCGCCAGCACCAGCGCCGCGAAGAGATCGCCCGTTCCCGCCAGCGCGACGGGCAGGCGCGGGGTCGGGTGGCGGCTGATGCCCTCTGGCCCAAGCACCACGCTTTCCAGCATTCCAGGCGCAGTGTCGCCCAACACGCAGCCGGTCGCGATCAGATGCGCAGCGGCCGCCATGCGCAACGCTTTTGCGGCCCGAGGCAGATCGGCCAGCTCGCGGATCGGCTGTCCGCTGAGCCAGCCGATCTCGAACGGGTTGGGCGAGGCGTAATCGGCCAGCGGCAGCAGCCCCTCTTTCAGCACTTCGGCAATCGCTTCGGGAACATAGAGGCCGGGCCCGTCATCCCCCATGACCGGATCGCAGAAATAGCGCAGGCGCGGATTGACGGCTTTGGCACGGGCCACGAAATCCGCGACCAGCCGCGCCACCTCGACCGAGCCGATATAGCCGGTCAGCAGGAAATCGGCGCGCTGCGGCAGCCCGCGATCCCATGCCCCTTCCAGCAATTCGGCAAAGAAATCGGCGGGAAGCGCGCGTCCCCGCAGCGTCGGATAATCGGGGGTATTCGAAAACACGACCGTGGGGATGGCCGCAACCTCGAGCCCCGCCGCCTGCATGGGAAACAGGGCGGCAGAATTGCCGACATGGCCCATCACCACCTGGCTCTGGATCGAGATGACAAAAGGCGGGGTCATGCGCTGCCCTCCAGCCGCTTGCTCCAATCCTCGACGCGGCCGCTTTCGAGGCGGCGAACGGCATAGCGCCGCCAACCTTCGGCCAGAACCTCCAGCGCGGCGATCCCCCGCAATTCCGCAAGGTTCAACCGGTCGACGTAAAGCGCATGCCAAAGCCGGTGCAGGCTCCAGTCCGGGGCCACGCGCTCGACCAGTTCCAGCGCATCCCCCGATGCAACCACCCCCGGTTCCAGCACGCGGTAATACCAGCCGGTACGGCCGCTTTCCTGTACTCTGCGGGCCATATCCGGAACACCAAAGCGGCGCGACAGCTTCCAGCAGGGCTGCCGCCCCTGACTGACCTGCACCAGCGCGCAGCCCAGGCGAAAGATATCGCCGACCGCCACGCCATGTTCGGTCATCCCGAGGGTCGAGATATTCTCGCCAAAACCGCCCGGAGCCAGACGTTCGCCTGCTTCTTTCATGTCCAAATATCCCACGGGGGTCCGGGGGTGTGAAACCCCCGGGGCAGGGCCGTCCAACCCGAACTCCGCCCGCCAGCTTGCGTAATGTTCACGCGGATAATGATGCACGGCCTTTTCCGGGCCGCCATGGACGCGGCGATCGGCTTGTTCATCGCCCTCAAAGCCCTCGGGACCGAGCATCCGCAGACCATCGACGGGATGCTTGTCGATGCCGCTCAGCTGGTCGCTGCCGGGCAGGGGGGCGGCCCGGCCCGTCAGCAGGATGATCCGCGTCATGCTGTCCTCGCGCCTGTCTTACCGGCGCCAAACTAGCGCAAGACCCGCCATAGGCAAGCCTCAGACGGCGATGGCGCGGCGCAGGGCCTCGTGGTCCAGATCGCCCGTCTCACCCTGCATGACGACCATGCCGCGATCAAGCACGGTGACGCGGTCGGCAAGCTCGAGCGCGAAATCGACATATTGTTCGACCAGCAGGATCGCCATGCGGTTCTGATCGCGCAAATAGCGGATGGCGCGGCCGATATCCTTGATGACCGAGGGCTGGATGCCCTCTGTCGGCTCGTCCAGTACCAGAAGGCGGGGCCGCGTCACCAGCGCCCGGCCTATGGCCAGTTGCTGCTGCTGGCCGCCCGACAGATCGCCGCCGCGCCGATGCGCCATCTCATGCAGGATGGGGAACAGATCATAGACTTCGTCCGGGACGGTGCGCGCGCCGCGCGGCAAGCCGGCAAAGCCGGTCTCGAGATTTTCGCGCACGCTCAAAAGCGGAAAGATCTCGCGCCCCTGCGGGCATGAGGCAACGCCCAGCCGCGCCCGTGCATGGGGTGGCTTTCCGGTCAGGTCGGTTCCATCAAGCAGGATGCGGCCACCGCTGATCCTTTCGCGGCCGGTGATCGCGCGCATCAGGCTGGTCTTGCCGACGCCGTTGCGGCCCATCACCGCCGTGACCTGTCCGATGGGGGCCTTTAACGAGACGCCCCGCAAGGCCTGCGCCGCACCGTAATGCAGGCTGATATTCTCGACGCTCAGGGCGTCGGCCCGCGTCCCGGATTCGACCGGGGATTCAACGGCCAAGATAGACATCTATCACCTCCGGGTTGGCGGAAACATGGTCGAGCGGTCCCTCGGCCAGAACATGGCCCTGATGCAGCACGGTGACGCGGCAGGCCAGCGCGCGGACGAAATCCATGTCATGTTCGACCACGACGATGGAATGATCGCCAGCAAGGTCGCGCAACAGCTCGGCGGTGCGCATGGTCTCGGCATCGGTCATGCCGGCGGCGGGTTCATCGACCAGCAAAAGCCGCGGTTTCTGCGCAAGCAACATCGCGATTTCCAGCCATTGCTTCTGGCCATGGCTCAGCGCGCCGGCCAACCGGTCGGGACCGGCCAGCCGCACCAGATCCAGAAGCCGGCGGCGTTCGCGGGCCGCCGTGGCGGGGTCGGGACCGCGCAGCGCCGACCAGACATCGCGCGGCCCGGCCAGCGCCAGATCGATATTCTCGCCCAGGCTCAGGCTTTCGATGACGGTGGGTTTCTGGAACTTGCGCCCGATGCCCAGCCGGGCGGTCCCGGCCTCGTCCAGCCGGGTCAGGTCATGGGTGGTGTCAAAAAAGAGCGTCCCCTGATCGGGGCGGATCTTGCCGGTGATCAGGTCCATCATCGTGGTCTTGCCGGCGCCATTGGGGCCGATGATGGCGCGCAGCTCGCCCTTGTCGATGGCAAGGTTCAGGTCGTTGATCGCCCGGAACCCGTCAAAGCTTTTCGACACCCCGTCGATATTGAGGATGGTCATATGGTGGCCTCCTGTGCCTTGCGGGCGGGTTTCAGCCCGTCCAGCGCGCCAAAAATGCCGCGCGGCAGATAGAGCGTGACAAGGATGAAGAGCGCCCCCAGCGCGTAAAGCCAGGCATCGGGCAGCCAGCCGGTCAGAAGCGTCTTCGAAAGCGCCACCACCATCGCGCCAAGGGCCGCCCCGACCAGCGTGCCGCGCCCGCCAAGGGCGACCCAGATGACGATTTCGATGCTGTTGGCGGGGGCGAATTCGCCGGGATTGACGATGCCGACCTGTGGAACGTAAAGCGCGCCCGCGACGCCCGCCATCATCGCGCTGAGGGTCCAGACGAAGAGCTTGTACTGTTCGACCCGGTAGCCCAGAAAACGGGTCCGGCTTTCGGCATCGCGCAGACCGACCAGCACCCGGCCCAGATGGCTTTGCGTGATCGCCCGCGCGATCACCAGCCCGCCCGCCAGCGCGGCGGCCGAGGCCAGAAACAGGCCCAGCCGCATCCCCGGCGCGGAAAGGGGCATCCCCAGCAGATCCTTGAAATCGGTCAGGCCGTTATTGCCGCCAAACCCCATTTCGTTGCGAAAGAACGCCAGCATCAGCGCATAGGTCATCGCCTGGGTGATGATCGAAAGATAGACCCCGTTCACCCGCGCCCGGAACGCGAACCAGCCAAAGACAAGCGCCAGAAACCCCGGCACCGCCAGAACCAAGACCAGCGTCGCCGCGAAACTGCCGGATGCGCCCCAATACCACGGCAGCTGATCCCAATTCAGGAACACCATGAAATCCGGCAGTTCGGGATTGGCATAGACGCCGCGCGCCCCGATCTCGCGCATCAGATGCATGCCCATGACATAGGCGCCCAATGCGAAAAAGGCGGCATGACCAAGCGACAGGATGCCGGCATAGCCCCAGACAAGGTCCAGCGACACCGCAAGCAGCGCATAGCACAGGTATTTCCCCGCAAGCTGCACGGCATAGTCGGGCAACAGGTTTCCCTGCATCAGCGGGACCCCCACGGTCAGGATGAAAAGCCCGCCCAGAAAGACGGTCATGTTGCGATCGGGCAATGGCATGTCAGCTCTCCACCGCGCGGCCACGGGTGGGGAACAATCCGCGCGGGCGTTTCTGAATGAACAGGATGATCAGGATAAGGATGATGACCTTGGCCAGCATCGCGCCGGCCAGGGGCTCGGCCAGCTTGTTGGCGATGCCAAGGCTGAAGGCGCCGGCCAGCGTGCCCCAAAGCGAACCGGCACCGCCAAAGACCACGACCATGAAGCTGTCGACGATATAGCCCTGTCCAAGGTTCGGGGACACGTTGTCGATCTGGCTCAGCGCGACACCGGCCAGCCCGGCGATGCCCGCCCCAAGGCCAAAGGTCAGCGCATCGACCCGGCCGGTGCGGATGCCCATCTCGGCGGCCATGGCGCGGTTCTGGGTCACCGCCCGCATCTGAAGCCCCAGCGCGGTGCGGCGCAGGATCAGCATCAGAAAGGCAAAAACCGCCAGCGAAAACAACAATATCCAGACGCGGTTCCAGGTCAGCACGATGCCCAGGATTTCGGTGCTGCCCGACATCCAGTCCGGGTTTCCGACCTGACGGTTGTTCGGCCCGAAGATCGAACGCACCGCCTGTTGCAGGATCAGGCTGACCCCCCAGGTCGCCAGAAGCGTCTCAAGCGGGCGGCCGTAAAGCCTGCGCACGATGCCGCGTTCGATCGCGATGCCGATGGCGCCGGTGACAAGAAAGGCCAGCGGCAGCGCGATCGCCAGCGACCAGTCGAAGAGGCCCGGCGCATGGGCGCG
Organism: Paracoccus mangrovi; assembly: GCF_042648425.1. Classification (NCBI taxonomy): domain Bacteria; kingdom Pseudomonadati; phylum Pseudomonadota; class Alphaproteobacteria; order Rhodobacterales; family Paracoccaceae; genus Paracoccus; species Paracoccus mangrovi. The sequence continues at coordinate 60,838 of NZ_JBHRXJ010000001.1, read as the reverse complement.
GATCAGGTCCTGCACCACAAAGGTCGTATAGGCGCCCAGCATCACCAGCTCGCCATGGGCCATATTGATGACGCCGCAGACGCCGAAGGTGATCGAAAGCCCGATGGCCGCCAAAAGCAGGACCGAACCCAGCGACATCCCCTGCCACAAGGTCAGGCCCCAGCCACGCAGCGTCTCGGCGCGCTCGATCCGGGTCAGGGCCGAGGCGGCGGCATCCTTCAGCGCCGGATCGTCAAGCTGGGCGCGGATCAGGGCCTGCGCGGATGCGCCACGCCGCTCGGCCAGCAGCGCCAGCGCATCGGCCCGGGCCTTGGTATCCGCCACGGTTTCGGCCCCCATTTCGGCCTTGGGCGAAGACAGCAGGACCGTCCCATGCGCCAGTTCCAGCGCCGATTTCGCGGTCGGATCGGTTTCGCGACGCAGCGCCTGTTCCAGTGCCGCCAGCTGTGCGAGATCGGGTGCGGCCTCAAGCTGGCTTGCGGCGCGGGCGCGTGTGGCGGGATCACCCGCCACAAGGCCAAGCGTGCCAAGCGCGGCGCGGATCTGGCCGCGCAGCTTGTTGTTGACGCGCACCCGCGTCACGTCGCGGCGGGTGACCGGACCCGCCTCGGCGCCGCTCAGCGCGTCGCGGGCGGCATCCCCGTGAATCACGACCAGCCGCCCGTCGGATTTCAGCACCGCAAGATCGCCCGCGGCCAGCGCCGAAAGCAGCGCCTCGGCGCGCGGATCGCCGCTTGCGGCCAGCGCGGTCACACGCTCGGCGCGTTCGCCATAGCCGCCCTCGGGCAATAGCTTTGCGATCTCGTCGAAGGATTGCGCCAGCGCCGCCGCAGGCAGCATCAGGCAGATCAGGACAAGCCGGATCAGTCGCATGGGAAAACCCCCTTTCGGCAAGGGATGGCGCGGCGCGCGGGCGCACACCGCGCAACGGTGTCAGTTGGTGACCGGGGCCGCGCCGCCGCAGGTGCTGGTCAAGGTGTTGAAATTCCCGCAATTGACCGGGGCCGTCCAATCGGCGATCAGCGGCGCGGATTCCGGCAGGTAATCGGACCAGGCGTCGCCGGCGATCTCGCCCTCGCTTTCCCAGACGATATCGAACTGGCCGTCCTCGTTGATCTCGCCGACCATCACCGGCTTGGTGATGTGGTGATCCTTGCCCATGATGGCGGTGCCGCCCGAAAGGTTCGGCACCTCGATCCCGACCATGGCGTCGATGACCTTGTCGGGATCGGTGCTGCCCGCCTTTTCGACCGCCTTCACCCACATGTTGAAGCCGATGTAATGGGCCTCCATCGGGTCGTTGGTGACGCGGTCCTTCTTGCCGGTATATGCGTGCCAGGCGTCGATAAAGTCGTAATTGGCCGGGGCGTCGACGCTTTGGAAATAGTTCCAGGCGGCCATGTGCCCGACCAGCGGCGCGGTGTCGATGCCGGCAAGTTCCTCTTCGCCCACCGAAAAGGCGACGACCGGAATGTCATCGGCGGTGATGCCCTGATTGGCCAGTTCCTTGTAAAAGGGCACATTCGCATCGCCGTTGATGGTCGAGACGACGGCGGTCTTTTTCCCGGCGCCCCCAAAGGCCTTAATGTCCGAGACGATCGTCTGCCAGTCGGATTGCCCAAAGGGGGTATAGTTGACCATGATATCCTCGGGCGCGACGCCCTTGTCCTTGAGGAACTGTTCAAGGATCTTGTTGGTCGTGCGCGGATAGACATAGTCGGTGCCGGCCAGCACCCAGCGTTCGACGCCCTGATCCATCAGATATTCGACGGCCGGGATCGCCTGCTGGTTCGGGGCGGCGCCGGTGTAAAAGACATTGCGCTCGGATTCCTCGCCCTCGTATTGCACGGGATAGAACAGGATGCTGTCGAGTTCGCGAAACACCGGCAGCACCGATTTGCGCGATACGCTGGTCCAGCAGCCAAAGACCGCCGCCACCTTGTCGCCCGCCACCAGCTCGCGCGCCTTTTCCGCGAAAAGCGGCCAGTCCGAGGCCGGGTCCACCACCACCGGCTCAAGCTTGCGGCCAAGAACGCCGCCCTTGGCGTTTTGCTGTTCGATCAGCATCAGCATGGCGTCTTTCAGCGTGGTTTCGGAAATGGCCATCGTGCCCGACAGCGAATGCAGGACACCGATCCTGATCGGCTCGGCGGTGTCGTTCTGGGCGAATGCGGTGCTGGTCCACAGCGTGGCAATGAGGGTGGCGGAAAGCAGGACGGGTTTCATGCGGGGTCTCCGGCTGGGGATATGACGCCAGCTAAGATCGGCACCGCCGCGCGGGACCAGTGCCGGGCGCGCTTCTGCGATCCGAAAACGCACGGCGCGGATTATCCGGGCAAAGCCTTGGGTTTTTGCCCATATGCTGGACAAAGCCGGGCCGATGCCCGCGCTGCCCGCGTAACGGGATGGTTGCCCAAGATCTGGGCGGCGTGCCCGCCCGCTGGTCAGCGAAAGCCGTGGGCGCGGCCCGGACGATGCCCCGGAAAAGACGCGCCGCGCGATCAGGCCAGAGGCAGCGATACGGTCTGGCCAGCCCGCCGCCCGGGCGGTTCGACAGCGTCACAGAGCCGCCAAAGCGCTGAATGATCTCGCGCGCGATGGCCATGCCCAGCCCGGCGCCGGGGATCGACTTGCGCCGGCCCGGGTCGATGCGGAAAAACGGCTCGAAGGCCCGATCCATCAGCGGCTCGGGGATGCCTGGCCCGCGATCCAGTACCGCGATCTCGGCCCGGTCGCCGCTTTGGGAAAGCAAAAGCTCGGCGCCCCTGCCATGGGTCGCGGCATTGATGATCAGGTTGCGCAACGCGCGTTTCAGCGCCAGCGCCGCCGCCCGCACCGAAAGCGCCGGCAGGTCCCGCCGCGACACCGCATAGCCCAGCGCGGCCTGTTCCCCGGCAATGTCATCGAGCAGACGGTCCAGCCGCAGCTCGGCCACCGCCTCGTCCTGTTCCTGCGCCTCTTCGCGGACCAGCCGGATCGCGCTGTCGGCGATGCTGTCCAGTTCGGCAAGATCGGCCAGCCATTTTTCGCGCTCGGCCTCGTCCGCGATGAATTCGGCGCGCAGACGCATCCGCGTTATCGGCGTGCGCAAATCGTGCCCCGCCGGCGCGATCATGCCTGTCCGTCGGTCTGGCTGACCAACAACTCTGAAAATGCGCCGGCCATAGGCTTTTATCTGAAGCAGGGTTTCGAAAAGGTCGGAACCACGCATTTCCAGATCCGGGATAGGGCCTTTTTGAACGATGTTTTCCGGCGGACGGTCCGACCATAAGCGGCGGCATGTCGCGCAACGCCTGAAACGGGCCCCGCCTTGTCGTGCGCCGATGCGCGGGTCTGGCCGGCGTCACCGAATTGTCGCGCGGGTGACATGGGGATGTCATGCGCGCCCGCTAGGCGGTGGCACGCGCCGGTTCCGGTGCGGGATTTCAGACATTCGAGGGCATCATGATTTTCACCACCCGTTCGCTGACTGCCGGTGCGTCCCTGCTGGCGCTGGTCTCGACCGCCGCGGCGCAGGACCGCCTGCCACAGGCCGACGATTCCTATTTCATCGCTGCGCGCGAGCAGCTTGCCCGCAAGATCGCCGATCAGCCGAATGTGGGCCGCGCCAAGAACGTCGTGCTTTTTGTGGGCGATGGCATGTCGATCCCGACCATGACCGCCGCCCGCATCTATGAGGGGCAGAGCCGGGGCGTGGACGGCGAATCGAACGTGCTGTCGTTCGAGGAGCTGCTGCCCTATACGGCGCTCTCCAAGACCTATACCCATGACGGTCAGGTCGCCGATTCCGCGCCGACCGCGACGGCCATCGTGGCGGGGGTCAAATCCTCGAACGGCACCATCGGTGTCGATCAGCGCGCCAAGCCCGACGACTGCGCCAGCCAGAAGGGTACCGAGGTCACCACCATCTTTGAACTGGCCGAGGCGGCCGGACTGGCGACCGGGATCGTTTCGACCGCGCGCATCACCCATGCCACCCCCGCCGCCACCTATGCCAAGGTCGCCGGCCGCGACTGGGAGGCGGATACCAATCTGCCCGAGGGCGCCGGCGGCGTCTGCAAGGACATCGCGGCCCAGCTGGTCGACTGGCCGGCGGGGGACGGGTTCGAGGTGGTTCTGGGCGGCGGCCGCGCCAATTTCATGCTTGAGGATCAGAAAGACCCCGAGGACGAGACCAAGACCGGCAAGCGCAAGTCGCGCGATCTGGTCGCGGAATGGAAGGCGCGCCACAATGACGGCGCCTATATCTGGAACAAGCAGGAATTCGACGCGCTCGACCCGGCGGCGACCGGCCGTGTGCTGGGTCTGTTCAACGCCAGCCACATGCAATACGAGGCCGACCGCGAAAAGGATGCCGGCGGCGAGCCGTCGCTGGCGGAAATGTCGTCCAAGGCCATCGACATGCTGTCGCGCGACGAGGACGGTTTCGTGCTGATGATCGAGGCGGGCCGCATCGACCATGCCCATCACGCCGGCAATGCCGCGCGCGCGATGGTCGATACCGTGGCGCTGGCCGATGCGGTCAAGGCGGTCTATGACAAGGTTGATCCGGCCGAGACGCTGATCATCGTCACCGCCGACCACGCCCATACCTTCAACATCGCGGGCTATCCGAAACGCAACAACCCGATCCTCGGGATCGCGGGCATGGGCGATGACGGCAAACCCTATACCACGCTGGGCTATATGAACGGCCCCGGCGCCCGCATGGACGAGCCGCGCGCCGATCTGAGCGGGGTCGACACCACCGATCTGGACTTTCTGCAACAGGCGCTGGTGCCGCTGGGCGAAAGCGAAACCCATGCCGGCGACGATGTCGCGATCCTCGCACAGGGTCCCTGGGCGCATCTGTTCCACGGTGTGGTCGAACAGAACCTGATCTATCACGTCATGGATCAGGCCTCCGGGCTTGCGACCCGCGCCGCGCTTGCCGCGAAATAAGGGCAGGGATGTCCGGCCGCCGCGCCCGCAAGGCGCGGCGGCAGATCGCCGTTTCGGGACTATTGCCATGACGACGCGCCGTGACCTTTTGACCGCGCCCCTTCTGACCGCGCCCTTCTGGCTTTCATTGCTGGGCCGGCCGGCGCTTGCCGCGCCCGAGGTGCTGAAATTCCGCGATCTCTATCTGCGCGGCCGCGCCCTGACCCCGCGCGCGCAGGGCCTGCAAGGGCAAGAGGTCGAGATGGTCGGCTATATGGCGCCGCCGCTGAAGCCCGAAATCAATTTTTTCGTGCTGACCCGCTTGCCGATGTCGGTCTGTCCGTTTTGCGAATCCGCCGCCGAATGGCCCACCGATATCGTGCTGGCGCTGACCGATGATCCGGTGCGTCCGGTGCGTTACACCGACCTGATCCGGGTCTCCGGCCGCTTTGAGACCGGGTTCGAGACCGATCCCGAAACCGGCTTTGTCAGCTTTCTGCGCCTGCGGGCCGCCCGGTATGCGCGGCTGTGATGGGTGCGGCCGGGGTTTCACGCCAGCGGGATCCGGTCTTGGGACCCCAGGGTCCGGGACTGCGCGTCCTGGGCCTGCGGCATGGGTTCGATGGCGGCATGGCGATCGAGTTGGGCGAGCTGTCTTTGTCGCCGGGGGCGCTGGTGGTGCTGACCGGGGCTTCGGGTTCGGGCAAGAGCACGCTGCTTTACCTTTTATCGGGGCTGATCGCGCCACAGGCGGGACAGGTGCTTTGGGGCGGCACCGATCTGGCGCGATTGTCGGAACGGGCGCGCGACCGCTGGCGGCGGCAGAATGCCGGCTTTGTGTTTCAGGATTTTCATCTTCTGACCGAGCTGTCGCCCCTGCAAAACGTGCTGATCCCGGCGGGCTTTGGCCGCTTTTCGGCGCGGGCGCTGCGGGGGCGGGCGGAAACGCTCTTGGCGCGGTTTGGCGTGCCCGCCCGGCCGCGCGCCGCAGTTTTGTCGCGCGGCGAACAGCAGCGCACGGCCTTGGCGCGCGCCTTGCTGGGCGATCCCGCGATCCTTTTCGCCGATGAGCCGACGGCCAGCCTTGATGCCGGGGCCGGGCGCGAGGTCGCCGATTGCCTGCATCAGCTTGCCGGCGAGGGGCGCCTGATCATCGCGGCCAGCCATGATCCGGCGCTGATCGCGCGGGCCGATCTGCGGCTGCATCTGGCCCATGGCCGGATCGGGGGCGCGCCATGAACCCGCTGCCATTCGTTCGCGCGCTTCTGGCCCGCAATCCGCGCACCGTCTGGCTTTTCGCGGCTCTGGTGGCGCTGGCCTCGGCGCTTGGCATCGCCATCAGCGCGCAGGAACGCGCGCTGCGACAGGGGTCGGCCCGGGCGGCGGACGGGTTCGACCTGATCGTGGCGGCGCCGGGCAGCCAGACCGATCTGTTGATGGCCACGGTCTATCTGCGCCCCGGCGCGGTCGAGCTGTTGCCGGGGCCGGTCGCGCATCGGGTGCTGAACGACCCGGACGCGGCCTTTGCCGCGCCGCTGGCATTCGGCGACAGCCATGGCGAGTCCCCCGTCGTCGGGACGACCGCAGAGCTGGTCCAGCATCTGGGCTGCGATCTGGCCGAGGGGCGCGTCTTTGCCCGGATGAACGAGGCCGTTGTCGGCGCGCTGGTCGAGACGCCCATCGGCGCGGAACTGGCCATTCATCACGGGCATGGCATCGAACCCGGCGCGGGACTGGATGCCGATCTTGCCGCCGACCTTCCGGCCGCGCCGACGCATCACGATGACCACCCGCAAGGCGCGCATGGAGACCATCACGAGGGTGACCATGAGGGGGTCCTGGTCACTGGGCGCATGCGTCCGACCGGCACGCCCTGGGACCGGGCGGTGATCGTGCCGGTCGAATATGTCTGGTCGGCCCATGTCATGGGCACCGGCCATGCACCGGGCGACGACCGCATCGGCCCGCCCTGGCAGGCCGAATTGATGCCGGGCCTGCCCGCCATCGTCATGAAGCCAGAGGGCATCGCCGATGCCTATGGCTTGCGCGCGCGCTATCGCGACGCCGAGACCATGGCCTTCTTTCCGGCCGAGACCCTGACCGGGCTTTACGAGGTGATGGGGCAGGCGGCGCAGGTCATGCTGGCGCTGACGCTTGCGGCACAGATACTGGTCATAGCCGCCATTTTCGCCGGCATTCTGGCGGTGCTGGGCTTGCAGCGGCGCAGTTTCGCGGTGCTGCGCGCGCTGGGGGCGCCGGCGGGCTATGTATTTCTGTCGGTCTGGCTTTATGTCGCCATCATGGTGATGGGGGGTGCTGCGGTCGGGCTGCCGCTGGGCTGGGCGGCGGCGCATCTGGTCTCGGCGATGGTCGCGCAGCGGACCGGGATCGCCATCGTGCCCATGCTTGGCGCGCCCGAGCTGATGTTGGCGGGGCTCATGGTCTTTTGCGGGCTGGTGCTGGCCTTGTTGCCGGCATGGCTGTGCTATCGCCGGCCGGTGGTCGAGGCGCTGCGCTAGCGCGCGTCGGGTTCCGTCGGCGTGATATGGACCGCCCGATGCGCCTCGTCCGATGCGTCCAATTGCCTCTTTCTCAGCCGGGCGATTTCTGGCATTTGTCTGCGCGGTTGGGCGGATCAGGGCGGTTTGCCCGCGCGGGACATGCTGTGAACGGACGCAATGACATCGGCCCTGCGCGCAGGCGCGCCGTGGCAAGGGCGCGGGGCGGGATGCATCCGCTGCGCTGGCTCTTGGTCGTGCCGTTTCTGCTGTTGTCGCTGGTGTCGCAGGGCACGATGCTGACGCAGGATGCGCAGGGCGGGGTGACCGTGGTGCTGTGTTCGGGCGACGGGCTGGTCGAGATGGTGCTCGACCCGGATGGCGGTCTGCGCGACAAGGCGCCGGGATCCGCGCATCAACCCTGTGACTGGTCGCTGCATGCCCAGGCCGCCATGGCCCATGCCGATGCCGCGCTGCGCGTTCCGCTAGAGCCGCCGATCCTCCAGAATTTCCGACCCGCGCCCCCCGATCACCTGCGCCGCGCCGAGATCCTTGCCCCCTCGGCCCGCGGGCCGCCATCCGTCGTCTGATCGCCTGACTTTTTCATGCGCGCCACGGCGATGTGCCGCAGCGCCGGATCCTTCGACATCAGATGAGAGCTATCATGCAGAAATCCCTTTCCGTGGCGCTTTGCGCCCTGACGCTTGGCCTTTCGGGCGGCGCGGTCCAGGCCCATGTCACGCTGGAACAGCCCGAGGCGGCGGCCGGTTCGACCTATCGCGCGGTTCTGCGCGTCGGGCATGGCTGTGACGGCCAGGCCACCCAGACCCTGCGCGTGACCTTGCCCGAGGGCTTTTACAACGCCAAGCCGATGCCCAAGGCGGGCTGGTCGCTGAAGGTCGAACAGGGGCCCTATGCGACGCCCTTTGACAATCACGGCAAGGAAATGACCTCGGGGGCGCGGGAAATCAGCTGGTCGGGCGGCGAACTGGCCGATGACTGGTATGACGAATTCATCATTCGCGGCACCGTCGGCCCCGAGGTCGCGCCCGGTACGGTGCTCTATTTCGCCGCCGTTCAGGAATGCGCAAAGGGCACGGCCGACTGGACCGATGTGTCGGGACGTTCCGACGTGGAAAATCCGGCCCCCGGCGTGACGGTGACCATGGCCAGCGTAGGCATGGATCACGGCCATAATCACGGCGCGCCGGCCCATGACGCGCAGGCCGCCGGCCATGGCCACGACCATGCGGCCGGGCATGACGCCGCCATGGGCGCCGCGCCCGGGGCGGCTTTGCGGCTGGGCGATCTGACCCTGTCGGGGCCCTTCAGCCGCGCCACCCCGCCCGGCGCGCCCGTGGCCGGCGGTTTCGTGACCATCGCCAATGGCGGCGCAGAGGACGACCGGCTTATCTCGGTGCGCGCCGATGAGGTCACCGACCGCGCGGAAATCCATGAAATGGCGATGCAGGATGCGGTGATGACCATGCGCCAGATGCCCGAGGGCCTGCCCATTCCGGCCGGCGCCACCGTCGAGCTGAAGCCCGGCGGCTATCACATGATGTTCTTTGATCTGAAACAGCCGCTGGCCGAGGGGCAGATCGTCAAGGTCACGCTGGAATTCGAAAAGGCCGGCGAGATCGAGCTGCCGCTCGTGGTCGGCCCGCGCAATGCCGGAGCAGGCGGCGACAAGGCAATGAAAGGTGGTGAACATGCCGGACACTAAACAGGGATCGGGCGGTTTGCGCCGGGTGCGCTATGTGCTTTGGGGGCTGGTCATCCTGGCCCTTGGCGCCATTGGCTGGCTGAAATTCGGCGCGCCCGCGCTTGAGGACATGGCCGATGCCGGGACCGCCGCGCTGGGGCAGGGCGAATATCGCCTTGCCGCCACCGATGGCGGCGAATTCACCGCCGAGACGTTGAAGGGACAGCCTTCGGCGGTGTTTTTCGGCTTTACCCATTGCCCGGATGTCTGTCCGACCACGCTGGGCGATATCGCCGGCTGGCAAGAGGAGCTGGGCGATGCGGCCAAGGATCTGCGGGTCTTTTTCGTCACCGTCGACCCCGAACGCGACTCGGTCGAGACGCTGCGCGAATATGTGTCCTGGGTGCCCGGCGTGATCGGCGTCTCGGGCAGCCCCGAAGAGATCGCCAAGGCGGTCAAGGCGTTCCGCATCTATGCCCGCAAGTCGCTGTTGGCGGGCGGCGGCTATAATATGGACCATTCCTCAATGCTGTTGCTGTTTGACCGCAACGGCGAATATGCCGGGCTGATCGGCTATCAAGAGGAAGACGCCCGCGCGCTGGCCAGCCTGCGCAAGCTGCTGGGCAGCTGATCGAACGTTAGATCGGCGGCCCGGACCTTTGATCCGCCCCGCCTATCCGCCCCGCCTATCCGCCGCCCATGGGGCATGCGCGGGGCATCCGCCGCCGATGCGCAGGGGCCGGGCGGCAAGGTTTCCGAAATGTTTTGGATAAGGCGATTGGGCCGGATTGGTGCGCCATAACCGGCGGTCGCACCGGAAACCGGCGCCCCATATCCGGCGTTCGGGCGGAAATCCGGCATTTCATCGCCATTCCCGGTCGTTCCTCGCGAATAAATCCCGCCGCGTGGCGCGGATTCGCCCATGCGTTGTTTTCCGCATTCACGAATCGTTGACCGTATGGGGTGAATCGGTTAATTATTCCGAAAGGTTTCGGATGACGTCCCCAACCGGGAATGCCAGCCAGGCACGGTGCTGGGAGGCACCTAATCTGAGGGAGGATTGCATGACGAAATTTACCCCGCGCGGGCAATGGATGCTGCGCCCTGTCGCGATGGCGGCGCTTATGGGTTGTGTGGCGCTGCCCGCCATGGCCGATGAGCTCTTCTATGTCTCGGGCGGTGTCGGCAAAGAGGCCGAGGTCTTTAAGCAGGTCGTCGCCCCCTGGGAGGAAAAGACCGGCCATAAGGTGACCGTGGTGCCGATGCCGAATTCCAGCTCGGACCAGTTCGCGCAATACCGCCTGTGGCTGGCCGCCGGCACCACCGATGTCGATCTGTATCAGACCGACGTCATCTGGGCGCCGCAGCTTTCGGAATATTTCGTCGATCTCAGCGGGCCGGCCAAGGATCTGATCGGCCAGCATTTCCCCTCGGTCATCGAAAGCCAGACCTCGGATGGCAAGCTGGTCGCGCTGCCCTTGTTCACCGACGCACCGGCGCTTTATTACCGCACCGACCTGCTGGAAAAATACGGCAAAGAGGTTCCCAAGACCTGGGCCGAACTGAAGGCCACGGCGCAGGAAATCCAGGACGGCGAACGCGCCGCCGGACAGGCCGATCTCTGGGGCTTTGTCTGGCAGGGCAATGCCTATGAGGGGCTGACCTGCAACGCGCTGGAATGGATCAAATCCTATGGCGGCGGCCAGATCGTCGAGCCGGACGGCACGATTTCGGTCAACAACCCGCAGGCGGCTGCGGCTCTGGAAGAGGCCAAAAGCTGGGTTGGCACCATCAGCCCCGAGGGCGTCCTTGCCCACAAGGAAGAGGATGCGCGCGGCGTCTGGCAGACCGGCAACGCGGTGTTCATGCGCAACTGGCCCTATGCCTATGCGCTGAGCGCGGGCGATGACAGCGCGGTCAAGGACAAGTTCGACGTGGCCCCGCTGCCGGCCGGCACCGCCGAGGGCGGCTCGGCCGCGACGCTGGGCGGCTGGAACGTGGCGGTGTCCAAGTTCTCGACCAAGCAAGATGCGGCAATCGAGCTGGCGCTGTATCTGGCCTCGCCCGAGGCGCAGAAGCTGCGCACCGAACTCAGCGGCCAGCTGCCGACCGTGATGGCGCTTTACGACGACCCCGACATCGCTGCCGCCGCCCCTCTGGTGCCGCGCTGGAAAGAGGTCTTTGCCAATGCCGTTCCGCGCCCCTCGGGCCCGACGCGCAGCAAATATAACGAGGTTTCGGCCAAGTTCTGGTCGGCTGTGCATGACACGCTGTCCGGGAATGGCACGGCTGCCGAAAACCTTGAAGTTCTTGAACTGGACCTGACCGATATCGAAGGTTCCGGCTGGTAATCCGGCCCACGCGCCAAGGGGCTGGCGAGACCTCGCGCCAGTCCCGTGCCCCGGCCCCTGTGGCCCCATGAGGAGTTTCCCAATGACTGACCGTATTGCGGGCCATGCAGATGGTCCCAGCCTGCGGCAGCGTCGGCAAAGGGCGGCATTCTGGTTTCTGGCCCCCATGCTGTTTGCGCTGTTTCTTGTCGCGGCCTGGCCGCTTGGACGCACGATCTGGTTTTCGCTTACGAACACCACGCTGTCGAACCTTTACGGCGGCGAATGGATCGGCTTTGACAATTATCTTTCCATGCGCACGCTTGGCTCGGGCAAGGTGATCTGGCGCGGCACGCTGGTCGATCCGGCCTGGTGGAACGCGGTCTGGAACACGCTGCGCTTTTCCTTTGTCTCGGTGTTTTTCGAAACCTGTCTGGGCCTGATCGTGGCCCTGGTGCTGAATGCCGAATTCAAGGGCCGCGCTTTCGTGCGCGCCGCCATCCTGATCCCCTGGGCGATCCCGACCATCGTGTCGGCCAAGATGTGGGCATGGATGCTGAACGACCAGTTCGGGATCCTGAACGACATCATGCTGAATCTGGGCCTGATCAGCCACAAAATCGCCTGGACCGCCAGCCCGGACACCGCAATGACGGCGGTGCTGATCGTCGATATCTGGAAAACCACGCCTTTCATGGCGCTGCTGATCCTGGCCGGTCTGCAGATGGTGCCCCGCGACATTTATGAGGCGGCAAAGATCGACGGCATCAACCCGGTCAAGGTGTTTTTCAAGGTCACGCTGCCCTTGATCAAGCCGGCGCTGATGGTCGCGGTCATCTTCCGCATGCTGGACGCGCTGCGCATCTTTGACCTGGTCTATGTGCTGACGCCCAACTCGACGGCGACCAAGACCATGTCGGTGATCAGCCGTGAAAACATGATCGACTTTGACAAGTTCGCCTATGGGGCCGCGCAATCGACCCTGCTGTTCGCCATCATCGCCGTGTTCGTCAGCCTGTATATCTGGCTGGGCCGCGTCGACCTGTCGGGGGAGCGTGGCTGATGACCCAGCACAAGCTTTTGAAGCAGATCGGCTTTTACGCGCTGGTCGTGGTGATCGTCGTGTTTTCGGTGTTCCCGTTCTATTACGCCATTGTCACCAGCTTTACCTCGGGGACGGCGCTGTTTCAGATCAATTACTGGCCGAAATCGCTGGATCTGAGCAATTATCACGCGGTTCTGACCAGCCGGAACTTTCTGCTGTCGATCCTGAATTCGCTGATCATCGCGACGGCGACGGTGGGCTTCTCGCTGCTTTTGGGCGTCACCGCGTCCTATGCGCTGGCGCGGGTGCGGTTCCGGGGGCGGGGCCTTTTGCTGATGACCATTCTGGCGGTCTCGATGTTTCCGCAGATCGCGGTGCTGGCGGGGCTGTTCGAGCTGGTGCGGTTTCTGGGCATCTTCAACACCCATTGGGCGATGATCCTCAGCTATACGATCTTTACGCTGCCCTTTACGGTCTGGGTGCTGACCACATTCATGCGCGACCTGCCGGTCGAGATCGAAGAGGCGGCGATTGTCGATGGCGCGACCCCCTGGGTCATCATCACCCAGGTGTTCCTGCCGCTTTTATGGCCGGCGATGGTGACCACGGGGCTGCTGGCCTTTATCGGGGCATGGAACGAATTCCTGTTCGCGCTGACATTCACCAGCACGGAATCCATGCGCACGGTGCCGGTCGCCATTGGGTTGCTTTCGGGCGCCTCGGCACAGGAAATCCCATGGGGTCCGATCATGGCGGCATCCGTCATCGTGACCGTGCCGCTGATCATCCTTGTTCTTATTTTCCAACGCAAGATCGTGGCGGGCCTGACCGCCGGCGGCGTGAAAGGTTAAGTCATGGCCAAGATCGAACTGAAGAACGTCACCAAATCCTATGGTGCGGTGAATGTCATCAAGGGCATCGACCTTGAGATCCGCAAGGGCGAATTCATGGTCTTTGTCGGTCCCTCGGGCTGCGGCAAGTCCACGCTCTTGCGGTTGATCGCGGGGCTTGAGGAGATCAGCACCGGCGACATGACCTTCGACGGCCAGCGGGTGAACAACCTCGTGCCCTCGGATCGCGGCATTGCCATGGTGTTCCAAAGCTATGCGCTTTATCCGCATATGAAAGTCTATGACAACATGGCTTTCGGCATGAAGCTGGCCAAGACCGACAAGGCCGAAACCGACCGCCGGGTCCGCGCGGCCGCCAAGATGCTTCAGATCGAGCACCTGCTGGACCGGCTGCCCAAGCAGCTGTCGGGCGGCCAGCGCCAGCGCGTGGCCATCGGCCGTGCCATCGTGCGCGATCCGCGGGTGTTTCTGTTCGACGAGCCGCTGTCGAACCTTGACGCCGCGCTCAGGGTGGCGACGCGTCTGGAAATCGCCAAGCTGCACCATGACATGGGCAGCGCGACCATGATCTATGTGACCCATGATCAGGTCGAGGCGATGACGCTGGCCGACCGCATCGCTGTTCTGCGCGACGGGCGGCTGGAACAGGTCGGCACCCCCGAGGAACTGTATGAACGGCCCAATTCCGTCTTTGTCGCGGGGTTCATCGGCAGTCCCAAGATGAACTTCCTGACCGGCGCGCATGCCGAACGGCACGATTGCGCGACGCTGGGCATCCGCCCCGAACATATCGACATCGTTCCCGAAGGGACGGGGATGTGGACGGGACAGGTCATCCATGCCGAGGATCTGGGTTCGGACAATTTCCTGTTCGTCGATATCGGCGCGGCCGAGCCTCTGGTCGTGCGTCAGCCCGGCAAGCAGGCGGTGACGCTGGGCACGCATCTGACGCTGGCGCCGCGGCCCGGTCACATGCATCGTTTCGATGCCAATGACGCGCCGATCCGCTGATCAGCCCTCTTTCAACCGATCCCTTCGCTGGGAAATCAGGAGCATTCTATGACTATCCGTGTCACCGTCTGGGGCGAGAACGTCCATGAACATGAAAACGAAATCGTCGCCGGCATCTATCCCAAGGGCATGCACACCACCATCGCCGACGCGCTGAACCGCGACAGCGGCGTGTCGGCCAGCACCGTCGTCATGCAGGACACCGATCACGGCATCACCCCCGAAAAGCTGGCCGATACCGATGTGCTGATCTGGTGGGGTCACAAGGCGCATGGCGAGGTCAGCGATGCCGTGGTCGAGCGCGTGGCCAATGCCGTCTGGTCGGGGATGGGCGTGATCTTTCTGCATTCGGCGCATTTCTCGAAACCCTTCAAGCGGCTGATGGGCACGCCCTGCAACCTCTCGTGGCGCGAGGCGGGCGAACGCGAACGGCTTTGGCTGACCTCGCGCAACCACCCCATCGCCGCCGGCCTGCCCGATCATTTCGAGCTTGAGAACGAGGAAATGTATGGCGAGCCCTTTGGCGTGCCCGAGCCGCTGGAAACCGTGTTCGTCAGCTGGTTCGCGGGTGGCGAGGTGTTCCGGTCCGGCCTGACCTACAAGCGCGGCGCGGGCAATGTGTTCTATTTCCGCCCCGGCCATGAAACCTATCCGACCTATCACGACGCCAATGTGCAGCGGGTGATCCTGAACGCGGTGAAATGGGCCTATAACCCTGCGCCCCGCATCGCCGATCCCAGCGCCGCGCCGAATGTGCCGGTCGAAAGCGCGCTCGAACCGATCGTCGAGCGTGGCCCGAAACTGCATAAGGATGGCGAAGAGGGGTATCGTTGATGGTTCGTGTTCTGATCCTTGGCACCGGCGGCATGGCCGCCAACCATGCCAGCGCATTCGCCGCCATTCCGGGCGTCGAGGTGGTGGCGGGCGTCGATACGCGGCCCGAACAGCTGGCCGAATTCAACGCCACCCATGACATCCCGCGCGGCTTTGCCTCGGTCGACGAGGCCCTGGCCTGGGGGCAATTCGACGCGGTCGCCAATACCACGCCCGACGGCGCGCATTACCCCACGACCATGCCGCTTCTGGCCGCGGGCAAGCATGTGCTGTGCGAAAAGCCCCTTGCCACCAATGCCGCCCATGCCGAGGCGATGGCGGATGCCGCCGCAAGGGCGCGTGTGGTGAACATGGTCAATCTCAGCTATCGCGACGTGCCGGCCCTGCAAAAGGCGGCCGCCATGGTCCGCGAGGGTGCGATCGGCAATGTCCGCCATTTCGAGGCCAGCTATCTGCAAAGCTGGCTGACCCAGCCCGCCTGGGGCGATTGGAAGACCGATCCGAAATGGCTGTGGCGGGTGTCGACCGCGCATGGCTCCAAGGGGGTTCTGGGCGATGTCGGCATCCATATCCTGGATTTCGCGACCTTCATCGCGGCCCAGGATGCGGCCGAGGTGTCCTGCATCCTGAAAACCTTTGACAAGGCGCCGGGGGGCCGGATCGGCGACTATGTTCTGGACGCCAATGACAGCGCGACCATGCAGATCGTGCTGGAAAACGGCGGGCTTGGCACGGTGGCCGCGACGCGTTTCGCCACCGGGCATCTGAACGATCTGCGGCTGCGGCTGTTTGGCGACGAAGGCGGGCTCGAGGTCAGTTTCGAGAACCGCGTCAGCCGCCTGCGCGCCTGTCTTTCACCGGATCTGGAAACCGCCACCTGGCACGAGGTCGAGGCGCCGCCGGTGCCGACCATGTATCAGCGTTTCATCGCCGCCATTCGCGGCGAAGGCGCCATGGATCCCGATTTTGCCCGTGGGGCGGCCTTGCAGCGCCTGATGGACCGGGCCGAGGAATCCTCGGCCGATGCCGGTCGCGCGCTGGCCGTCTAGGGGCCAACCTCTCCGGCGGCGGGCCCTCCCAGCCGCCGCCGGAACCTTTTGCACGAGGAGATGACGCCATGACCCAGACCACCCCCGCGAAAGCCCGTTCGCCCCGCATCCGGCTGGGCATGGTCGGCGGCGGGCAGGGCGCCTTTATCGGCGCCGTCCACCGCATCGCCGCGCGGCTTGACGATCAATATGACCTCGTCGCCGGCTGCTTCTCGTCCTCGCCCGAAAAAAGCGCCGCCTCGGCGGCCGAGCTGGGCGTGCCGCGCGCCTATGACGATTTCGCCCAGATGGCCCTGCGCGAGGCGCGCCGCCGCGACGGGATCGAGGCGGTGGCCATCGTCACCCCGAACCACATGCACGCCCCCGTCGCCCGCCAGTTTCTGAAACGCGGCATCCATGTCATTTGCGACAAGCCCCTGACCGCGACGCTGACCGAGGCCAAGCAGCTGGCGCGCGCGGCGGGGGAATCGGACGCGCTTTTTGTGCTGACCCATAATTATACCGGCTATCCGATGATCCGGCAGGCCCGCGCCATGATCGCGGCGGGCGATCTGGGCGAGATCCGGCTGGTCCAGGTCGAATATGCCCAGGACTGGCTGGCCGAACCGCTTGAGGCATCGGGCAACAAACAGGCCAGCTGGCGCACCGATCCGGCCAAAAGCGGCCTGGGCGGCGCCATCGGCGATATCGGCACCCATGCCTTTAACCTTGCGGGGTTCGTGACCGGGCTGGAACTCGATGCGCTGGCCGCCGATCTGCAAAGCTTTGTCCCCGGGCGACAGGTCGATGACAACGCCCATGTCATGCTGCGCTATCAGGGGGGGGCGCGGGGGATGCTCTGGTGTTCGCAGGTCGCCTCGGGCTGCGAAAATGCGCTGCGGCTGCGGGTTTACGGCACCAAAGCCGGCATCGAATGGTCGCAGGAGGATCCGAATTACCTGTGGGTCACGCCCCTGGGCCAGCCGCGTTACCGGCTGTCGCGGGGGGGCGCGGGCACCGGGCCGGATGCCGCGCGTGTGACCCGCGTGCCCGCCGGCCACCCCGAGGGTTATCTGGAAGGTTTCGCCAATATCTATGCCGAGGCCGCCCGCGCCATCCTTGCCCGGCGCGAGGGCGCGGCCCCCGATCCCGCCATCACCTATCCGGGCCTGAAAGAGGGGCTTGAGGGCGTGGCCTTTGTCGATGCCTGCGTGCGCTCGTCACGGCGCAACGGGGCCTGGGTCAAGCTGGCGCTATGAGCCGCCGGCCGCGCGGTCGCGCGCATGGCGGCGCAGGCCCGGAAACACCGGCAGCCAGGCTTCGCGGCGGCTGACCCATAGCTCATAGGTCGGCCGGAACTGGTCGGGGGCGTCCAGCGATCCCAGATTGACCTCGATCTCGTCTCCGGTGCGGCCAAAGACCGAGGACCCGCAATCGGGACAGAAATGCCGCCCGCCGTAATCGCTGGTCACGCCCGTGACCGTGACCGCATCGCTGCGAAAGATCGCCGAGGCGTGAAACAGCGCGCCGTGATGCTTGCGACAGTCGAGGCAATGACAGAGCCCGACCCGCAAGGGGGCGCCATTGGCGATGATGCGGATATTCCCGCAAAGACAGCCGCCGGGATATGATGTCATGCCTTGCCTCTTTGTCGGTCGGGGGATTCGGGAACAGCATATACCCGATGCGCCGGTTGCGGATGCGGGGCGCGCTTGCCTGTGCAGCCGCGCGGCCGATCAGGCATTGTTCCGCAAGCCGGCGCCGTGCTAGCTGCGCCGCGCGGGAATGGAGATGCGCGTGATCCTTTGCGAATTCGGACCGGATGGGGGGGCTTGCCTGTTTCGGGATCCCGACGAATTGCTGGTCGTCGAGCGCCCGGACGAGGTTGCGCCGGCACTCGCGCGGCTTGAGACGCGCCGCCGCGCCGGGGCATGGATCGCGGGCTATCTGTCCTATGAACTCGGCTATGCGCTGGAACCGGCGCTGGCGGCGTTGATGCCTGCGGGCCGGCGGGTGCCGTTGATGGTCTTTGGCATATACGCCCGCGCGCCGGTGCCCGCGCCGGAGCTGTTGGACGGGATCGCAAACGGGGCTGAAAACGGCGGCGGGGCGCGGCTTGCGCCCCTGGCGCCGCTGATCCATGAGGCGGATTATGCCCGCGCATTCGCGCGCACCCGCGACTATATCGCGGCGGGCGATTGCTATCAGATCAACCTGACATTCCCGCTGAGCTCACGCCTTGTCTCGGGCACGCCGCTTGACCTTTACGCCGCGCTTGCGGCGCATCAGCCGGTGGGCTTTGGCGCCTTTGCCGATCTGGGACAGGGGCCGGCGATCCTGTCGCGTTCGCCCGAGCTGTTCTTTCGGCTGGACGCGCGGGGCCGGATCGAGGCGCGCCCGATGAAGGGCACCGCGCCCCGCGACCCCGATCCTGTGCGTGACGCGGCCTTGGCGGCCGGGCTTGCGGCCTCGGAAAAGAACCGGGCCGAGAATCTGATGATCGTCGATCTGTTGCGCAACGATATCGGGCGCATCGCGCGGGTGGGTTCGGTCCGGGTGCCCGAGCTTTTCACCGTCGAAAGCTATGACACCCTGCATCAGATGACCTCGCATGTGGTGGGGGAACTGGCGCGGCCGGCCGATCTGGCGACGCTTCTGGGGTCGCTCTTTCCCTGTGGCTCGATCACCGGCGCGCCCAAGATCCGCGCCATGCAGATCATCCGCGAGGTCGAACCCTATCCGCGCGGCGTCTATTGCGGCAGCATCGGCTGGATGGCGCCGGATGGCTCGGCCTGTTTTTCGGTGGCGATCCGCACGCTGACGGTCTGGCCCGATGGTGAGGTGATGCTGAATGTGGGCGGCGGCGTCGTGCAGGATTCGACCGCCCCCGGCGAATGGGAGGAGGCGTTGTGGAAAGCCCGCTACGCGCAGGCGCTGACGCGCCCGGACTGAGGCTGATCGAGACCGCGCTTTGGGATGGCGCGGCCTGTCCCCGGCTGGCCGGGCATCTGGCGCGGCTGTCGGAAAGCGCCGCCCTGCTGGGCTGGCCCTGTGACGGGGATGCGGCGCGCGCCGCGCTGACCGGCCCGCCGGGCGCGCCCGCGCGGCTGCGTCTGGCGCTGGACCGGCGGGGCGGGATCGAGGTGACCCGGGCCGCGCTGCCGCCCGCGCAAACCGAATGGCGGCTGGGTCTGGCCGGGGCGCGGCTGGATTCGCGCGATCCCTGGCTGCGGATCAAGACCACCCGCCGCGCCGCCTATGACGAGGCCCGCACCTCTTTGCCGCAGGGGGTGGATGAGCTGATCTTTCTGAACGAACGCGACGAGGTCTGTGACGGCACCATAACGACGCTGTTCTTTGACCGGGGACAGGGGATGCGGACGCCGCCGCTGGCATCCGGGTTGCTGGCGGGCGTGCTGCGGGCCGAATTGCTGGCCCGGGGCGCCTGTCACGAGGAAAACCTGAGCCGGGCCGATCTGCCACGGGTCAGGCTTTGGGTCGGGAATGCGCTGCGCGGCCTGATCGCGGCGCGCTGGATCGGCTAGATTTGCCCGGAAAACAGGCATCCCGCATCGTTTTGGCCGGTCTTTGTCGGGCCTCTTGCCCCAGATCTGGCCAATCAAGTTGCCCATGCGTCAATCATTCGCTACCTGACGCCCGAGCGGCGCGCCTGTGCATAATCGTCTGGCCGGGCCGTCATCGCGCTGTATAAGCAAAGCTCTTCGATGCGGGCGGAATGGGGGGACCACATGCTCGATCTGACATCCATCCGGGACGAACTGGCCCGGCATTACGATCTGGCGGCCTCGCTGGAGCTGGCGGAAAGCATGAAGGAGATTCATGCCCGCATGGACCGGGTCATGCCCTGGCCCGATTGGGCGATCCATGCCCCCTATGTCGCCGCGATCAACCGGCTGAAACGCGAACGCAATGCGGTGGTGCTGGCGCATAACTACATGACGCCGCAGATTTATCACGGCATCGCGGATGTGGTCGGCGACAGCCTGCATCTGGCGATCAAGGCGACCGAGGTTCAGGCCGATGTGATCGTGCAATGCGGTGTGCATTTCATGGCCGAGACCTCGAAGATCCTGAACCCCGCGAAAACCGTGCTGATGCCGGATCTGGAGGCGGGCTGTTCGCTGGCCGAAAGCATCACCGCCGAGGGCATTGCGCAGATGCGCGCGCGTTTTCCCGGCGCGCCGGTGGTGAGCTATGTCAACACCACCGCCGAGGTGAAGGCCGCCTCCGACATCTGCTGCACCTCGGCCAATGCGGCCCAGATCGTCGCGGCGATGGAGGGCGATACCGTCATCATGACCCCCGACAAGTGGCTGGCGCAGAATGTCGCCAATCAGGTGCCGCAGAAACGCGTGGTCTGGTGGGATGGCGCCTGCATCGTGCATGAACGCTTTACCGCCCAGGATCTGCGCGATTTCCGCGACTGGCATCCGGGGCTTAAGATCATCGCCCATCCCGAATGCCCGCCCGATGTGGTGGCCGAGGCCGATTATGCCGGCTCGACCGCCAATATTCAGGGCTGGGTCGAACAGGAACGCCCTAGGCAGGTGATGCTGGTCACCGAATGTTCGATGGCGGGCAATATCTCGGACGCGAACCCCGAGGTCGAGTTTCTCGGCCCCTGCAACATGTGCCCCTATATGCAGAAGATCACGCTGGAAAAGGTGCTTTGGTCGCTGCATTCCATGACCGGCGCGGTCGAGGTCGAACCCGGGGTCGCCCGGCGCGCCCGCGTGGCCGTCGAGCGCATGATCGATCTGTCGCGCCGGCTGGCGGCGGCCTGATCCGATGACCGAAACCATCGCGACGCCCCGCGTCATCATCGTCGGCGCCGGGCTTGGGGCGCTTTATGCGGCGCTTGAGCTGGCGCCGCGCCCGGTGCTGGTTATTTCGCCCGAGGCTTTGGGGCAGGGGGCAAGCTCGGCCTGGGCGCAGGGGGGCGTGGCCGCGGCCATGGATCCGGTCGATACCGCCGCCGCCCATGCCCGCGACACGATGGGCGCCGGGGCCGGGACCGTGGATGCGGCCGTGGCCGACATGGTCACGCAGGACGCGCGCCAGCACATCCTTGACCTGACCCGGCTTGGCACCCCCTTCGACCGCCAGCCCGATGGCGGCTATGTCATGTCGCGCGAGGCCGCGCACAGCTTTGCCCGCGTCGTGCGGGTGCGCGGCGATCAGGCCGGGGCCGAGATCATGCGCGCATTGATCGCGCAGGTGCGCAATGCGCCCTCGGTTCAGGTGCTTGAGGGGGTGACGGCGACCGGGCTTCGGATGCAGGACGGGCGCGTCACGGGCGTCGAGGTGACGCGGGCCGACGGCTCGCAGCCCGTGGCGATCACGGGGCCGGCGGTGCTTTTGGCGGGGGGCGGTTCGGGCGGGCTTTACGCGGTCACGACCAATCCGCCGCGCATCCGTGGACAGGTGATCGGCATGGCGGCGCGCGCGGGCGCGGTGATCGCGGATGCGGAATTCGTGCAGTTTCACCCGACCGCCATCGCCAGCGGCGAAGACCCCGCACCCCTTGCGACCGAGGCCCTGCGCGGCGAGGGTGCGCATCTGGTGAACCGGCGGGACGAACGCTTCATGCCGGCCGTGCATCCCGACGCCGAACTTGCGCCCCGCGACATCGTCGCCCGCGCGGTCTATGCCCAGAGGCAGGCCGGGCTGGAACCGGCGCTGGACACGCGCGATTGCCTTGGCGCGCGCATTCTTGACGAATTTCCCGCCGTGGCGGGGGCCTGTACGCGGGCCGGGATCGATCCCACCCGCACCCCGATCCCGGTCGCGGCGGCGGCGCATTACCATATGGGCGGGGTCGCGGTGGATGTGGACGGGCGCGCCAGCCTGCCGGGGCTTTGGGTCTGTGGCGAGGCGTCTTCGACCGGGCTGCATGGCGCGAACCGGCTGGCCTCGAACGGCCTGCTCGAGGCGCTGGTCTATGCCCGCCGCGCGGCGGGATCGATCAAGGCAGCCTTGGGGACGGATCCGGGGGACGCGGCCTTGATCCGCTTGCCGGATCTGGCCCCTGCGGAGCTGCCCGATCCGGCGCTGGTCGCGCGGCTGCGCCGGGCGATGACCGATGGCGCGGGCGTGGTGCGCGATGGCGCGGGCCTTGCTGCGTGCTTGCGCCGGATCGCGGAAATCGAGGCCGCCCAGCCCGATTGCCCGGCGCTTTTGAACATGACCGCCACCGCCACATTGATCGCGGCGGCGGCGCTGATGCGGCGCGAAAGCCGCGGCGCGCATTTCCGCACCGATTTTCCCCAGACCGCCCCCGAGGGGCGCCGCTCGCGCCTGACCCTGGCCCAGGCGCTGGCCCTGCGCGACGGCCCCACGTCACCGGAGACCCCATGACGCCCGCTTTCCCCCCGTTGCCCGACCTTATCCTTGAGCCGCTGGTCCGCGCCGCGCTGGACGAGGATCTGGGCACATATGGCGACATTACCACCCGCACCGTGATCCCTGCCGGCACCCGCTACAAGGCCCGCATCCGCGCGCGCGAGGCCGGCATCGTATCGGGGATGCAACTGGCCGCCATCGCCTTTCGGCTGATCGATCCGGCGCTGGTGCTGCGCGTCCATTGCCCCGATGGCGCGCCCTTTGGCCCCGGCGACACGCTGGCCGAGATCGAGGGCGAGGCGGCCTCGATCCTTTCGGCGGAACGGGTGGCGCTGAATTTCGCCGGGCGGCTTTGCGGCATCGCCACGCTGACCGCCGCCTTTGTCGCCGAGACGCGCGGCACGCGGACCCGCATCACCTGTACCCGCAAGACCACGCCCGGATTGCGGCTGGTCGAAAAACAGGCCGTGCTGCATGGCGGCGGCTTCAACCACCGCTTTTCGCTCTCTGACGCCATTCTGATCAAGGACAACCATATCGCGGCGGCGGGCGGCATTGCCCCGGTGCTGGCGGCGGTCAAGGCCCGCGCCTCGCATATGATGCGGGTCGAGATCGAGGTCGACCGGCTGGAGCAATTGGCCGAGGTGCTGGATCAGGGCGGCGCCGACGTGGTGCTGCTGGACAATATGGACACGCCCACGCTGCGCAAGGCGGTGGCGATGGTGTCGGGGCGGCTGGTGCTTGAGGCATCGGGGAACATGCGTCTGGACCGCATTGCCGAGGTGGCGGCGACGGGCGTCGACTATATCTCGGTGGGGGCGCTGACGCATTCGGTGCGCACGCTCGATCTGGGTCTGGATTTCTGAACCGATCCGAAGCGATTCGGATCGACCGCCCGATCGGCCCCCGAAACAGCCGTCGCGCCGCCCGTTTCGGGGGGCGCGACAGGCCCCGGATCGGCAAAGCCTTGCTGTTTTGGCCCGCAGAATATGGCGATCAGTTAACGCTAACGCTTTTTTCCGCGACCCGGCTTGCTTTCGAATTAGGATACCTTAATCAGAAACCATGAGGGCCCGCGCGGTGCCGCGGGCGCAGTGTTTTTGCAAGGTGACGACATGGCCCGGGACGACATGCCCAAGACCGATTTCCGCGACGCGATCCTGTGGCATCTGACCTATACGCTGGGCAAGGATCCCGACCACGCACAGATTTTCGACTGGCGGATGGCGCTGAGCTATGCGGTGCGCGACCGTATCGTCGACCGCTGGATGGCGGCGACGCGCGAAACCTATCGCGCCGACGCCAAGCGGGTCTATTACCTGTCGATGGAATTCCTGATCGGGCGCCTGCTCGAGGACAATATCGTCAATCTTGAAATGCAGGATCAGGCCCGGGCGGCGATCGAATCCTTTGGCCTCGATTATCGCGCCGTGCTTTTGGACGAACCCGATGCGGCGCTGGGGAATGGCGGGCTGGGCCGGCTTGCGGCCTGTTTCATGGAATCGCTCGCGACGCTGGGCTGCCCGGCTTACGGTTATGGCATCCGCTATGAACACGGCCTGTTCCGGCAATCCTTTGTCGAGGGCCGCCAGCACGAGGCGCCCGAGGACTGGTTGAAACAGCCCTATGCCTGGGAATTCGAACGCCCCGAGGCGGCCTTTACCCTTGGCTTTGGCGGCCGCGTCGTTAGCCGCGACGGCAAATCCGTCTGGGAACCTGAAACCTTTGTGCAATCCGAGGCCTTTGACACCCCGGTCATCGGCTGGAAGGGGCGCTGGGCCAATACGCTGCGGCTTTGGGCGGGGCGTGCGGTCAATCCCTTCGACCTTGAACGTTTCAACGCCGGCGATTTCGCCGCCGCCGCCGAGGGCGAGGCCCTGGCCCGCACCATTTCGCGCGTGCTCTATCCCGAGGATTCGACCGAAAAAGGCAAGCGGCTGCGGCTGACGCAGGAATATTTCTTTACCGCCGCCTCGGTCCGCGACATCGTCCGCCGCTTTGAGACCGACCACAAGGATCTGCGCCTTTTGCCGCAGAAGGTCGCGATCCAGATGAACGACACGCATCCGGCCATTGCCGGGCCGGAACTGGTGCGCATCCTGCATGACGAACGCGGTCTGCCCTTTGAAGAGGCGCTGCATATCACCCAGGGCTGCGTGAACTATACCAACCACACGCTTTTGCCCGAGGCGCTGGAAAGCTGGGGCGAGGATCTGTTCGCCAGCCTTCTGCCGCGCCATCTGCAATTGATCGACCGCATCGACGACGCCCATGCCAAGGCCTATCCCGCGCGCAGGGTCGCGGCGCGCAGCGACGGGCGGGTCAAGATGGGCGAGCTGTCATTCATCATGTCGAACCGCGTCAACGGCGTCGCGGCGCTGCATACCGGGCTGATGAAAACCACGGTCTTCAAGGATCTGAATGCGCTTCATCCCGACCGCATCGTCAATGAAACCAATGGCGTCACGCCGCGCCGCTGGGTGCATTCGTGCAACCCGCGCCTGTCGGCGCTGATCACTGACACCATCGGCGATGGCTGGATCGGCGATCTGGAACAGCTTGTCGGGCTTGAGCCGCATATCGACAACCCCGACTGGCTGTCGCGTTTCGCGCAGGTCAAGGCCGACAACAAGGCCGATCTGTGCGATTGGGTGGCGCGCGAACACGACCTGATGCTGAACCCCGACGCGATCTTTGACGTACAGATCAAGCGCATCCACGAATACAAGCGCCAGCATCTGAACATCCTCGAAGCGATCGCCCTTTGGCAAGAGATCCGCGACAATCCCGGCGCCGGCTGGACCCCGCGCGTCAAGATCTTTGGCGGCAAGGCCGCGCCCGGCTATTTCTTTGCCAAGGACATCATCCGGCTGATCAACGATGTGGCGGCCGTGATCAATGCCGATGCCGCCACCAACGAGCTTTTGCAGGTCATCTACCTGCCCAATTACAATGTCACCATGGCCGAGCGCCTGATCCCCGCCGCCGATCTGTCCGAACAGGTCTCGACCGCCGGGAAAGAGGCTTCGGGCACCGGCAACATGAAATTCGCGCTGAACGGCGCGCTGACCATCGGCACGCTGGACGGGGCGAATGTCGAAATCCGCGAGCGGGTGGGGGCCGATAACTTCTTCCTGTTCGGCATGACCGTGGACGAGGCCGAGGCCCGCCGCAATGTCCAGAACCATGCCGCCGCGGCCATCGCGGCCGATCCGCGGCTGGGCCGCGCGGTTGCGGCGATCCGCTCGGGCGTTTTCAGCGCGGGCGAGCCGGACCGCTATGCCGGCATCGTCGATAACCTGACCGGGGCGGATTATTTCCTGGTCGCGTCGGATTTCACCGATTATTGGCGCGCGCAGCGCGAGGTGGACCGCGCCTATCTGGACCGGAACAACTGGGCGCGGATGGCGGCGCTGAACGTCGCGCGCTCGGGCTGGTTCTCGTCGGATCGCACCATCCGTGGCTATATGGCGGATGTGTGGCACGCAAAAAGCCTGTTGGGGCAGGAATAGCGCCCAAGTCAAATGCCATCGTAAGGGGGAGCCATGGCCATGATCGACCCGCGCGAAGTTGCTGATATCCCGGTCCTGAACCGCATCGTCGAGGGGCGTTTCGACGATCCCTTCTCGGTGCTGGGTCCGCATCGCAAGGGGCGGCTGCGCTATGTCACCGCCTATGATCCCGGCGCCACTGAGATGGCGGCGCTGGTCGAGGGCAAGGCGCATCCGCTGGCCCCGGTCGAGGGATATCCCGGCCTGTTTCAGGGCAAGGTCGCCGGCGCGCGCCCCTATCGCCTGCGCGGTCGCCGCGATGGCGAGGAATGGCAGGTCGAGGATCCCTATCGTTTCGGACCCGTCCTGGGCGAGATGGACGAATATCTTCTGGGCGAGGGAACGCATCACGGGCTTTGGAACGTGCTGGGCGCGCATGTCATCGACCATGAGGGCGCGCGCGGCACGCATTTCGCGGTTTGGGCGCCGAATGCGCGGCGGGTTTCGGTGATCGGCGATTTCAACGCCTGGGACGGGCGGCGCCATGTCATGCGCAGGCGCGGCGCGACAGGCGTGTGGGAAATCTTCATGCCCGGGCTGGGCGAGGGCACGGCCTATAAATTCGAAATCCTCGGCGCCTATGGCAGCTTGCATCAAAAGGCCGACCCTGTTGGCTTTGGCTCGCAGCACCCGCCGCAGACGGCCTCGGTCGTGCGCGACATCGCGGGCTATGGCTGGTCGGATGCGGACTGGATGGCCTCGCGCGCGGAGGCGCAGCGGACCGATCAGCCGATTTCGATCTACGAGGTGCATCTGGGCAGCTGGCGCCGCAAGGACGGTGGCCGCCCGATCTCGTACAAAGAGGCGGCGGTCGAGCTGGTCGAATACGCCCGCGACATGGGGTTCACCCATATCGAGCTGCTGCCGGTGTCCGAATATCCCTTTGACGGCTCTTGGGGTTATCAGCCGGTTGGGCTGTTCGCGCCGACGATCCGTTTCGGGCCGCCGCATGAATTCCGCGATCTGGTCAATGCCGCGCACAAGGCGGGGCTTGGCGTGCTGCTGGACTGGGTGCCGGGGCATTTTCCGACCGATGCGCATGGGCTTGGCCGTTTCGACGGCACCGCGCTTTACGAACATGCCGACCCGCGCGAGGGCTTTCATCAGGACTGGAACACCCTGATCTATAACTATGGTCGCACCGAGGTGATGAACTATCTGACCTCGAACGCGCTTTACTGGCTCAAGGAATATCACGTCGACGGGCTGCGCGTGGATGCGGTGGCCTCGATGCTTTACCGCGACTATTCGCGGGCCGAGGGGGAGTGGGTCCCCAACAAGGATGGCGGGCGCGAGAATTACGAAGCCATCGCCATGTTGCAGGACATGAACCGCCTGACCTATGGCGAGGTGCCGGGGATCATGACGGTGGCCGAGGAATCCACCTCATATCCCAAGGTGTCGCGGCCGGTTCATGACGGTGGTCTTGGCTTCGGGTTCAAATGGAACATGGGCTGGATGAACGACACGCTGGACTATATCCAGCGCGATCCGGTCTATCGCCGCCACCATCATCACCAGATGACCTTTGGCCTGCATTACGCGTTTTCGGAAAACTTCATCCTGCCGATCAGCCATGACGAGGTCGTGCATGGCAAGGGTTCGATGCTGGCCAAGATGCCCGGCGACGGCTGGGAGAAATTCGCCAATCTGCGCGCCTATTACGGGTTCATGTGGGGCCATCCGGGCAAGAAGCTGTTGTTCATGGGACAGGAATTCGCCCAAGGGTCCGAATGGAACCATGACGCCGAAATCGACTGGGCCTCGATCGGCAATCCGCTGCATTACGGCATGCAGCAGCTGGTGCGCGACCTGAACCATCTCTATCGCGAAACCCCCGCGCTTTATGCCCGCGACTGCGACCCCGACGGTTTCCAGTGGATCGAGGCCAATGACGCCGACAATTCCGTCTATGCCTGGGTCCGGCGCGGCAATCCCGGCGATGCCGAGGTGGTGGTGATCTGCAACTTCACGCCTGTCGAACGCCCGGCCTATCGGCTGGGCATGCCGCAGGCGGGGCGCTGGCGCGAGGCGCTGAATTCGGATGCCGAGACCTATGGCGGGGGTGGGCGCGGCAATCTGGGCCATGTCACGGCGGTCGCGGGCGAAAGCCATGGCCAGCCCGCCCATGCCGATATCGTCCTGCCGCCCTTGTCGACGCTGATCCTGATCCGGGATGAGGCGCCGACCGTTTGATTTCTTGTTTCGCCGCGTCCCGCGCGGCACTGTTTTCCAGGAGGAGGGGAAAATGGCACCTCGGAATGAACGACTTTCCGGCCGCACCATGGCCTTCGTGCTTGCCGGCGGGCGCGGTTCGCGCCTGAAGGAACTGACCGACCGGCGTGTGAAGCCGGCGGTCTATTTCGGCGGCAAGTCGCGGATCATCGACTTTGCGCTGTCGAATGCGCTGAATTCGGGCATCCGCAAGATGGCGCTGGCCACGCAATACAAGGCGCATTCGCTGATCCGCCATGTCCAGCGCGGCTGGAGCTTTTTCCGCGCCGAGCGCAACGAGTTTCTGGACATCCTGCCCGCGTCCCAACGCTATGACGAGGCGATGTGGTATCGCGGCACCGCCGATGCGGTGGCCCAGAATATCGACATCATCGACAGCTATCGGGTCGAATATGTGCTGATCCTGGCCGGCGATCACATCTACAAGATGGATTACGAGCTGATGATCCGCCAGCATGTCGACACGGGCGCGGATGTGACCATCGGCTGTCTGACCGTGCCGCGGGCCGAGGCCTCGGCCTTTGGGGTCATGGCGGTGGATGCCAACGACCGCATCACCAGCTTTCTGGAAAAGCCCGCCGATCCGCCCGGCACGCCCGAGGATCCGAACGTCACGCTGGCCTCGATGGGGATCTATGTCTTCAAATGGGATTTCCTGCGCGACCTGCTGATCCGCGACATGGAGGACAGCAATTCCAGCCATGATTTCGGCAATGACCTGATCCCCGAGATCGTCAGGAACGGCAAGGCGCAGGCGCATCGCTTTACCGACAGCTGCGTGCGCTCATCCCCCGAGGCGCCGGCCTATTGGCGCGATGTGGGCACGGTCGATGCCTTCTGGAAGGCCAATCTGGACCTGACCGATTTCACCCCGGATCTGGACCTGTGGGATCGCGACTGGCCGATCTGGACCTATTCGGAATCGGTGCCGCCGGCCAAATTCATCCATGACGAACCCGAACGGCGCGGCCATGCCGTCAGCTCGATGGTCTCGGGGGGCTGCATCATCTCGGGGACCGACATCCGCCAGTCGCTGTTGTTCACGCAGGTCAAGACCAACTCTTTCGCCAGTCTCGACGGCGCCGTCGTCCTGCCCTATGTGAATGTCGCGCGCCATGCGCGGCTGAAAAATGTGGTGATCGACCGGGGCGTCCATATCCCCGAAGGGCTTGTCGTCGGCGAGGACCCGGCAGAGGATGCGAAATGGTTCCGCGTCACCGAAGGCGGCATCACATTGATCACGCAAGAGATGCTGAATCGAAGGGAAGCGTCTTTATGACAAGGGTTCTGTCCGTCGCCTCGGAATGCGTCCCGCTGATCAAGACCGGCGGGCTGGCGGATGTGGCGGGCGCGCTGCCGGCCGCGCTGGCCCCGCATGGGGTCGGCATGCGGACATTGCTGCCGGGTTACCGCGGGGTGATGGCGGCGCAGGGAACGGCGGCGCCGGTGGTGGCCGAGCTGGGCGATCTGTTCGGCGGCCCGGCCCGCATCCGCCGCGCCGCATTGGGCGAAACGGCGCTTTATCTCCTTGATGCGCCGCATCTGTTCGACCGCGACGGCGGCCCCTATCTGGGCCCGGACGGCAAGGACTGGCCCGACAATCCCCAGCGCTTCGCGGCGCTGGACCGGGCCGCCGCGATCATCGCCCGCGACGGGATCGAGGGCTGGCGCCCGCAGGTCCTGCATCTGCATGACTGGCAGGCGGGGCTGGCGCCGGTCTATCTGCGCCAGCTGGGCGTGCGGGATGTGCGCACGCTGCTGACCATCCACAACGTCGCCTTTCAGGGGCTGGCGCCGGCGCATATGCTGGGCGCGCTGCAATTGCCGGCGCATCTCTTCACGCCCCAGGGCTTTGAATATTGGGGCCGCATCAGCGCGCTGAAGGCGGGGATCGTGTTCGCCGACAAGGTTTCGACCGTCAGCCCGACCTATGCCGAAGAGCTGATGACCCCCGAATTCGGCATGGGGATGGAGGGGGTGCTGGCCGATCGCGGCGCCGATTTCATCGGCATCCTGAACGGGATCGACCTCAAGACATGGACGCCGCCCTATAGCGACACCAAGGGCAAGGCCCGCGCCCGCGCCGCGCTGCGCGCCGAATTCGGCCTGCCCGAGGCGGCGGGGCCGCTTTGCGTCGTCATTTCGCGCCTGTCCGAACAAAAGGGGCTGGACCTTCTGATCGAGGCATTGCCGGCGCTGATCGAAAATGGCGGCCAGCTTGCGGTGCTGGGCGCGGGCGATCCCGCGCTTGAGGCGGCGCTGCGCGCGGCGGCCGAACGCAATCCCACCGGGGTCGCGCTGCGCATCGGCTATGACGAGGCCCTGGCGCATCGCATGATCGAAGGCGGCGACGCCATCCTTGTGCCGTCGCGCTTTGAACCCTGCGGGCTGACGCAGATGTACGGGCTGCGCTATGGCACGCTGCCGGTGGTGTCGCTGACCGGCGGGCTGGCCGATACGGTCATCAATGCCTCGGCGGCGGCGATGGGGGCGGGGGTGGCCACGGGGCTGCAATTTCATCCGGTGACCGCGCAGGCGCTGGCGCGGACGCTGGAACGGCTGGTTGCGCTTTATCGCCAGCCCGAGCTGTGGCAGGGCATGGTCGCCAATGCCATGGCCCAGCCGGTGGGCTGGGATGCCTCGGCGAAAGCCTATGCCGATCTGTTCAATTCGATGACGACTGCCTGATGACCAACTGGACGATTACTGCCGGCCGCGCCGATCCCCTCGGCGCCAGCTTTGACGGCGAAGGTGTCAACTTCGCCGTTTTCTCGGTGCATGCGCGCAAGGTGACGCTGTGCCTGTTCACGCCCGACGGCCAGACGGAAACCCACCGGATCGACCTGCCGGAACGCGATGGCGATGTCTGGCACGGCTATGTGTCGGGGCTGCGGCCCGGCCAGCTTTACGGTTATCGCGCCGATGGCCCCTATGCCCCGGCCGAGGGTCATCGGTTCAATTATCACAAGCTGCTGCTCGATCCCTATGCCAAGCGGCTGACCGGGCATCCGGTCTGGCACGACGCGCTGATGGGCTATACGGTCGGCGCGCCCGAGGCGGATCTGTCGATGGACCGCCGCGACAGCGCCCGCTATATGCCGCGCGCCGTGGTCGAGGATCCGGCATTTTCATGGGGCGCCGACCAGCCGCCCCGGCGCTCGGTCTCGCAGTCGATCATCTATGAGGCGCATGTCAAAGGCCTGACCCAGCAGCATCCCAAAGTGCCCAATCCCGGCAGCTTTCTGGGACTGGCCTCGGATCCGATGCTGGAACATCTGCAAAAGCTGGGCATCACCGCGATCGAGCTTTTGCCGGTGCAGGCATTCCTCAACGACCGCTTTCTGGTCGAAAAGGGGCTGGTGAATTTCTGGGGCTATCAGACGCTGGGCTTTTTCGCCCCCGATCCGCGCTATCTGGCCCATGGCCAGATCGCCGAGTTCCAGCACATGGTCGCGCGGCTGCATGCCGCCGGGATCGAGGTCATTCTGGACGTGGTCTATAACCACACCTGCGAAGGCAACCAGATGGGGCCGACGCTGTCGTTCCGGGGCCTCGACAATCGCAGCTATTACCGGCTGGCCGACGATCCGCGCTATTACATCAACGACACCGGCACCGGTAATACGCTGAACCTGAACCACCCGATGGTCCTGCGCATGGTCATGGACAGCCTGCGCTATTGGGTCGAGGTGATGCATGTCGACGGTTTCCGCTTTGACCTGGCGGCGACGCTGGGCCGGCGGGTAAGGGGCGGCTTTTCCAGCAGCGCCTCGTTCTTTGACGCGATCCGGCAGGACCCGGTGCTGACCCGGGTCAAGCTGATCGCCGAGCCCTGGGATATCGGGCCGGGTGGCTATCAGCTGGGGGCGTTTCCGCCGCCATTTCTGGAATGGAACGACAAGTATCGTGACGGTATCCGCCGCTTCTGGCGCGGTGATGACGGCCAGATTTCCGAACTGGCCGACCGGCTGACCGGCTCGGCCCGGCAATTCGACCATTCCGGGCGCCCGGCCACATCCTCGGTCAATTTTCTGACCGCGCATGACGGTTTCACGCTGATGGATACGGTCAGCTATAGCGAAAAACACAATGACGCCAATGGCGAGGGCAATCGCGACGGCCATAGCGAAAACTTCTCGGACAATATGGGGGTCGAGGGGCCGGCCACCGACCCCGCCATCCGTGAAGCGCGCGCCCGGCGGCGGCGCAACATGCTGGCGACGCTGTTGTTTTCGCAAGGCACGCCGATGCTTTTGGCCGGGGATGAGCTGGGCAATTCGCAATCGGGCAACAACAATGCCTATTGCCAGGACAATCCCATCGGCTGGGTCGACTGGCAGGGGGCGGATCCCGGATTTCTGGACTTTGTCTGCCGCCTGATCGCCCTGCGCCGCGACCATCCGATCCTGCGCCAGAAACGTTTCCTGCATTCGCGGCCGCGTCTGGTCGACGGCTTGGGCGATCTCTTCTGGTGGCGGCCCGACGGCGCGCCGATGACGCCCGCCGACTGGGCCGAGCCGGATCTGCGGGTGATCTGTGTCGAAATGCGCATCGCCTCGGGGACGCCCGCTTATGCGCAGCGCGAAGAGGCGCTGTTCATGGTCTTTAACGGTGGCGCCGCGCCGCTTGAGGTGACGCTGCCGGCGGCGCCCTCGGGTTGGCTCTGGCGGCGCCATATCGACACCGACCGGCCCGCGCGCGCGCCCGGCATCGTCACCGGCGGCAGCGTCGCCGTGGCCGCGCAATCCGTGCAGATGCTAGAGCTGGAGCGCGCCAATGACTGATCCGCGCCTTGCTCTTGCCACGCGCATGGGGGTGCTGCCCGGGTTTCGCGACCTGACCGGCACATGGCGCGAGACCTCGGTCGAGACCGCCGAGGCGCTTCTGGCGGCGATGGGCGTGGCCCCCGACGCCCGTCCCGAGGTGATCGAGGCCGGCCTGCCCATCGACCTTATCTGCGAGGCCGGGGCCGCGCCCGACCATGATTTCCGCGATACGCCCTGGACGCTGGTGCTGGAAACCGGTGAGGAAATGACGGGCGAGGGGGCCTTGCCGCCGCTGCCTCTGGGCATTCACCGGCTGCGGGCCTGCGGGCTGGTCTATACGCTTCTGGCCGCGCCGCCGCGCCTGCCGGAACCCGCGCGCTGCTGGGGTCTGGTGGCGCCGCTTTACGGTCTCGCGGCGCGGGGGATCGGCAGCTATGACGATCTGGGCGAGCTTGCGGCCGGCATGGGACAGGCGGGTGCGGATTTCATCGGCATCAACCCGGTGCATGCGGGCTTTCCAACCCGGCCCGAACTCTTCAGCCCCTATACCCCCTCGCATCGGCGGCGGCTGAATGTGATCCACCTTGCCGCTGGCGAGGGCAGTCCCGGCCCGCTGGTCGATTATGTCCGCGACATCCCTGCGCGGATGGCGGTATTGCAGGCCGAATATGCCGCTTTCCCCGGGGATGCGGGGTTTGATCGCTGGCGCGCGGAACAGGGCGAAAGCCTGGAACGCTTTGTCCTGCATCAGGCGCTTTCGGCGCGGCACGGCCCGTTCTGGAACGATTGGCCGACAGAGCTGCAATCGCCCGATCTGCCCGCCGCCATCGCCGCGCGGCGCGAGCTGGGCGCGGAAATGCGCTTTCACGCCTGGCTGCAATGGCGGGCCGAGGCGGCACTGACCCGTGCGGGCAATGCGGCCCGCGCGGCCGGCATGCGCCATGGGCTCTATCTGGATCTGGCGGTCGGGACCCACCCCTTTGGTGCCGAAACCTGGGAGGATCGCGACAGTTTCGTGCGCGGTGCTTCGTTGGGCGCGCCGCCAGACGCCTTTGGCCCGGATGGACAGAACTGGAACCTCGCGCCGCTGAACCCGCTGGCGCTGCGCGCGCGCGCCTATGCGCCGCTGGCCGAGACCCTGCGCCGACAGCTGCAATTCGCCGGCGCCCTGCGCATCGATCATATCATCGGCTTCGAGCGCGCCTTCTGGGTGCCCGATGGCGCCCCCGGCGCCTATATCCGCATGCCCAGCGAGGCGATGTTCGCCGTCGCCCGGATCGAGGCCGCCCGTGCCGGCAATGCCGTCATCATCGGCGAGGATCTGGGCAATATTCCCGAGGGATTGCAGGCGCTTCTGGCACAGTCTGGGGTGCTGGGATGCCGCGTGGCGATGTTTGAACGGACCGATTGGCAGCCGCCGGTCTTTCGCGCGGCCGCCGATTACGATCGTGCCGCCATCGCCAGCTTTTCGACCCATGACCTGCCGACATGGCGGGGCTGGCGACAGGGGGCCGATATCGACGCCCGGGCCGCCATTTCGGGACAGGGCGCGGCCGATATCGAAAGCGCCCATGCCGAACGTGCGGTCGAAATCGCCGCGCTCGACGTGCTTTTGCCCGATGACGACATGGACGCGCTGCACGGCTTTCTGGCGCGGACGCCTGCGCGGCTGGTCGCGTTGCAGGCCGAGATCCTGCTGGACATGGTCGGGCAACCGAACCTGCCCGGAACCGTTACCGAATATCCGAACTGGCAGCTGCGCCTGCCGGTTGCGGCGGCCGATATTGCGCGGCTGCCCGCCACCCGGCGCACCGCCGACATTATGCGTGACAACGATCGTCAGGAGACGGGAAGATGAGCATTCTGAAAATTCCCACCACCCCCATCGAGGGCCAGAAGCCCGGCACTTCGGGCCTGCGCAAGAAGACCCCGGTCTTCATGCAGCCGCATTACCTGGAAAATTTCGTCCAGGCGATCTGGAACGGCACCGGCGGCGCGGCGGGCAAGACCTATGTGCTGGGCGGCGACGGGCGCTATTTCAACGACCGCGCGGCGCAGGTGATCCTGCGCATGGCGGCGGCCAGCGGCGCGAAAAAGGTCATCGTCGGGCAGAACGCGCTTTTGTCGACGCCCGCCGCCTCGAACCTGATCCGCAAGCGCGGGGCCGATGGCGGCATCATCATGTCCGCCAGCCACAATCCCGGCGGCCCGCATGAGGATTTCGGGGTCAAGTACAACATGGCCAATGGCGGCCCCGCCCCTGAGGGCGTGACCGAGAAGATCTTTCAGGCGACCCGCGATATCGGCGAATACCTGATTTATGAGGCGCAGGATGTCGATCTGTCGACGCCGGGGCTGCGCCAGCTGGGCGACATGCAGATCGAGGTCGTCGATCCGGTTGCCGATTATGCCGATCTGATGCGCCAGATCTTTGATTTCGAAAAGATCCGGGCGCTGTTTGCCGGCGGCTTTCGCATCCGTTTCGACGCCATGCATGCGGTGACCGGCCCCTATGCCAAGGCCATTCTCGAAGGCGAGCTTGGCGCGCCCGCGGGTTCGGTCGTCAATGCCGTGCCCAGCCCCGATTTCGGCGGCGGTCACCCGGATCCGAACCCGATCTGGGCCAAGGATCTGATGGATGCGATGTTTGGCCCGGACGCCCCGGATTTCGGCGCGGCCTCGGACGGGGATGGCGACCGCAACATGATCGTGGGGCGCGGCGCCTATGTGACGCCTTCGGACAGTCTTGCGGTGCTGGCGGCGAATGCGCGGCTTGTGCCGGGCTATGCTGACGGGCTTAAGGGGGTGGCGCGCTCGATGCCGACCTCGAAGGCGCTGGACCGGGTGGCCGAAAGCCTGGGCATTGCCTGCTATGAAACCCCGACGGGGTGGAAATTCTTTGGCAATCTGCTGGATGCCGGGCGCGCCACGCTGTGCGGCGAGGAAAGCGCCGGCACCGGGTCGGACCATGTGCGCGAAAAGGACGGGCTTTGGGCGGTGCTTTTCTGGTTGAACGTGCTGGCCGAACGGGCCGAGCCGGTGGCCCGGATCATGGCCGATCACTGGGCGAAATATGGCCGCAACTATTATTCCCGCCATGATTACGAGGCGGTGGATTCGGCCGCCGCGAACGGGCTGGTCGATGCGTTGCGCGCACGTCTTGGCGATCTGCCGGGTCAGACCGTCGCCGGCCTGCGGATCGAGGCGGCGGATGAATTCGCCTATGACGATCCGGTCGATGGCTCGCACAGCGCGGCCCAGGGGCTGCGGGTGATGACCGAGGGCGGGGGGCGCATCGTGCTGCGCCTTTCCGGCACGGGGACCGAGGGCGCGACGCTGCGGGTCTATCTGGAACGGGTCGAAACCGACCCCGCCCGGATGCAGGACGATCCGCAACAGGCGCTGGCCGGGATCATCGCCGCCGCCGACCAGATCGCCGGCATTCGCGAACGCACGGGACGCGACGCGCCCGATGTGATCACCTGAACCGGTTACCGCATCGACAGCAGAAGACGCCGCCCGGCCCGCCATGGCCGGGCGGCTTTGTCATGAAAAGGGGGCAGGGTTCGATCTTTGGGGGCGTTGCGGAAAGGGTCGAACGGGGGGCGGATCCGGCCGGTCGATGCCGGTCCTTTCGGTGGCGGAATGGTGCCGTTTCGGGGGATCGGAATCGGTAAAGAACTGCTTGACCGCTGTTCCGAACTCGGAAATAGTGTCAAGAATTATTTTTACGCGCGTTAAATGGTTTGTTTCAAGGCCTCGCGTCGACGCCAAGCTCCAGTCACTCGTTCAGGGCAGGATGATGGAAGACCATAAGATCCGCAATATGGAAGAGTTCTCGGCCGCCAGCGGGATCTCGCGGCCGACGGTCTCGAAATATTTCAACGATCCGACAAGCGTGCGTCCCTCCACGCGCGAGCGCATCGAACATGCCATCGCCAAATATGACTATCGGCCGAATCTTTATGCCATCAACCAGAATCGCAAGGCCACGCGCAGCATCGGGGTGATCGTTCCCCATGCCCTGGACCCGTTTTTTGCCGAGGTCGTCCGCCAGATCGAGCAAAGCTGTTTTCAGGCCGGATACCGCGCCGTCGTGCTGAGCTCTCATGGCGATCCCGAACGTGAATTGGGGGTGCTGGATCTGCTTCATTCGATGCGCATCGGCGGTGCGCTGATCGCGCCGCTGGGGGCGGCCTCGAATGTCGAGCGGCTGCACAAATTCTCGGACGATGTGCCGACCGTGACCTTTGACAGCCATCTCAATGGTCCGCAAGCCTTTGTCGGAACAGATAATTTCCAAAGCATCGGGGTGATCGTCGATTATCTGTGCCGCAGCGGAGAGCCGCCGTTCTTTGTGGATCTTCCGACCTCGAACAGCAATCGCGAAGAGCGCCGCGACGCCTATATCCGCGCGATGGAGGCACAGGCCCTGCAACCCCAGGTCATCCACACCCCCGAGGATGGCTGGGATTTCGAAGAGGCGGGGTTCCGAATCGGATCGCAGCTGATCGAGCGGCGGGCATTGCCCACCATGACGGCGCTTTGTGCCAATGATCGCGTCGCCATCGGCTTGATCGCCGCCGCCTATGACAAGGGGCTGCGCATCGGGCGCGGACCCGGTTTCGCGCTGCGCGTCGCCGGTCATGACGACCATCCGATGGCGCGTTTCACCACGCCCGCCCTGACCACGGTGGCCCAGAACTTTCAAGGGATTGCCGATACCAGCCTTGCGATCCTGTTTGACATGATCGAGGGCGGCGCGGGCATGCCGGGGCGCCGCGAACAGATCGAGGGCAAGCTGGTCCTGCGCGCCTCGGCCTGACGCGCGGAAACTTTCTGCATCGCAGAAATAAATTTCCGCGCGTAAAAATCTCGTTGACATCTCTTCGGGGGGCGAATTAACTGTTGTTAGCGTAAACAGTGCACCGAGGGAGGAGTCGGATGAAACTGAAGCTGACGTTGCTTGCCGCGACGGCGATGGCGCTTGCCAGCGCGGCGCAGGCCGAAGAACTGACTATTGCGACCGTGAACAACGGCGACATGATCATCATGCAGAAACTGTCGCCGGAATGGGAAAAGGCCACCGGCAACAAGATCAACTGGGTCATCCTGGAAGAAAACGTCCTGCGCCAGCGCGTCACCACGGACATCGCGACCAAGGGCGGACAGTTCGACGTGATGACCATCGGCTCGTATGAGGCGCCGATCTGGGGCAAGGCGGGCTGGCTTTTGCCGCTGGACGATCTGGGCGAGGGGTATGACTATCCCGACCTGATCCCGTCGGTGGCGGCGGGGCTTTCGGCCGATGGCAAGCTGATGGCGGTGCCGTTCTATGCCGAAAGCTCGTTCACCATGTATCGCAAGGATCTGTTCGACGCGGCCGGCCTGACCATGCCCGAACAGCCGACCTATGCCGATATCGCCGGTTTCGCCGAAAAGCTGACCGACAAGTCCAAGGAACAATACGGCATCTGTTTGCGCGGCAAACCCGGCTGGGGCGAAAACATGGCCTTCCTCGGCACATTGGTGAACACCAATGGCGGACAGTGGTTCGACATGGACTGGAAGCCCCAGATCGAGAGCGAAGCCTGGAAGACCGCGATCAACTGGTATGTCGATGCGATGACCAAATACGGCCCGCCCGGTGCCGTGAACAACGGCTATAACGAGAACCTTTCGCTGTTCCAGACCGGCAAATGCGCGATCTGGATCGACGCGACCTCGTCGGCCGGGCGCGTCTATGACCCGAACCAAAGCCAGGTTTCGGACAAGGTGTCCTTCACCGCCGCGCCCCAGGCCACCAGCCCCGAAGGCTCGGCCTGGTTCTGGGCCTGGTCGCTGGCGATCCCGGCGAGCTCGACCAAGGCCGAGGCGGCGAAATCCTTCATCAACTGGGCAACCTCGAAGGATTACATCAAGCTTGTCGGCGAAAAGGACGGCTGGGTCGCGGTGCCGCCGGGCACGCGCCTGTCCACCTATGCGCTGCCTGAATATCAAAAGGCCGCGCCCTTTGCCGCAACCGTGCTGGACGCGATCCAGTCCGCCGATCCGGCCAAGCCGACCAAGGACCCGGTCCCCTATACCGGCATCCAATATGTGGCGATCCCCGAATTCCAGGGCATCGGCACCTTTGTCGGCCAGCAGATCGCGGCGGCGCTTGCCGGCCAGACGACGGTCGATGCCGCGCTTCAGGCTTCGCAAGCCTATGCGACCACGGAAATGACCCGTTCGGGTTACATCAAGTAAGTGCGAAAGCACATTCCGGGGGCGGGCCATCCGCCCCCGGCTTTGGCGAGAAGCGCCGACCATCTGTGTCATAGGAGTTACGCATGGCTACCGCGCATTCGCGCGCGCTTGCGCGCCTGATGGTCTCGCCCGCGGTCATTCTGCTTTTGTTGTGGATGATCGTTCCGCTGGGCATGACCATTTATTTCAGTTTCCTTCGTTACAACCTTCTGATGCCGGGCATGGAAAGCTGGACCGGCTTCGACAACTATTATTATTTCGTGACCCAGGCCTCGTTCTGGGTGGCATTGAAAAACACGCTCATGCTGGTTCTGGGGGTGCTGTGCATCACCGTGATCGGCGGCATCCTGTTGGCGCTTTTGCTCAACCAGCCGTTTTTCGGACAGGGGATCGTGCGGGTCATGGTGATCGCGCCCTTCTTCGTCATGCCCACGGTGTCGGCGCTGGTCTGGAAGAACTTCTTCATGAACCCGGTCAACGGCATGTTCGCCCATATCGCCAAGGCGCTGGGGATGCAGCCATTCGACTTTTTCGCGCAGATGCCGCTTGGCTCGATCATCCTGATCGTCGCCTGGAGCTGGTTGCCCTTTGCCACGCTGATCCTTCTGACCGCGCTGCAATCGCTGGACAGCGAGCAGATGGAGGCGGCCGAGATGGACGGCGCGGGCTGGATGAGCCGCTTTTACCACCTGACGCTGCCGCATCTGACGCGCTCGATCACGGTGGTGATCCTGATCCAGACGATTTTCCTGCTCTCGGTCTTTGCCGAGATTCTGGTGACCACCAATGGCGGCCCGGGCAATGCCTCGACCAACCTGCCATATCTTGTCTATCAGCAGTCGCTTTTGTCCTTTGACGTGGGTGGCGGTTCGGCAGGTGGCATCATCGCGGTCATTCTGGCCAATATCGTGGCGATCTTCCTGATGCGGATGATCGGCAAGAACCTGGACGCCTGAGGGGGAGGGACAAGCCTATGGCACGCAAGACCTCGCAAACCCAGCGCATGGTGGTGACCATCGCGGCCTGGACGATCGGCTTTCTGATCTTTCTGCCGATCCTGTGGACCATCATCCTGAGCTTCAAGACCGAAGGCGACGCGATCAAGACCCCGCTCGAGGTTCTGTCCGCGCCCTGGACCACGGCAAGCTATGCCGAGGTGCAGAGCCGCTCGAACTATGCCGGGCATTTCATGAACTCGGTCATCATCTCGGTGGGTTCGACGATCATCGCGCTGATCATCGCGATCCCGGCGGCATGGGCCATGGCCTTTCAGCCGGGCAAGCGGACCAAGGATCTGCTGATGTGGATGCTGTCGACCAAGATGATGCCGGCGGTGGGCGTTCTGATCCCGATCTATCTGCTGTTTCGCGATTTCGGGCTTTTGGACACGCGCATCGGGCTGACGGTGATCATGACGTTGATCAACCTGCCGATCGTGATCTGGATGCTTTACACCTATTTCCGCGAAATCCCGTCCGAGATTCTGGAAGCGTCGCGGATGGACGGCGCCAGCCTGAAGAACGAAATCCTTTATGTGCTGACGCCGATGGCGGTGCCGGG
This sequence comes from Paracoccus mangrovi, assembly GCF_042648425.1. Lineage (NCBI taxonomy): Bacteria > Pseudomonadati > Pseudomonadota > Alphaproteobacteria > Rhodobacterales > Paracoccaceae > Paracoccus > Paracoccus mangrovi. The sequence continues at coordinate 19,892 of NZ_JBHRXJ010000001.1, read as the reverse complement.
CATTGCCTCGACCATGCTTCTCAACGTCATCCTGGCCTGGAACGAGGCGTTCTGGACGCTTCAGCTGACCACCTCGAAGGCGGCGCCGCTGACCCAGTTCATCGCCAGCTATTCCAGTCCCGAGGGGCTGTTTTACGCGAAGCTTTCGGCGGCATCGACCATGGCCATCGCGCCGATCCTGATCCTTGGCTGGTTCAGCCAGAAACAACTCGTCCGCGGCCTGACCTTCGGCGCGGTGAAGTGAGGTAGACATGGGACAAATCACCCTTACCAAAGTGCGCAAGGCCTTCGGCGAGGCCGAGGTCATTCCCGGCATCGACCTTCAGATCAACGATGGCGAATTCGTCGTCTTTGTCGGTCCCTCGGGCTGTGGCAAGTCCACGCTCTTGCGGTTGATCGCGGGGCTTGAGGACATCACCTCGGGCAAGATCGAAATCGACGGGCGCGAGGCGACGAATGCCGCCCCCGCCGAACGCGGTCTGGCCATGGTGTTCCAGTCCTATGCGCTTTACCCGCATATGTCGGTTCGCAAGAATATCGCATTCCCGCTGAAAATGGCGGGCATGTCGGATGCCGATCAGACCGCCAAGGTCGAGAATGCGGCCCGGATCCTGAACCTGACGAATTATCTGGACCGGCGCCCGGGCCAGCTTTCGGGCGGTCAGCGTCAGCGCGTGGCCATCGGCCGCGCCATCGTGCGCGAGCCGGCGGCGTTCCTGTTCGATGAACCGCTGTCGAACCTTGATGCGGCGCTGCGCGTCACCATGCGTCAGGAAATCACCGAGCTGCATCACAACCTGAAAACCACGATGATCTATGTCACCCATGACCAGGTCGAGGCGATGACCATGGCCGACAAGATCGTGGTGTTGCAGGCCGGCCGGGTCGAACAGGTGGGCAGCCCGCTGGAACTGTATAACGAGCCGGCGAACCTTTTCGTCGCGGGCTTCATCGGCAGTCCCAAGATGAACTTCGTCACCGGCGAACATGCCGCGCGGCACGGTGCGGCGACCATCGGCGTCCGGCCCGAGCATGTCGACGTGACCCCGGACGGCATCTGGGAAGGCAGGGTCATTCTGGCCGAACATCTGGGATCGGACACCTTTCTCAAGGTGGATACCCGCGATGTCGGCGAAATGACCGTGCGCGTCAGCGGCGAAATGCGGCTGGGCCACGGGGATACCGTGCGCCTGCAACCGCGTCCCGACCGCATCTATCGCTTTGCCGAGGACGGAAAGGCACTGAAATGAGATTGCAAGGCAAGACGGCGCTGATCACCGGCGCCGCGCGCGGGATCGGGCTGGAATTCGCCCGCGCCTATATCGCCGAAGGGGCGCGGGTGGCGCTGGCCGACATCAATGCCGATGCGGTGCGCGCCGCCGCCGGCAGCCTCGGCGATCAGGCCGTCGCGGTCCAGATGGACGTCACCCGCCAGGACAGCGTCGATGCCGGCTTTGCCGAGGCCATCGGCCAGCTGGGGCATCTGGATATCCTGATCAACAACGCGGCGCTGTTTACCGCCGCGCCCTTCGAGGATATCGCCCGGGCCGATTACGACCGCGTCATGGCGGTGAACCTGACCGGTACGTTTCTGTGCATGCAGACCGCCGCGCGCCACATGATCGCGCGCGGCAAGGGCGGCAAGATCATCAATATGGCCAGTCAGGCCGGCCGGCGGGGCGAGCCGCTGGTCGCGGTCTATTGCGCCAGCAAGGCCGCCGTCATCAGCATGACCCAAAGCGCCGGGCTGGGGCTGATCCGCCATGGTATCAATGTGAACGCCATCGCGCCCGGCGTGGTCGATGGTGAACATTGGGACATGGTGGACGAGCATTTCGCCCGTTTCGAGGGGCTGAAGCCCGGCGAAAAGAAACGCATGGTCGGTGCGGCCGTGCCCTTTGGCCGCATGGGCGTGGCCGGGGATCTGACGGGTATGGCGATCTTTCTGGCCACGCCCGAGGCGGAATATGTCGTCGCGCAGTGTTTTGGCGTCGATGGCGGAAACTGGTTGGCATGATATGACGAACGATGTCGCATTCCCCCGTTATGACCGTGCCCGGCTGGTGCCCGGGATCGTCCATATCGGTCTTGGCAATTTTCACCGCGCGCATATGGCGGTCTATCTGGACGATCTGTTCAATCTTGGCGAAAGCCATGACTGGGCGATCATCGGCGCGGGCGTGCGCGCGCCCGATGCCCGGATGCGCGACGCGCTGAAGGAACAGGATTGCCTGTCCACGATCATCGAGCTGGACCCCCAGGGCAAGACCTGCCGCCGTGTCGGCGCGATGATCGACTTTCTGCCGGTCGCCGCCGATAACGCGCCCCTGATCGCGGCCATGTCGGATCCCGGGATCCGCATCGTCAGCCTGACCGTGACCGAGGGCGGCTATTTCGTGAACCCCGCCACCGGCCAGTTCGACCCGACCGAAGCGGCCATCGTTGCCGATGGTCAGAACCCCGGCCAGCCCGCGACCGCCTTTGGCGCCATCGTCGCCGCACTCAAGGCGCGCCGCGCCGCCGGGACCGCGCCCTTTACGGTGATGTCGTGTGATAACCTGCCGGGCAACGGCCACGTCACCCATGACGCGGTGATCGGGCTGGCGCGGCTGTCGGATCCGGAACTGGCCGACTGGATCGAAGATAACGTCGCCTTTCCGAACGGCATGGTCGACCGCATCACCCCCGCGACCGGCCCCCGCGAACGCGAGATGGCCGCCAGCTTTGGTCTGGGCGACGATCCGGTGCCGGTCACCTGCGAACCCTTCCGGCAATGGGTGGTCGAGGATAATTTCCCCAATGGCCGCCCCGCGCTGGAAAAGGTGGGCGTCACCTTCTCGGATCAGGTGCATGTCTTCGAGATGATGAAGATCCGCATCCTGAATGGCGGTCATGCCATCATCGCCTATCCGGGCGGCATCATGGGCATCGAATATGTCCATGAAGCGATGGCCAACCCGCTGATCCGCGACCTTCTGGACAAGATCGAGACGACCGAGATCCTGCCCATTCTGCCGCCGGTTCCGGGCACCGATCTGGATGCCTACAAGGCCATGATCATCAACCGTTTTTCGAACCCCGAAGTCGCCGATACCGAACGCCGGCTGTGCTTTGACGGCTCGAACCGGCAGCCCAAGTTCATCATCCCCTCGATCCGCGACAATATCGCGCGCGGGGTGATCCCGCAGGGGCTGATCCTGGCCAGCGCGCTGTGGTGCCGCTATTGCGCGGGCACCGATGAGAACGGCGCGGTGATCGAACCCAACGATCCCGACTGGGACCGTCTGACCCGGATCGCCCAAGAGGCGCGGACCAATCCTCCGGTCTGGCTGGAACAGCGCGCGATCTATGGCGATCTGGCCGACAACCCGGAATTCGTCGCGGCCTTTACCCGGGCGCTGAACGCGGTCTGGGACAAGGGCACGGCGGCTGCGATCCGCGCCTATCTGGGCTGACCGATGGAGGCGATCGTCTTTCGCCAGAACGGTCAGGTCGGGGTCGAGCACATCGCCGATCCCCGACCCGGCCCGGGCGAGGTTCTGGTCCGGGTCCGCGCCAGCGGCATCTGCCATACCGATCTTGAGATTTTGCGCGGCAATTACGGGGCCTCGGCCTTTCCGTTGGTGCCGGGGCATGAATATTCCGGCGAGGTGGTCGAAACCGGCCCCGGCGTGACCGGGTTTGCGATGGGCGACCGTGTGGTGGTCGACCCCAATATCGGTTGTGGCACCTGTCCGGGCTGTCGCGCAGGGCGGGTGAATCTGTGCACGGATCTTGGCGCCTATGGGGTGACGCTGAATGGCGGCTTTGCCGAAGCCTGCGTCGTGCGCGCCGGGGCGCTGGTGCCGATGCCCGCGATCAGCCATCACATGGCGGCGCTTGCCGAACCGATGGGCTGTGTCCTGAACGGGCTTTCGCCGCTTGAGGGGCGCGGTATCGATCACGCGCTGATCTTTGGCGCCGGTCCGATGGGGCTTTTGATGGGGATCGCGCTCGGCATTCGCGGGGCGGGGCGCGTCACCATGGTCGATCTGAACGAGGACAGGCTGGTCATGGCCGAAAGCTTTGGCCTTGGCGGCGTGATCTCGGGGTCCGGGGCGCTGGCGGGGTTGCGCCAGTCCTGCGATCTGGTGGTCGATGCGACCGGCATTCCCGCGGTGGCGGGCGGGCTGGTCGATTATACGGCCAATGGCGGCAGCGTGCTTTATTTCGGTGTCTGTCCGCAATCGGCCCGGATCGAGATTTCCCCCTTTGAGCTGTTTCGCCGCCAGCTTTCGCTGTTTGGCACCCATTCACTGAGCCATCGCGACATCCCCGAGGCGCTGAAGGTCATCGCAGCCTTTGGGCCGGGGATCGAGGCACTGGTGACGCATCGCCTGTCCATGGCGGAAATCGCCGCGATCATGGCCGGCGGCGCGCCGAAAAACAGCATGAAGGTGCATATGACCGTCTGAACGGCGCGGATCCGCGATCCCATGGGGCAGGGCGCGGTGGCGCGTTCTGCCCCATGGCTTTGGCTCATATGCGCGGCGCGCGTGCGTTAGACGCGCTGGCCGCGCACCCATGTCGCGCGCAGGACCGGCGTTTCATCCATCATCTGAAACCGGATCAGATCGGCGCGCAGCCCGGTCTCGATCCGCCCGCGATCCGCCAGCCCGGCCGCGCGCGCCGGGTTCTGCGTCACCGTCGCCATGGCACGGGGCAGATCGTCCCAGAGCCGCGCAAGGATCATCGCCCCCGGCAGCAACCCGGCCGGCACATAATCCGAGGACAGGATATCCAGATGCCCGGCCCGGGCCAGATCGGCGGCCGAGACATTGCCCGAATGACTGCCGCCCCGGATCAGGTTCGGCGCCCCCATCATCACCATGATGCCATGATCGTGACAGGCGCGCGCGGCCTCGGGCGTGGTCGGAAATTCGGCAAGCCGCACCCCATATCCCGCCGAGACGGTGACGTGATCGGCGGTGGTGTCGTCATGGCTGGCCAGAACCGCGCCCAGCCGGTGCGCGATCTCGACGGTCGCGGCCTCATGCGCGTCGCCGTAACGCGCCCTGAGCGCCTGAAGCCGGGCGACATGTTCGGCGAAGGCCGTGTCGTCCAGCTTGTATTTGCCCTGCACATATTGCGCCAGTTTCGAGATGTCGCGGAACTGGCGCTGGCCCGGCGTGTGATCCATAAGGCTGATGATGCCGACCCGGTCTTCGGGGCCGAATTCGTCCAGCTCGGCCAGGAGGGTCTGGGAACAGACCTCGGCGCGCAGATGCAGGAAATGGCTGATCCGCAGGGCGCCGCGCGCGCGCACGGCGGCCAGTTCATGGGCCAGCGGGCGGGCATATTTGTCGTAATCCTGATCCGGGCCGTCGCCGGGGATCGATCCCACGCGCATCGCGTCAAAGACCGTGGTGATGCCGCAGCCCGCGAGTTCCGCGTCATGGGCCAGAATGGCGCTGGCATGGGGCCAGTCGACGCCCGGGCGCGGGCGCAGATGCCGTTCCAGGTTGTCGGTATGCAGTTCGACCATGCCGGGGGCCAGGAAATCGCCTTGCAGATCCGTCGCGCCCGGCGGGACATCGTCGCCCGGGGTAATGGCGGCGATGACGCCATCCTCAAGGCTGAGCGCGCCCCGGATCACGCCCTCGGGCAGCACGAGGCGGGCATTAGCAAGCACAGTGGGGGGTATCGTCATGTTCGGGCAACTGGATTGGGGCGCGTTTCGGCGCCAAGGGGATCAGCCCGCGCGGCCAGCGTCAAGAGGGCGCGCCGCGATGGGCACCGGCGCCGGCACTTGCGTCATTGGCGGCGGGCGGGCGCAGGCGCGGTTTCGATCCGCAGACGGGGGGCCGGAAAGACAATGCGCAGCGCCTCGTATCCCGGAATATGGTGCGATGTTTCGTGCGTGAGCCGAAATCGGGGCCGGGAATGGGTTCGATGCCGCGACAGGCCGCCCGGCGCCGGATCAGCACAGTTCCGCCACCCATTCGGGCACGACCCGGGTCGCGGGCCCCGTGCGCATATCGGTGAAATCGCCGCTGACCGCCGAGGGCACAAGGTTCAGCTCGACGGTTTCGGCCCCGTTGCGGCGGGCATGCTGGGCCAGACCGGCCGCCGGATAGACCTGACCCGAGGTGCCGATGGCGGCAAAGATATCGGCATCCTCGACCGCCTTCCAGATCCGGTCCATGTGATAGGGGATCTCGCCGAACCAGACGATATCGGGGCGCGTCGCCGGCTTGCCGCAGCTGGGGCAGGGGTCGAGCGAGCGCATGACCAGCGTGGCCGGCCAGCGATGCCCGCAATTGGCGCAAAGCGCACCCAAAAGGCTGCCATGCATATGGATCACCTCGGGCGAGCCGCCGCGTTCGTGCAGGTCGTCGACATTCTGGGTGATCAGCGTGACGTCATGCGATTTCGCCAGCCGCGCCAGGGCCTTGTGCGCGGCATTGGGCCGGGCGCGGGCGGCATCCGCGCGGCGCATGTTATAGAAGCGATGCACCAGAACCGGATCTCGGCGGAACCCTTCGGGGGTGGCCACATCCTCGATCCGGTGTTCTTCCCACAGCCCGTCCGTGGCGCGGAATGTACGGATTCCGCTTTCGGCCGAAATGCCGGCCCCGGTCAGGACAGTGATCCGCATCGCCGGTCAGTTCGCGCAATAGGCTTCTGCGGTTGTGGCAAAATTCTTGTAGCGCGCCCAGAAGGCGTTGTCGGAATCGCTTTTCGACATGCGCACCTGTTGGGCCTCGTCGGCATCAGCAAAGAATTTGGCCGCGCGGCGCTGATCGGCGCGCGACAGCGTCATGTCCGCGACCTGCTGGATGCAGCCGCAAAGCTGGCGGCTGGCGCTGCGGTCGGAACGCACACAGGCGGAATCGATGGGGCCGGCAACGGCCAACGGTGTGGTCAGGACCACCGCGGCCGCGGCGATCATCAGGCGATTGATCATGTTCTGTCTCCTCGGATCTTGCCTGGCGGCGGGGTTGGACACCCTCTCTGAGCCACCGGTTTATCTGGCCAAGGTTAACAGAACCTCTCTCACGGCTCAATCACGGGCGGGTGACCATGGATCGCGCAGGCGCGGAAAACGGCCGCAAGATATGCGGCCTATTGTCCCGGAGGTTGGATTCCCGCCCCCGATATCGCCGCGAATCACCGCCCTGTCGATTGCGCGTTCCGGCCTTGCGGGTCGGGCGCACCCGTCCCCGGCGGGGCGGGCCGCCGCCCGGCGGGAAAAAACTACGCAAAGCGGTGTTCCATCCTTTCTAATTATGGCCGCCCCTCCTATCATCGCAAAGTTTTGCGCGTGGACCGCGCAGCCTTTCCACAGTGCAAGGTTTGTCTGATGGTCACTGAAAATTTTCGTGGGGCGATCCTGATGATCGTCTCAATGGTGCTTTTCGCCTTTGAGGACATGTTCATCAAGCTTTTGGCGGCGGGCCTGCCTTTTGCCGAGCTGCTGGCGCTGATCGGGATTCTGGGTGCGGTGGCCTTTGGAATCGTGATGAAATTCAAGGGCGAGCGCCTGCTGACCCGCGACCTTTTTCGGCCCGTGGTCGTCTTTCGCAATCTGGCCGAAGGGATCGGCGCAATCGGTGTGGTGATGGCGCTGGGGCTCAGCGATCTGTCCTCGACGGCGGCCATCATGCAGGCGATGCCGCTGGTGATCATGCTGGGCGCGGCCCTGTTTCTGGGTGAGCCGGTCGGCGCCCGCCGCTGGGGCGCCATCGCCATCGGTTTTATGGGCGTGATGATGGTCGTCCGCCCCGGGCTTGCCGGGTTTCAGCCGGTGTCGCTTTGGGCGGTCATGGCGGTTATCGCGCTGGGGGCGCGCGATATCGCCACGCGGCGCATTCCCAAAGAGGTGCAATCGCTGCAACTGGCCGCCTCGGCCTTTCTGGCGGTGTTTCTGGCCGGCATCGTGATGGCGCCGGTGATGGGACAGGCCTTCGTGATGCCCGATCTGCGGCAATGGCTGTTGTTGATCGGCTGTGTCGCGGTCGGGGGGGCGGGCTATGCGCTGTTGATCATTGCCACGCGCGTGGCCGAGGCATCGGCGATTGCGCCCTATCGGTATGCGCGGCTTGTCTTTTCATTGCTTCTGGCCTGGTTCGTGCTGGATGAGCGGCCGGATCTGCTGACATTTCTGGGGGCTGGCATCATCGTTGCCTCGGGTTGCTATACGATGTGGCGCGAGGCAACCCTACGCCGCCGCCAGCTGCGCGACTGCTGCTGTCTGGCCTCCACGGCGTGACCCTGCGCATACCCCCTTTTCGCAACGCGAAAGCCCTTGTATAGCCCGGCCATGACCGACCTTGATCTCATCCGCAATTTCTCGATCGTGGCCCATATCGACCACGGAAAATCCACCTTGGCCGATCGGCTGATCCAGATGACGGGCACGGTCGCCGAACGCGACATGAAAGCCCAGCTTCTGGACAGCATGGATATCGAGCGCGAGCGGGGTATCACCATCAAGGCCAACACCGTCAGGATCGACTATCCGGCCAAGGATGGGCGCACCTATGTGCTGAACCTGATCGACACGCCCGGCCATGTCGATTTCGCCTATGAGGTCAGCCGCAGCATGCGCGCGGTCGAAGGCAGCCTGCTGGTCGTCGATGCGAGCCAAGGCGTCGAGGCACAGACCCTCGCCAATGTCTATCAAGCCATCGATGCGGGTCACGAGATCGTTCCGGTCCTGAACAAGATCGACCTGCCGGCGGCAGAGCCCGAGCGGGTCAAGGAAAACATCGAGGATGTGATCGGCATCGACGCATCCGACGCGATCCCGATTTCGGCCAAGACCGGCCTCGGCATCCCCGAGGTGCTGGAGGCCATCGTCAACCGCCTGCCCGCGCCCAAGGGCGACCGCGATGCGCCGCTAAAGGCGATGCTGGTCGACAGCTGGTATGACGCCTATCTGGGCGTCGTGGTCATGATCCGGGTCATGGACGGCGTGGTCCGCAAGGGCGATCGCATCAAGATGATGCAGACCGGTGCCGTCTACGGCATCGACAAGCTGGCCGTGCTGCGCCCGCAAATGCAGGACATCGCCGAGTTGGGCCCGGGCGAGATCGGCGTTCTGACCGCCTCGATCAAGCAGGTCCGCGACACCCGCGTCGGCGACACCATTACCCATGAACGCAAGGGGGCGGAAAAGCCCCTGCCGGGCTTCAAACCCGCGCAGCCGGTGGTGTTCTGCGGCCTCTTCCCGGTCGATGCGAACGATTTCGAGGCGCTGCGCGATGCCATCGAGAAACTGGCCCTGAACGATGCCAGCTTCAGCTATGAGATGGAGACCTCGGCCGCGCTTGGCTTTGGCTTCCGCTGCGGCTTCCTTGGGCTTTTGCATCTTGAGGTGATCCGCGACCGCCTGGAACGCGAATACGATCTGGACCTGATCACCACCGCGCCCAGCGTGGTGTTCAAGCTGCATATGAAGGACGGCGAGGTGCGCGATCTGCACAACCCCGCCGATATGCCCGACCTGACCTATGTCGACCATATCGAAGAGCCGCGCATCAAGGCCACGATCATGGTGCCGGACGAATATCTGGGCGATGTGCTCAAGCTTTGTCAGGATCGCCGCGGCATCCAGATGGACCTGACCTATGCCGGCAACCGCGCCATGGTGGTCTATGACCTGCCCTTGGCCGAGGTGGTGTTCGACTTCTACGACCGGCTGAAATCGGTGACCAAGGGCTATGCGTCATTCGACTATCAGCTCTCGGAATATCGTGAGGATTTTTTGGTCAAGATGTCGATCCTCGTGAATGACGAGCCGGTCGATGCGCTGTCGATCATGGTCCATCGCGACCGTGCCGAAAGCCGGGGCCGGGTCATGGTCGAAAAGCTCAAAGAGCTGATCCCGCGCCACATGTTCAAGATCCCGATCCAGGCGGCCATCGGCTCGCGCGTGATCGCGCGTGAAACGCTTTCGGCGATGCGCAAGGACGTGACCGCGAAATGCTATGGCGGCGACGCCACGCGCAAGAAAAAGCTCTTGGAAAAGCAAAAGGCCGGCAAGAAGAAGATGCGCCAGTTCGGCAAGGTCGAGATCCCGCAGACGGCGTTCATTCAGGCGCTCAAGATGGATAACTGAGGTCCCGCGCCGGTCTTGGTGCCGGCGGGCGTCCCCCCCAAACATGCGTTGCTTCCCCGGGCGGCTTTGCAGTGATGCGGCCGCCCGCACGCATTCTGTGCGCCACGCCTGCGGCGGGCGATATTGCCACGTTTCGGCCCGATATTTCCGAGCCGGCGCCATTTCGGGCGGGGATCACATGTTCTGACATCTGCGTGCGTTGCGTAACCCTTTGCCCGCGTCCGCGAAATGCAAGCTACCTGCAACATTTAGAACGGTAGATCCGATGAAAAACCTTGCCATTTTGACATTCGCCACCCTGATCTCTGCACAGGGGGCGGCCGCGGCGGACGGCTTTTATCTGAAAGGCTCGATCTCGAATTCGAATATCGGGCACGAAATCGAACGGAATACCGGAGGAACGACTTTGCCGGTTCCGGATGTCGGCGGCGTTTCGCGGACAGAGATTGACGATCTGGGTGTCGGGATCGGGATCGGTTACCAGCGCGCGCTGGGGGTCGGTGACATGTTCTGGGGTGCCGAACTGTTCTATAATGTCGAAACCGGGGAAAGCCGGAATATCAACGGCGTCCTGAGCACCAAGATCGATCATAAGGCGACCTATGGCGCGCGCGCCCTGCTGGGCACAAAAATCAACGAGAAAGTCGCGGTCTATGGCCATGCGGGCGTGGCCCGTGTCGAATTCGATGTGCGCAACACCTATACTTTCGCGCCGCCGGTCAGAGACAAATCCTTTGAGGAAACCGGGTTCATTTTCGGCTTTGGGGCGGAATATGCGCTGACGGATCGCGTGGCGGTCTTTGCCGATTACAGCCGCATCACCGATATCGATTTCGGCGGCATCCCCGAAGTCGCGGGCGGCACCAATCGTTCAAATCCCAACAAGCTGGATTTCGACAAGATTTCTATTGGCGCGAAATTCACGTTCTGATCCGAAATCATATGGCGGAAGGCCATCCCGCCATATGGATTACGCCCAAAGGCGGGAATATGGACCGGTGCCGATGGCATTTGCCGGACCAGGCCGCCGTTACGAATATGCCCGGCCCGCGCATTGCGCGCGGCGCCGGGCGTCCGGATCGCTGTGGAACATGTATGGCAAACGGCGCCGTCCCGCCATCTGGCCCGGGCATGTAATCCCGGCACGGCGGACGGCATCGCCGGGATTACATGCCCTGCTGCGCCTGATAGCCTTCCTGTTGCACGACCTGACCCGCGGTTTGCAGGTCGCGGCCCGCGCCTTGCACGGTTTCGCATGCGGCCAGCGCCAACAGGGCGAGGATCGGAGAAAGCTTGAAGATCTTGCGCATTCCATACTCCCAAGATGCGGTATTCAATGTCAGAAAACGCGCCGGGCCAGCGGTGGTTCCGGTCGGCGTTAGGGTTTGATTAACACCTTCGTGCTAGGCAAAGTCCATGCGCCTGCTTTTGCTCTTTTGTCTTACGCTGCTTTCCGCCTGTGCCTCGCCGGCACCGGCCTATTTCGACGCGACACGCCATAACATCACCTTGCAGGGCATTCGCTTCGCGGTCTTTCACGACGGCAATTCGGCCGAGGTAATCCGGCTTGGCTATCTGAGCCGCCGCGAACGCGACTTTGTCCCCACACTGATGGTCGAGGCGGCGGAAAAAACCACAGGATGCCGGGCGATCCCCAACAGCCTGCGCACCCGCATCCCCGGCGACACGGGCGAGGGGCGGGTTACCCTTGACTGCTATTAGCGTCCGGGATCCGGCGGCGCGGTTGGGTGCCGCTGCCGGGACCGGCGCGATGGCCATCGCGCCCCGCTGGAATCGGATAGCGGGGCTGAAAAACCGACGCCGATCTGCGCCAGATCAAGGCGATGCCACATAGGCCGGGCTATCTTTTTCTCATGTCGCAGCCATGGGGATGCCTGATGACCAGATTGTTCATGCTGTTGTTTTCCATCGCCTTCACGACCCTTGCCGGAATCGGGATCGTTCTGGTTCTGGTGCTCGGGCGCTATGATGCGGTGGCGATTGCCGGTGCGGCGGCTGTTGGCGGTCTGCTTGCGCTGCCGGTGTCATGGCTGGTGGCAAAGCGGATGCAGGACATCGCCTGACGCGTTTTCGGACCGGCATCCGGGCGAAGATTTCAGCGGCCGCAAGGCTACGACAAACGGCGCGCATCCCGGCCGGGAAAGCCGGGGTGCGGCGTCTCAGCCCAGAAACCCGGCGATCGCCTCGGCCACCTCGGCGGGGCGGTCGGCATGCAGCCAATGCCCGGCGCCGGCGAAATACCGGATCCTTGCCTGCGGGAAATGGGCGCGGATGGCCGCGACCTGTGGCTCGCGGCAATATTCTGAATCGGCGCCGGCCAGAACCTGAACCGGGCCGTCAAAGCTGCCTTTCGGGGCGTCCCCGGGCCAGCCGACAAGATCGGCCATCTGATCGCGCAGGGCGGCCAGATTGAATTTCCAGCGCGGCGGATCGGATTTCAGATCCAGCGATTGCAGCAGAAAGGCGCGCACCCCGGCTTCGGGGATATATGCGGCCAATTGCTTGTCCACGTCCGAGCGCAGCCGGACCCCGCGCAGATCCACCGCCTCCATCGCGTCGATCAGCGCGGTCTGGCTGTGGGAATAGGCATAGGGGGCGATGTCCATCACCACCAGCTTGCGCACCAGTTCCGGGTGGCGCAGCGCCAGCATCATCGCCGCCTTGCCGCCCATCGAATGGCCCACGATATCGGCGCGGCCGCCATGCGCGGCGATCACTTCGGCCAGATCGCCGGCCAGCGCGGCATAGCTGTGATCGGGATCGTGAAAGCTGTCGCCATGATTGCGCATTTCGACCGAGAGGACGCGCCGCGTTTCGGCGAGCCGCCGCGCCAGCCCGCCCAGGTTCTTGCCCGAACCGAAAAGCCCGTGCGCCACAATCACCGGCGGCTGTTCGGTATCGGATCCGGTTTCAATCACATTCAGCATCATGCCCGGACCCTAGCGCCACTGGCGAAGCGGCGCCAGTGGCGATAAGCTTGGAAAAAACTGCGGGGCGCGGGCAATGAGCATCGAAAATATCCGGCCGATGGCGGATGAGGTGGCCAACCTGATGGCGGCCCGTTTCGGCGGTGTGAAACGCGGCCATCAGACCGATCTGGAAAGCATGTTTCGCAAACGCGGCGGCGCCCTGCCGCGCAAGTTGCGGCGCGAGGCGCGGATCATGGCCGAGGCCGACCGCATGGCCGGGCAGCCAAAGCTGGCGCGACAGGTGGATTTCGAGCGTTTCGAACAGGCCCATAAACAGCTCACCGCCTATCTGCGGCCTCTGGGCAAGGGCGCGCGGCTACAGGGGGGCGCGATCGGCATCGCGGCCAGCGTCCTCTTTGGCCTGCTGATGCTGGGGGCGGTCGCGGTCTGGATCATGATCGCGCGGGGGCTCATCTAGGGCGATCACCCGCTTTGTGGCCAGCGTCACGGTGACAAAACTGACGTAAAGCAACAGATACCACGAGCCGATCTTGGCAAATGACACCCGGTCGAGCGTGGCCTGACCGGCATAAAGCCAGGTGCCGGTCATGGTGCCGATATTCTCGGCGATCCACAGAAACAGGCTGGTCAGAAAGGCCGCGACGGGCAGCGGCATGAAATACCAGCGGCTGAGCCGGAACCAGATCCGCGTGCGCCCATAGATCAGCACCGTCGCCGCGAACAGAAACCAGCGGATATCGGGCAGGAAATGATGGGCGAAAAAGTTCACATAGATCGCCCCGGCCAGCGCCAGCGTGACCCAAAAGGGCGGATAGGGCTGAAAGCGCATGTCAAAGATGCGGATCACCCGCGCCATGTATGAGCCGACCGAGGCATACATGAAGCCCGAGAACAGCGGCACGCCCATCAGCTTGAAAAAGCCCGGTTCGGGATAGGCCCATGACCCGGTATCGACCTTGAAGATCTCCATCACCGTGCCGGTCAGGTGAAACAGCGCGATCACCCGCACCTCGGCCCATGTTTCCAGCCTCAGGATGAGAAACAGCACCTGCACGATCAGCGCGAACAGAAACAGCGCGTCATAACGATGGATCGGCCAGCCCGCCTGCCAAAGCCAATGGCTGAGCAGGATCGCGGCAAGCATCAATGCGCCGAACAGACAGGCCCAGCCCTGTTTCAGCACGAACATGACGAAATCACTGGCAAAGCCCGGCAACCGGGCACGCGCCCAGTCGCCAAGCCGATGTTCAAGCGCGCGGGTCTGGCCGCGCGCCGGGTCCCGTTCGGGTATCACATCCCGGCGTAAAGCGGGAAGCGGGCGCAGAGCGCCTCGACCTCGGCCTTGACCTTGGCCTCGACCTCGGCATTGCCTTCCTCGCCATTGGCGGCAAGGCCGTCGACAACCTCGACGATCCAGCGGGCGATCTGGCGGAACTCGGCCTCCTTGAAGCCGCGGGTGGTGCCCGCCGGCGCGCCAAGGCGGATGCCCGAGGTGACAAAGGGCTTTTCCGGGTCGAACGGCACGCCGTTCTTGTTGCAGGTGATATGCGCGCGACCCAGCGCCGCCTCGGTCGCCTTGCCGGTCACGCCTTTCGGACGCAGGTCGGCCAGACAGAGGTGGTTGTCGGTCCCGCCCGAAACGATGTCGATGCCGCCCTTCATCAGCTCATCGGCCATGGCCTGCGCGTTCTTGACGACCTGGGCCGCGTAATCCTTGAACTCCGGCTCAAGCGCCTCTTTGAAGGCGACGGCCTTGGCGGCGATCACATGCATCAGCGGGCCGCCCTGCAAACCGGGGAACACGGCCGAATTGATCTTTTTCGCGATCTCGGCGTCGTTGGTCAGCACCATGCCGCCACGGGGCCCGCGCAGGGATTTATGCGTGGTGGTGGTCACGACATGGGCATGGGGCAGGGGCGAGGGATGCTGCCCGCCCGCGACCAGACCGGCGATATGGGCCATGTCGACCATCAGCCAGGCGCCGACCTCATCTGCGATCTTGCGGAATTCGGCCCAGTCCCAGACGCGGCTATAGGCGGTGCCGCCGGCCACGATCAGCTTGGGCTTGTGTTCATGCGCGGAGCGGCGGATTTCCTCCATGTCCAGCAGCTGGTCCTGCTTGCGCACGCCATAGGAAACGACGTTGAACCATTTCCCGGACATGTTCACCGGGCTGCCATGGGTCAGGTGCCCGCCCGAATTCAGATCCAGCCCCATGAAAGTGTCGCCCGGCTGCAAAAGCGCCAGGAACACGGCCTGGTTCATCTGCGACCCGGAATTGGGTTGGACATTGGCGAATTCGCAACCGAACAGTTCCTTGGCGCGCTCGATCGCCAGGGTCTCGACGATGTCGACATATTGGCAGCCGCCGTAATAGCGCTTGCCCGGATAACCTTCGGCATATTTGTTGGTCAGGACCGAGCCCTGCGCCTCAAGCACCGCCTTGGAGACGATGTTTTCGCTGGCGATCAGCTCGATCTCGTCGCGCTGGCGGCCAAGTTCCTTGCGGATGGCGCCAAAGATTTCGGGATCGCGGCTGTCCAGCGTTTCGGTGAAGAATCCGGTGTCGGTCATCTGGTCCTCGTGCAAAAAGCGGCCTCGCGGCGTTCTAGCGGCTTTTGTCCCGGGCCGCTAGGACGGATGCGACGCGGGGGCGGTAGAATGTACCATGCGTCAAGGGCCTTGCGCCCGGCCCCCGTCGCGCCATGATGGCGGGCATGAAGATGCATTTCATTTCCAGCAGCACCGAAGCCGCCGTCACCGCCGCCGAAACCCTGTCGGCGCGTTACGGCCATGTCCCGATCCCCGAGGCCGAGGTGATCGTCGCGCTTGGGGGCGACGGGCTGATGCTGTCGGTCATGCATCAGAACCGCAACCTGCCGGTTTACGGCATGAACCGGGGCACCATCGGCTTTCTGATGAACGGATATTCGGAAAGCGATCTGCCCGAACGCATCGCGGCGGCCGAGGAAACCGTGGTCAACCCGTTGGCGATGACGGCGGGCACCACCGACGGGCACGAGCATTGCGCGCTGGCCATCAACGAGGTCAGCCTGCTGCGCGCGGGCCCACAGGCGGCGCGGTTGCAGATTTCCGTCAATGGCCGGGTGCGGATGCGCGAGCTGGTCTGCGACGGCGCGCTTTTGTGCACGCCGGCGGGGTCCACGGCCTATAACTATTCGGCCAACGGGCCGATCCTGCCTTTGGGCACGGATGTGCTTGCGCTGACGGCGATTGCCGCCTTTCGGCCGCGGCGCTGGCGGGGGGCGATCCTGCCCAGCACGGCGACGCTGCGCTTTGATGTGCTGGAACCCGACAAGCGCCCGGTCATGGCCGATGCCGATTCGCGCGGCGTCAACTCTGTCCTCTGGGTCGAGATCCGGTCCGAGACCTCGATCAGCCACCGTCTGCTGTTCGACCCCGGTCACGGGCTGGAAGAACGGCTGATGCGCGAACAATTCGTTTGAGGCCGCGCGCGGCGCAGGGTAAAGGGCCGGGCATGAACAATCGTCCCGATCTTTCGCCCGAAATCGCCCGCCGCCGGACCTTTGCGATCATTTCGCACCCGGACGCCGGCAAGACCACCCTGACCGAAAAGTTCCTGCTTTTCGGCGGCGCCATCCAGATGGCCGGACAGGTCCGCGCCAAGGGCGAGGCGCGGCGCACGCGTTCGGACTTCATGAAGATGGAGCAGGATCGCGGCATCTCGGTTTCCGCCTCGGCCATGAGTTTTGAGTTCGGGCAATATCGTTTCAACCTTGTCGACACGCCCGGCCACAGCGATTTTTCCGAGGATACCTATCGCACGCTGACCGCCGTGGATGCGGCGATCATGGTCATCGATGGCGCCAAGGGGGTCGAATCCCAGACCCGCAAACTGTTCGAGGTCTGCCGGCTGCGCGATCTGCCGATCCTGACCTTCTGTAACAAGATGGACCGCGAAAGCCGCGATACCTTCGAGATCATCGACGAGATTCAGGAAAACCTGGCCATCGATGTGGCCCCGGTCAGCTGGCCCATCGGCATGGGCCGCGACTTCATCGGCGCCTATGACCTTTTGCACGACCGGCTGGAAATCATGGACCGCGCCGACCGCAACAAGGTGGCGGAATCGATCCAGATCAGCGGCCTTGACGATCCCCGGCTGGCCGATCACGTCCCCGCCGACCTTCTGGCCAAGCTGCGCGAAGAGTTGGAAATGGCGCGCGAATTGCTGCCCGTCTTTGATCGCAAAAGCTTTCTTGAGGGGCATCTGACCCCGATCTGGTTCGGCAGCGCGATCAACAGTTTCGGCGTCAAGGAGCTGATGACCGGCATCGGCGAATTCGGCCCCGGGCCGCAGCCCCAGAATGCCGCCGAGCGCGAGATCGCCCCCGAGGAAAAGCCGGTGACCGGTTTCGTCTTCAAGGTTCAGGCCAATATGGACCCCAAGCACCGCGACCGTGTGGCCTTTGTGCGGCTGGCCAGCGGGCATTTCGAACGCGGCATGAAGCTTTTGCATGTGCGGTCGAAAAAACCGATGGCGGTGTCGAACCCGGTGCTGTTTCTGGCCGCCGACCGCGAACTGGCCGATGAGGCCTGGGCCGGGGATATCATCGGCATTCCGAACCACGGCCAGCTGCGTATCGGCGATGCGCTGACCGAGGGCGAGGGGCTGCGTTTCACCGGCATCCCCAGCTTCGCGCCCGAGCTTTTGCAGACCGTGCGCGCGGGCGACCCGATGAAGGCCAAGCATCTGGAAAAGGCGCTGATGCAATTCGCCGAAGAGGGCGCCGCCAAGGTCTTCAAGCCGATGATCGGCTCGGGTTTTATCGTCGGCGTCGTGGGGGCGTTGCAGTTCGAGGTTCTGGCCAGCCGGATCGAGATCGAATACGGCCTGCCGGTGCGCTTTGAGCCGACGCAATTCACCAGCGCCCGCTGGCTGTCCGGCCCCAAGGACAAGGTCGAGGCCTTCGCAAATACCAATAAACAGCACATGGCGCAGGATCATGACGGCGATCTGGTCTATCTGACGCGGCTGCAATGGGACATTGATCGGGTCGAGCGTGATCAGCCCGAGCTGAAGCTGACGGCGACCAAGGAAATGATGGTGTGAAGGAACGGGCGCTGAGGTGGTTAGAGCCTTTTGGAAAAGGGTTCTGACGAGCCTGCTCGGGAGGCTGTAGGGGCAGCAGGCAGAGTTTAGCTTAAACCAAACTCTACAGAAACGCCGGACCTATCAAGTATAAAGTGCTTGCGCACCCAACAACCTCGTCGCAACATCGAAACAGTTGCCAACGGGTGCTTCGTAAAGCAATCTGCCTTCCCAGCGATATTACGGCGCATTTCCCCGCCACCATCGCCGACCTCTACGACCCCGAAAAGATGCCCGACAACCTCCGCGCCGCCCACGACCGCAACGATGAGACCCTCGAACGCATCTACATCGGCCGCCGCTTCCGCAACGACACCGAACGGCTGGAACACCTGTTCAGCCTCTATACGAAGATGACGACGAAGGTGAGAGCAGTGCAATGACGGCGCATGATCTTCCGGATCTGGAGGCTTTTGAAGATTGCTTCGTCAACAATGCGGATTTGGAGCGAGTGTCCGGTTATCTCAATCGTTTCAACCCGATCCGCGTGATGCGAATGGAGCACATGGAAATCCGCCACTCTGCTATTCTGGCGTGGCTTCTGGATCCCGTGGAAACGCATGGATTTGACGATAGGTTCTTGCGTGCTTTTTTGTCACAGGCGCTCCGCCGACAAAGCGTACGGCGTGAACCATCCGCGCTTGATGTGGCGCAAGCGGATCTGCGCGACGCGGAAATTCGCCGTGAAAAGCATAACATCGACTTGTTTGTCACGTCGCCTGGCAACGGTTGGGCATTCGTTATCGAGAACAAGTTCCACAGCAAACAGCACAACGGGCAACTGAAACGCTATCTTGATCATGCAAAGGGCGAAGCAGAAGATGCGGGACTTACCCTCAAGCATCGAGGGATTTTCCTGACGTTGCATGAAGAGGATCCCGACGAGAATGTTGGGGATGACTACGTTTCGCTCCGCTATGAAGATATTTGTAATATTCTTGATGCCCTTATGGCGGATGGTGGTGTCAAAGTTGCGCCTGAGGTTAGGCAATTTATCAGCCATTACCTCGAGATCATTAAGGACGCAGCCGGTATGAATGAAGAGCAGATGAAAATGGAAATTTTGGCCAAGCAGCTGTACCGGAAGCATAAGAAGGTCCTGAACTTTATCATGGAACATGGCGCCGTAACGGAATTCACTATGGCGGCGGAAAGTCTCTTCGGTAGCGATCTTGAATATGGTGATGAGGTCGAGATTGATGGCGCGCAGTACATGTATAGCTGGAACAGCGACCATCAATACAGCTTTATACCTGTTTCGTGGCGAAAGCCTCTGGGCGGAAAAGATAAGATCGATATCTGGGAGGGGTGTGAAAGTTGGTGGGCCAGATATCCGCTAATCTGCTGGTTTGAGCTTTACGAAGATGCTGATGGGATGAAGGGTCGGCTGCGATTGTTTGCAGAGGTGGGGCCGCTTTCGAACTTTGAGCATCGAAAAAAGCTGATAAAGGGTATAAAAAGGGCTGCGGATAGGGCTGGCCTGGGTGAGGTCCAGTTTCGTGCTGACGCGGAAAGGGAAGGGGCGCGGTACTCTAAATTTCTGAAATCTACCGCAAACAGCATCCTAATCTCCGACGTCAGTGATCTGGAGGTGGAATAACCGGGCACAAACCATGCAATGACGGGAAAGGGGCGGCAGATTGCCGCCCCTTTGTGTTTCGCGGTGGCTTGACCGACGATCCCGGAACGGCAGGGGGCGCCTTCG